>NC_019567.1:1227259-1534074 GCF_000317895.1 Bdellovibrio bacteriovorus str. Tiberius
GTCCCGTTTTGCTTCCGAGTACACTTCTGAAAGAACTGTCAGCGTTCTGGCTCTGCCAAACGACGAGATGAAGGGTAAAATCATCGGCCGTGAAGGCCGTAACATCCGCACGCTGGAAGCACACTGCGGTGTGGATCTGATCGTTGATGACACTCCAGAGGCGGTGGTTATCTCCGGTTTCGATCCGGTTCGCCGTGAGCTGGCTCGTCGTACCATCGAAAAACTGATGGAAGACGGTCGTGTTCACCCGGCACGTATTGAAGAAGTCGCTGAAAAACAGCGCAACGAACTGATGAAGTCCATGAAAGAGGAAGGCGAGCGCCACGTGATGGAGCTGGGCATTCCGAACATGCACCCTGAACTGGTGAAAATCATCGGTGGTTTGAAATACCGCTCTTACCAGGGGCAAAATGCCTTGAATCAGTCATTGGAAGTGGCGACGATCGCCGGTCTTCTGGCGGCTGAACTGGGTGTCAGTGTGAAGCTGGCAAGACGAGCGGGGCTTTTGCACAATATCGGTAAAGCGATCGATCACACCGTGGAAGGCAGCTATGCTTTCGTGGGTGCTGAAGCCGCTAAGAAATACAATGAATCCGAAGACGTTTGCCACGCGATCCGCGCTCATGATGAAGAGGAAAAACCTCACTCTATCCTGGCTTGGATTGTTCATGCGGCTTACACTCTTTCCAGCTCCCGTCCGGGCGCACGTCGTCCGCAGATGGATACATTCATCCATCGTCTGGAAGACCTGGAAAGCATCGGCAATAGCTTCGACGGTGTTTTGAAAACATTGGCGCTGCAAGCAGGTAAAGACATCCGTGTGTTGGTTGAATCCAGCCGTGTGACGGATGATCAGGCGGTGATGTTGTCCCGTGATATCGCTCGTAAGATCGAACGCGAGATGCCTCAGGCCGGTCAGGTGAAAGTCACAGTGGTTCGTGAAACCCGTTCTGTGGAGCATGCAAGATGATGAGCCCGCAGGAGCAGCTGGAAAGAATCAAATTCGGCACCGCCGACTTCATCAACGACGAGGACATGCTTAAAAAACTTAAGCGCTCGATCGAGACGAAGAAACCTTTGAATATCAAACTGGGTGCAGATCCAACACGTCCGGACATTCACTTGGGTCACACCGTTGTGATCAACAAACTGAAAACCTTCCAGGATCTGGGGCACAAAGTGTCCTTCCTGATCGGGGATTTCACGGCGATGATCGGGGATCCATCCGGTAAAAACAGCACGCGTCCGATGCTGACTCGCGAAGAGATCGAAGAAAACGGCCGCTCTTACGCAAAGCAAATCTTTAAGATCCTGGATCCGGATAAAACCGAGATCGTGTACAACTCCAGCTGGATCATGAAAATGACTCCGGCGGAATTCATCACCATGACTTCCAAATACACCGTGGCTCAGTTGCTTGAACGCGAGGATTTCACCAAACGCTACCGATCGGGCACTCCGATCGGCATTCACGAGTTCATTTATCCGCTGACTCAAGGTTACGATTCCGTGGCTTTGAAAACCGACGTCGAGTTGGGTGGTACGGATCAGAAGTTCAACCTTCTGGTGGGTCGTGCGATGCAGGCCGCTTACGGAATGGAAGCACAGTGCGTGCTGACCATGCCGATTCTTGAAGGTATCGATGGCGTGAACAAGATGTCCAAATCTTTGGATAACTATATTTCTGTCGTGGATACACCGAAAGACATGTTCGGAAAAACCATGCGAATTTCCGACGAGCTGATGTACCGCTGGTACGAGCTTTTGACGGATGTTGGTGCTGCTGGTTTGAATCAGCTGCGTGCGGATGTGACTGAAGGCCGCAAACACCCGCGCACAGTGAAAGTGGAACTTGCAAAATTCCTTATCAAACGTTTCCATTCCCAGGCTGAAGCGCAAGCGGCGGAAGACGAGTTCAACCGCATCTTCGTGGAAAAAGGCCTGCCGGATGAAGTGCCTGACTTTGAAGTCACTGCTGAAGACCAAGTGGGTCTGGCGGCGTTGATGGTGAAAGCTCAGCTGGCGGCTTCCAACAGTGAAGCCGGCCGTTTGATCCAGGGTGGTGGGGTGCAGATTGATGGCGAGAAGGTTTCGGACCCTCGTTTGAAAATCGACCTGAAATCCGGCGCAAGCTTCGTGCTGAAAGCCGGTAAAAAGAAATTCGTTAAGATTGTTGTTAAGTAGTCAGAATTGATCGGGGATCCGAGTTATGAAAATCAAATTTCTTCCGCAGAATATCGAAGTTGAGGGCACTCCTGACAAGAGCCTTTTGCAGATTGCAACGGAGAACAAACTGGAAATCCGATCCATCTGCAAGGGTGTTCCTTCCTGTGCGGAGTGCCGTGTGCGCATCTCTGAAGGGGATTCGAACATCCTTCCCCCGACGAAAGCCGAGCTGAACCTTATCGGGACCAGCCATTTCATCGATGGTCGTCGCTTAAGTTGCCAGGTTCGTTGTTATGGGGATGTGACAGTGGACCTGACTGAACAGGTTCAAAACAGCGAAAACAAGACCAAGAAAATCAGAGGCTTCCGCGCCAACAAACAGATCGAATCCAAAGCCGTGAACGACACCATGCTTTTGTCGGAAAAGCCGGAAGACCGTCCACAGCATCAGCAGGCGGATCGTGGCGGTGAGGCCCTTGAGGCTTCCACTGAGGAAGTTTCTGCAGAAGCCGGGAATCAAGCTCAGCCGCAATCCCAGCCAAAACAGCAACAGCCGCAACAAAAACAGCAACAGCGCCAGCAGCAGAACCGCCAACAGCAGCAAAAACAACAGGGTGGTGGCGGCGGCAATCGCCAACAGCAGGGCCAGCAGAAGCAAAACCAGCAAAAACAGGGTCAGCAGAAGCAAGGTCAGCCTAAGCAGCAGCAAAATCAAAAGCAGGCTCAAGGCGGCGGTCAGCAAAACCGCAATCAAAATCAGAATCAAAATCGCGGTCAGAATCAAAACAAACCGCAAAATCAGAATCCGCAAGCTCAACAGCAGCAGCCAAAGCAGGACCGTAAGGATAACAAATAATCCGAGCGGTCTGGACCTGTGGGCAGTTTCCTGTAAACAGATCTTTACCGATAAGTTTCACGGATGTCACACAAGATCACTTACCGGGAACGGGGACAAGGGCCACTGCTGATACTTCTTCATGGTTATGGAGGAAGTGTTCACCATTGGGAATCCATCGCGGATACTCTGTCGGCTCACTACCGTGTGATTGTTCCCAATCTTAGCCACATCTATATGAGCAGTGATAAGCTGTTCTTCACCGTGCAAATCGAAGCGGTCGCCAAGTTCATCCGTGAAAACTTCCCGGGGGAAAAGGTCCGTCTTGCAGGTTTAAGCTATGGTGGTGCTTTGTCCTGGGGGCTGGCGACCCAGCATCCGGATCTGGTTGAAAAGACTGTTTTGATCAATCCAATGGTGACCGATCCCATTCGGCACTTCCTGCCAAAAGAACTGAAATTCTTCTTTGCCATTCCGCTCAACTTGAAAAGTGTCTATGTGATGCTTTCAACCCCGATGGGCAGGGCTTTCCTGAAGCGTTCAGCGCAGATCTTCCGCGATGAACGCAGTGAAGGAAACGTGTCAGTGGAAACACTGAAAGGCCGCAAACTGCAGTTTGTCGCGCACATGATTCATCACTTTGCCTGGATCCTGCGTTCTGAAGACTGGGCTTACTGGCACACGCGTTTGTATTCGTACCGTGGTGAATGTCGGTTGATCTTTGATGAAAAGGATCTGCTTTTTGATCAGGCGGCCTATCGTCATTTTGCCAATCACATCGGTTGCGAGGATGTCGTGATTTTGACGGGTGCAGGTCACCTGGCGATTAAAACGCAGCCCGAAGAAATTTCGCGTCTCATACGTGAGTTTTTAAGCGAATCCGTTGCAGCTTAAGACAATTCAAAAATAAAAATACGCTTCCACATTCCGGTCATAGTCCTTGGGCATTCTAACGGTGCGGCAGGTTTAGTTTGTTATTACGCCGGAGGAAGTTATGAATCTCAGTTGGTTTAAAGGATTAAGTGGAAAGCTCTTTGCTCTGTTGGTGGTGCCATTGCTGGCTTTGACTGTCAGTATCGCCGGTTCGAATTACTATATATCAGAGCTGGCAAGTCGCCTTTCCAAGGCGACCACGGTGCGCACACCGCTGGTGCACTATTCAGGTCAGATGGATGCGGCAACCAATGATATTTCGCGCTTTGTATGGATGGCCCTGGGGTCTGAAGATGCCACTGAACAGCAGCGCGCGATAGAGCGCTTAAATCGCGCCCAGCACAACTTCGAGCAGGCCTTGCAAAAGTATCTGCAGCTGCCCCAGTCGGCGGAACATGCCAAAGAATTTGAACAGGTGAAAAACCGCTGGCCCGTGCTGAAGGAAAATATCAGCTGGATCACCACGGCTTTGCAAAATCAAACTCCAGAACCCGAGATCAAAGCTTATGTGCGCAAGGATCTGAAAGAATCTTTGGAGCTGATCGATGGCGTGAATCAGGCCATTACCGAAGAGCGTATGGTGAAGATGGAAAAAGAAACTCAGCAGGAACAAATCGAAGTCAGCCGGGTTGAAGCCCTGGTGTCCATAGTGGGTCTGCTGGTGGGTGTGTCAGTTCTGGCTTTGGGAGCAATACAGATCCGCCGGGTGGTGCGCCTGATGGATCAGTCCGTGCAAGCTTTGCATCTGTCGTCGAAAGATGTTTCGGCAGGTTCTGAACAACTGGCCGCGGCGTCTTTACAGGTGGCTGGCAGTTCCACCGAATCAGCCAGTGCGATTGAAGAAACCGTGGCGACGATGGAAGAACTGACCTCTATGGTGAAGGTCGGTGCAGACAATGGTCGTCAGGCGGCAACCCTGGCGCAGGAATCCCGTCAGTATGCCGTGGTCGGTGAAAAAGAAATTGGTGCCTTGATCGAATCGATGAAAGAGGTTTCAGAAAAAGCCCGCAAGATGGCGGAAGCGGTGGCGGTGATTGATGATCTGTCCTTCCAGACAAATCTGCTGGCATTGAATGCTGCGGTGGAAGCCGCCCGCGCAGGTGAACAGGGAAAAGGTTTTGCCGTGGTTGCCGAAGCCGTTCGCAGCCTGGCGCAAAGATCGGCGTCTTCTGCCAAGGACATTCACGCCATGATCAAAGAGTCGCAGATCACGATTGATAAGGGTGTCAGCATTGCTGATCGTGGGGGCGAGGCCTTGCGCAACATCGTGAACTCGATTCAGAAAGTGACGGACTTGAATGCGGAAGTGGCGGTGGCCACCCAGGAGCAGTCCCACGGGATTTCGCAGATGAGTGTGGCGATGAATCAGATGGATTCCTCCACCCAGCAGAATGCCGCTGCCAGTGAGGAGGTGTCTGCGTCGGCTCAAGCCATGCAGAATCAGGCTTTGCAGCTGGAGGCCATCGCGGCGAAATTGTATGCGCTTGTGCACGGAAAAGAAAAAGGGAGTCTCGCCGAGACTCCCTTGAAACATCTTGTTCTTGGAAAAGTTTAAACGTTGAAGCTGGATCCGCAGCCGCAGTGTTTGTTGGCGTTCGGGTTGTTGAACACAAACCCTTTGCCGTTCAAGCCGCCGGAATATTCCAGCGTCATGCCCAATAGATAAAGCATGCTTTGAGAATCCACCGCCACTTTCTGGCCTTGGGATTCAAAGAACTTGTCTCCGTCGCGAGTCACGGTATCGAAATCCATTTTGTAAGACAGGCCTGAACAGCCGCCTTTTTTCACCTCGACACGCAGAAAAGCCGCATCGTCTTTTCCTTCATCTTTTTTAAGGGAAGCCAGTTTAGTTGCTGCTTCAGGTGAAATAATGATCATAGAAAGCTCCTTTAACATCGAAGCCAGTATAACACAGCTGTCAAGGGCTGTGGAGCCCCGGATAGACCCTCCGGGGAGATTGTTTAACTATTGGTATTTATTAACTATTTTTGCATAGCCTGCTTAAGGATCTGAGCCGCACGGCTTAATTCGTCCTGAGTTGTCCAACGGCCCAGGCTTAGGCGCAAAGAGCACTGAACCTCATCGGTGCTCAGTCCCAGGCCCTTCAGAACGTGGCTGACCACCATGGCGCCAGTACCACAGGCCGAGCCGGTACTGACACCCAGTTTCTGCAAACGAGGCAGGATTTGTTCGGTTTTGGTTTCAGGCAGAGTGATATTCAAATTCGCCGGAGATCTGTCCGTCGGGTGACCGTTCAGTTTCACGCCCGGGATGTTTTGCTGAAGTTCAGACCACAGGAAATCACGCAGGTCTTTCATGTGCTGCACTTCTGCGGCAAAATTCTGCTGGCAAAGTTCGCAAGCCGTGCCGAAGCCAACAACCGCCGGAACATTCACAGTTCCAGAGCGAAGGCCGCGTTCCTGACCGCCACCGTAGATAAGTGGATTCAACTGAACCTTCGGATCTTTCCCGCGGATGTAAAGAGCGCCCACACCCTTCGGGCCATAGATTTTGTGACCCGAGAAAGACATCAGATCGATGCCCATTTCGGTCACATTCACCGGGATTTTGCCGACCGCCTGAGTGGCGTCGGTGTGCAGATAAATTTTGTTTTCTTTGCAAACGGCGGCGATTTCCGGAATCGGATTGATGGATCCGATTTCGTTGTTCACCCAGATAAAGCTCATCAGTTTGGTGTGTGGCTTGATCGCGGCTTTCACGGCTTCAAGTTCAACCACGCCGAATTTATTCACCGGCAGGAAGTCTACTTCCACGCCCATTTTCTGAGCGGCGGCCATGCCCTTCATGATCGAGCTGTGTTCGACATTGCTGGTGATAAAATGAATCGGGCCTTCGGGATTTTCTTCACGCAGTTTGGAAATCAGGCCGAAGATCACCCAGTTGTTGGATTCGGTGGCGCCTCCGGTAAAGGTGACTTCCATGCCCTTGCAGCCGATAAAGTTAGCCACTTGGGTGCGGGCTTTGGAAATAGCATTTTCCGCGATCCAGCCCCAGTGATGACCGGCGCTGGCAGGATTGCCATAGAGTTCTTTGAAGTAGGGTTCCATCGTGGAGTAAACACGCGGGTCCACCGGAGTGGTGGCGTTGTAATCAAGATAGATGCCGTTGTCCTGCTGCAAAGTCTTTCTCATAGGGCGTTCGGTGCTCATTTCCATAGTGCCTATGAGCTAATCCCTGTGCAGGCTTGGGGTCAACGAAAAACGCCGGAACGACGTCGTTAGGCAACGACTTTGTCTTTTTGTTTTGTCTCAAAATCCTGGATTTTGTCGTTCAGGAAGTTTTGGGCGCGGTATTTATCCAGATCCTGGATTTCGGCCTTCAAAATATGCAGGTTGGACACGCCTTGATTCTGCAGGCGCTGCTTTTGCACATTAAAGAATTTGGATCCCCGGGGAGTGTAAAGGACGTATTTATTGTTCTTGGGAAGGTAAATATAAACGTTGAATTCCACGGCCACGTCACCAGCCAGCTCGTTCAAATGGATGCTGGCCATTTCTTCGTCGGCGGATTCTCCAAAAGTGGTTTTTACATCGTGGCGAGGGAAGAAGGCCATGGCGACCTCGTTGCCGTCGTGCACGGATTTACGCAGGAATTCGGCTTGCTCCAGGGCCCAGTCCTCGAACGGCACCTCTTTGATTTTCAGCTGCATGGATTCGCTGTCTTCAATGTTTTCACCAGCGTCCTTAAGGAATCGGAACAGACGTTCGCGCACCTTCCCCAGGAAAATATCATCCAGCTTGCGGTCTTTCCCCATGGCCGTGATCAAATAACCGGAAAAACGGGTGGACTCGATCACGATGCAGGAAATGTTGGTGGAATCTTCGATGGCCTCGGATTCTGCAAAGTTGGTTTGAATGCAGGATTTTTCCAAAGCGTCTTTGGTTCCGCGCAGGATGATTGAATCCTGTTTCGATGCCAGGGGATTGTTTTCAATTTGCTCTGGCGTCGGACGGTCTTTGCGGCGCACTTTGCTGGGCATCGGTGCCCAGCCTGAACCGGCTTTGTTGCCTGCATTCTGGCGCATCAGCATCGCATTAAGAGTTTCATCACTTTCATCTGCGCCATTTCCCATGCTGCTGCCTGCACCGGGACCTTGTTGTGCCCAGTTGGGACCAAGGCCGTTGTTCTGAGCTGAGGGCTGCATCAGCCCCAGATTCAGTTCTGAATTTGTGCCCGGCATATAGCCGATATTGGATTGCAGGGGATTGCCGGTGGCAGTGGCGTTGTTACCCGCAGCACCCATTCCGGCAAACTGATTGCCTCCGTCATCACCGGCAAGCAGCTGTTGCAGAATGCTTTGGGCGCTTTGTGCTCCCGAGGATCCGCCTTCGCCTTTGATGGCGATCACACTGCCGTCTTCGGCAGTGCCGGTGCCATTGCGCTGAAACGGATTGGTGACGCCTTTGGATTGCTGGTCTTTATAGAATTTGTTAACGGTTCTTTCCACTGCGGGACCGGTCACCGGGGGATACAAAAGGTATTCGCTGTTACTGGTGTTCAGCAGATTGAAGCTGGCGGCCGAGTTTTCTTCGGCGAAAACAATCACGCAGCAGGGAAAAGCCTGCGCCAGAATTTTCGGCAGATTTCGCACTTTGCGATTGGGATGATCAATGCTGACCATCACGAACTGAGGCTGCTCCTGAACCAGAAAAATCAGAGCTTCTTTTAGGTTCGTCGTTGACTTGATGGTCCAGTCGCGGTTCTTCAAAAAACCTTCGACGGTTCCCAGGCCTCCGGGCTTGGATTTGATAATGAGGAGCTTTTTTTTGATCGAGTCTTGATCCATTCCCCACGTCCTTTGAAACGTTCTCATATTTCTCTTAACGGATTGTTGTCGTAAACAAACAAGTGGCAGAGATTAAACCCGGGATAGATTACCGAGGCTTAACAGAACACCGGCCCTTGGACCATGGTCGTATCGCACATCCGTACTGTCGAAATCGTGGGCTTGGCTCAAGAGAAAAGAATCTCTAGACTGAATGTATGAAAAAACAAACTCTGCACAGTCCGTCGTACTTTGTTTCTGGAGGTAAAAATCCAGAGAGTCTTTTCACTTGGAAAAGAGTGAACAGTGAAATCCGCAACCGCAAGGGTGAAGTGTTTTTCGAAATGAAAAATGTCGAAGCTCCGGAAGGCTGGTCTCAGTTGGCAATTGATATTGCCGCCAGCAAGTATTTCCGCAAAGTCGGTGTGCCGGTGACAGGGCACGAAACTTCGGTGCGCCAGATGGTGGATCGGGTGGTGAAGGCGATCGCCGCCTCGGCCATTCGCCAGGGCGGATACTTTGCCACTCGCAAAGAGGCCGACATCTTTGCCAAAGAATTGAAATTCATTCTGCTGTCCCAGCGCGGGGCCTTCAGCAGCCCGGTGTGGTTCAATGCCGGTTTGTGGGAAGCATACAAGTCACAAAGTCCCAGTGAACATTTCGCATGGGATGAAAAAAAGAAATCCATTCAAGCCACCAAAAACGCCTATGAACGCCCGCAGTGCTCGGCGTGTTTTATCCAAAGTGTGGATGACAGCATCGAAGGCATTTTTGATCTGGCCAAAACCGAAGCCAAGCTTTTCAAATATGGTTCTGGCACCGGCAGTAACTTTTCAAAAATTCGCAGCAAGTACGAAGCCACCAGTTCCGGCGGAAAAAGCTCGGGCCTGATTTCTTTCCTGGAAGTTTTGGATAAAGGGGCGGGTGCAATCAAGTCCGGCGGCACCACCCGACGCGCAGCCAAGATGGTGGTGGTTGACATCGATCACCCCGAAGTTCTGGATTTCATCGACTGGAAGATGCGTGAAGAACAAAAGGCGCATCTGTTGATTGCGGCGGGTCTCAGTGCGGATTTCGAGGGCGAAGCGTATCGCACGGTTTCCGGCCAAAACGCCAATAACTCAGTTCGTGTCAGCGATGCCTTTATGAAAGCGGTCGAAAAAGAAAGCCCATGGAAGCTGAAAGCGCGCCTCAGTGGAAAAGTGTTGCGCGAAATCCCCGCCGCCGAAGTGTGGAGTCGTATCACCCGCGCCGCATGGATGTGTGCCGATCCGGGCATTCAGTTTCACGACACGATCAACAAGTGGCACACCTGTCCTGAAACCGACATCATTCATTCCAGCAATCCGTGCTCTGAATATATGTTCCTGGATGATTCGGCCTGCAATCTGGCTTCAATCAATCTGGTGAAGTTCCTGGGTGACACCGGTGACTTTGATTTTGAATCTTTCATTCACACGGCGCGAACTCTGTTCGTGGCGCAGGAAATTCTGGTGGATTATTCCAGCTACCCGACGCAAAAAATTGCGCAGAACTCCCATGACTATCGTCCTCTGGGATTGGGCTTTGCCAATCTGGGAAGCCTTCTGATGCGAAAAGGTGTTGCCTATGACAGCGACGAAGGCCGGGCATGGGCGGGGGCCTTGACCTCGCTGATGTCAGGGGTGGCGTATCTGACCAGTTCCGAGATGGCACGGGCCAAGGGGCCGTTTGCGGGCTATCGCAAAAACAGCAAGTCCATGCTGAAGGTGATGAAGATGCACGAGCGTGCATTGAATCAGGTCGCTTGGAAGATGCTGCCATCAGGGATCGACAAAGCCGTGAAAAACCTGTGGAAAGGTGTTTTGTTTAACGGGGAAAAGCACGGTTTCAGAAACTCACAAGCCACCGTGATTGCGCCGACGGGAACCATTGGTCTGTTGATGGATTGTGACACCACCGGGATTGAACCGGATTTTTCCCTGATCAAATTTAAAAAACTTGTGGGTGGGGGCGAGATTCAGATTGTGAATCAGTCCGTCGATGCCGCTTTAGAGGCATTGCAATACACCGAGGAAGAACGCCAGGGGATCTTGAAGTACGTTGAAGAAAACAACTCGGTCGTCGGGGCTCCGCAAATGCATCCGGAAGACCTGCCGGTCTTTGACACCGCCACCGCGATGCCGGGTCAGCGGGTGCTGTCCCCGGAAAGCCATGTGAAGATGATGGCGGCCGTGCAGCCGTTTATCAGTGGGGCCATTTCCAAGACGGTGAATATGCCAAGCACCGCCACCGAAGAAGACATCAGCCGCATTTACTTCCTGGCCTGGGAGCTGGGGGTTAAAGCGGTGGCCGTGTACCGGGATGGCAGCAAGCAAAGTCAGCCTCTGAATCTGAAGGAAAAGCCCAAAGCCGTGGAAGAGGTCAGTGTTCCGAATTTCACCATGAAATGCCCGGAATGCGGGAGTGACACAGTGCTTACGAGTGGCTGCTATCGCTGTCCAAACTGCGGCACCACAGTCGGCTGCTCCTAAGGCGGGTGAAAGGGTCCGCTTTAGCCATCCAACCTTCTTTTTGGCTTTGTGCGGCGGTGCTGGTCAAAGCGGGGGGCTGGCTTTATTCTCTTTTTTCTCTTTAAACTTAAGGACTGCTTTATGTCTAAAAAAGATATTTTTGGTGATGACGTTAATGAACAAAAAGACTTCGCAAGTTTCGAAGAACTTTTTGCTCAATCTGAAAAAGGGATGAAGACCAAACTTTCCGTGGGCGATCAGGTTCATGGCGAGATTCTTTCCATCGGTAAAGAAGAGGCCTTCGTAGCCACGGGCACTCCGACTGACGGTATGATCCTGACCAAGGATCTTTTGGATGAAAACAAAGAAGTAAAATACAAAGTCGGCGATTACATTGACTGCGTTGTGGTTTCCATCAAAGGTGGCGAAGTTCGTCTGGCGAAAAAAGGCTCGATGAATGCCTCCACAGATTCTTTGGAAGACGCATTCGACATGGAACTTCCAGTGGAAGGCCGCGTGACTGAAACCTGCAATGGCGGTTTCCGCGTGAACATCCAGGGTAAAACGGCGTTCTGTCCAATCAGCCAGATCGACAGCCGCTTTGTTCAGGATGCCAATGAATACGTTGGTAAGAAATTCGATTTCATGATCACTCAGCTGGATCCAAAAGGGCGCAACATTGTTGTATCCCGCCGTAAGGTTCTGGATCTGCAAAAAGCTGAAAACGAAGGCACGTTCATGCTGAAACATCAGCCGGGCGCTTTGCTTGAAGGTAAAATCGTTCGTCTGGAAAAATTTGGTGCGTTTGTGGAACTGGAATCCGGCATTGAAGGTCTGATCCACGTTTCTGAACTTTCCTGGTCCCGCGTTCATGACCCGAAAGAGGTTGTGATGGCTGGTCAGCCAGTGACCGTGAAGCTGATCAAAATGGAAGAAGTCGATGGACGTCTGAAAATTTCTTTGTCACTGAAGCAAGCTGATGGCGCTGGCAATCCTTGGATGGCGGTTCCGCAGAAATTCCCAGTGGGCACTGTGGTGCAGGGGAAAGTGGAAAAGAAAGAAACTTTCGGTTTGTTCGTGACTCTCGCTCCGGGTGTGACGGGTCTTTTGCCTCGCTCCAAGTGGCGTGATTCTGTGGATGCCGCTCAGTACGAAAACAAAAAACGCGGCGACGATGTAACCGTTCAGGTGGATCAGATCATGTTCGAAGAAAAGAAGATTTCTTTGGCATTGCCTGGTGAAGCTGAAGATCAAACCTGGAAGTCCCATGCGTCCACCAGCTCTGGTTTGGGAGCGATGGCAGAGGCTTTGAAAGGTCTTAACATCAAGAAGAACTAACGGATCTTCTTCAATAATTTGAAATTGTGGAAAGCCCCTTGGAGCAAATACTCCAGGGGGCTTTTGTTTTTACTTAAGGAAGTAAATCAGTTTTTCATCAATTTTCTGGTTAATCCTAAATAAAAGTGTTCCATGAGCCGATAAGAGATGCAGACTTATGCCCTATCAGAACGTCCATCAGGGTGAGGGAATATGAACAGCAACATTGTGTCTTACATTGAGACAAAAATTCTGGAAAATGCCACCGAACGCTGGTTGTTTCAGAACTTCAAATTTGAAGGACTGAAAGCCCGTCCGCTGGAGCAGCGCAAGTACTTCGATTTCGGAGTGATTGAAGTGTTCCTGAATTCCAATGGCAGTATTGATGTGGCCGGTGATTTCTATCGCAATGCGATCACACCGAAAGAATACAACTCTGTGCAGGACGCCTGCGCAATGGTGTATGACCATCTTCGCTATGCTGACCAGAACTATCGCCGCCTGGTGCAGGCTCCGGAAGACTGGACGAAGAAAAGCTTCTTCGGAAAGCTTTTCTCGGGCTTTAAAAAGGCCGGCTAGTCACAGATTGCGAACCCAGAAAATCAGAGCCATTTCGGCAAAATACTGATGACGGCGCTCTTTCATATTCGCTGACTTGTAAGGGCTGGTGACAAAGTCCTTCACCTTCCGCCCCTTGTATTCCAAACTGACCTCGCAACTGTGTTCATCCTTAGGCAACACATGCAAATGCAGTCCGGCCGGGCTTTTTACCTCGCGGGACTTTGAAAAACTCCACATTTGATCGGTCATAAATCCACGCAGCACCGGCATCAGGCGATTCATCAAAAACTGACCGGTGACTTCATCAATCACGCAAAGTGAAGGAATCTGCTTAAGCTTGTCGGCAAAGATTTCGGCAGCGTCTTCGCCGTCGCGGGCCAGGGTGCAAAACTGCAGGGCTTCGGTCAGCTGTTCAAAGGCGGGCTGCAGGGCGGATTCTTCACTGCGATAGTACGAGGCCTTTACCTCCACATAGGGCAGATGCACGCGGTAACCTTTTTCCACGGCAATACCTTTAAGAACTTCTTCGACGATCACGGCCACGTCGGATTCACCAACACCCAGGGTGTCCCACTTGCGGGTCAGATAGGGATCCAGATTTTCAGCCTGTTCCGCAATCCAGTTCTGAATGTTTGCATCCCACACCGCTTCGATTTCGCGCGGGGGGCCGGGCAGAACAAAAACTTTTTTACCGTGAGCTTCCAAACTAAAACCATTGGCGGTGCCTTCACGGTTGGGAAGAATGGTGGCGCCTTCGGGGAAATAACACTGCTGGCGCTGGATGTCTTTGACGACATAGCCCCGGGAAGTCAGGCGGTCGTTGACGTGCTGCCAGCTGCCCTCATCAAAGAGCAGCTTTCTTCCAGCCCAGTCGGCCACCACATCGCGGGTAAAATCATCTGATGTCGGCCCCAAGCCACCGGTAATAAAAATCAAGTCGGCTTTGGCGGCACAGAATTCGATCCCCTCAAGCATCAGGGGGCGTTCGTCGGGAACCACGAGGTGGGCTTTGGTGGTCAGTCCCAGATCTTTGAGCTTCTTTGAAATCCAAGAGGCGTTTTTGTTTACAATCTGCCCGTCGGTCAGCTCGGTTCCAATGCCCAATACAGCGGCTTTCATATTCTGCGGTCTCCCTCGAGGAATTTAAAGGTATTCCACCCCCGGATTTGCGTCCAGAACCAATGCCGGGCCCCTTGTTAAATGGCGCAGATGCGACGCATTATTGTGGTCAAAACCTTGCCCCGAAGGCAGTCACTACATAGATTCACCAGACTGTACTGCACCGTTTTAAGGAGTCCTAATATGTCTTTCAATTGGAAAGAATTTGATCTGTACAATCCAACACCTGAACACGCGATGTTGCGTGAAACATTGAAGTCTTTCACTGAAGCTGAAATCGAGCCGCAGGCGCACGAACATGATCGCAGTGAAAAGTTCAATCTGGAGCTGTTCCGCAAAGTGGGTGAGTTGGGTCTGTTGGGAATCACTGTTCCTGAACAGTTTGGCGGTGCAGGGATGGATGCCACAGCGGCGACCATCGTTCATGAAGAATTCTCGGCCGCGGATCCGGGCTTCTGCCTGGCTTACCTGGCGCACTCCATGCTTTGCGTGAACAACATTGCCGTGAACGGCAGTGATGAACAGCGCCACCGTATTTTGCCAAAGCTTTGCTCTGGTGAATGGGTTGGTTCCATGGCGATGTCAGAACCTGCAATCGGAACAGACGTTCTGGGCATGCAGACGACGGCCGTAAAAAAAGGTGATGAGTATATCATCAACGGCCGCAAAATGTGGATCACCAACGGCACGATTGATGAAAACAACACCGCTTGTGATCTGGTTCTGGTTTATGCCCGCACGGGTGAAAAACACGGCCGCGCTTTGATTTCCACTTTCCTGGTTGAAAAAAGCCACAAAGGTTTCGAAGTTGGTCAGAAGATCAAAGACAAATTGGGCATGCGTGGTTCCAACACCGCGGAACTTGTCTTCCAGGATTGTCACGTTCCCGCTTCTTCACTGATCGGTCACGAAGGTGATTCCATGCTGCACATGATGCGCAACCTTGAAATCGAGCGCCTGACCTTGGCGGCGATGAGCCTGGGTATTGCCCGTCGTTCTATCGAAATCATGAACCGTTACGCGACAGAGCGTGAGGCCTTCGGCAAATCTTTGAACCACTTCGGTCAGATGCAGCGTTATATCGCCGATTCCTACGCTGAATACAAAGCGGCTCGTGCGTATGTATACGAAACGGCACGCCGTATGGATTTGAACAAAGAAGGCAACCGTCTGGATTCTGACGGTGTGAAGCTTGTGGCAACCACTATGGCGAAAAACGTGGCGGACCGCGCGATCCAGGTTCTGGGTGGTTACGGTTATGTGGGCGAATACGTGGTGGAAAGACTTTGGAGAGACGCGAAGTTGCTTGAGATCGGTGGCGGCACTTTGGAAGCCCACCAGAAGAACATCACTCGCGACCTGGCAAAAAATCCGGAAGCTCTTTACAAATAGTCCTGTCTACAGAGGTCAGAATGTTCCCATACGGGCCCGAACTTGAAATCAATGCCAATCTTCGCGTGAACTACCAGCTGGTGCTGGAGAAGATCGGGCCCCTGCTGACTGATGAACGCCGCCAGAAGATCGAAAAAGTGGTGGCGCTTCGCAATTTTGACACGGCCGTGGTGCTTGAGGGCATCTATGACCGTGGCAATATTTCTGCCGTGATGAGATCCGCTGAGGGTCTTGGATTTGGCAATTTCCATGTTATTGAAACCCAGGAAAAATTCAAAGAAGCCAATCGTGTCACCCAAGGGGCTGACAAGTGGGTCGAAGTCAAAAAATGGAAAAAGACTGCGGACTGCGTGAAGGCTTTGAAGAATCAGGGTTACAAAATCTATGTGACCCATCTGGATGCAAACGCCAAACCTCTGCATGAAATTGACTTCAGCGGCAAGAGCGCTCTGGTGCTTGGTAACGAGCGCGACGGTGTGACCCCGGAAATGATTGCAGCGGCCGATCAGACGATCATCATTCCCATGACGGGCTTTGTGCAAAGTTTCAACATTTCCGTGGCTGGTGCCCTGGGTCTGTATCATATTTCCCAGGACCGACTGAACCGCCGTGGAACCAACGCCTCCCTGACTGATGAAGAGCAGGGGATCTTGCGTGCTCACTATTACATGAGAACCCAGGACAGTGCGGCCCAGTATCTGGAAGAAATGTTTTCCCGCGGAAATCTGTAACACTTCAAACTTGTGTCGCCCTTTAATTTCCAATAACCTTATTGGAAAGAAAGGGGACTCCAATGAAGAAACTGCTTTTGCTTCCCGTTCTGTTTGCGGTCGCTGCTTGTGCGGAAAAGACCGTAAGCCTTACTCCGGATAAACCGGTCAGCACTAAAATTCCTTTTTTCATGACAAGACCTCAGCCGACAACTCCGGTAGAGCTGGTGTTTGATAATGATCATGCCACCGCCAAGCCCATGAACTATCGCAAGAATGATTCTTTGCGCATGTCTGGTAGTGCCACCTTCAGCCCGAAGGCGCTGAAAGAGGTTTCTAAGCCTGTTAAAAAGAACAAAGCCTCGTTGTATGTTTTCGATCTGCGCCAGGAATCCCATGGTCTGATCAATGACATCCCGGTGACCTGGTATGCGGATCGAGACTGGGCCAATGCGGATTTGAACCACGAAGAAGCTGTTCGCCGTGAGCGCCGTTTGTTGGGTGATCTGCGTGTCGGGGAAAAGATCGGCACCACCACCATTCAAAGCATCGAAACCGAAGAAAGCATGATCCGCACCGGGGGCCACCAGTACGTGCGCCTGACAGTGACGGACCATGTGCGCCCGGTGGATTCTGAAGTGGATCGTTTTATTGAAAGCGTGCGCGCATTGCCGGAAAATGCCTGGGTGCATTTCCACTGTCGTGCTGGCAAAGGCCGGACGACGACATTTATGGTTTTGTACGACATGCTGAAAAATGCCAAGGCGGATTCGTTTGAAGCAATCATCAAGCACAATACTGAACTAAGCAATGACTATGATGTCCTGACCGTGCCTGCGGATGAAAAGGACTGGAAGTATCCTTATCAGAAAGAACGTGCGGCGTTCGTCACAGAGTTTTATAATTATGCCAAAGCCCATCCAAACGGAGAGGGCATGCTTTGGGGTGAGTGGGTGTTGAGATGAGATATTTGATGATTGTGGCCGTAGCCCTGGTGTTGTCTGCCTGTGCGACCAAGAAAACCAAGGATCTGGATTTTGATGATTTGCCGGCAGAAAAGAAAGCCGCCGCGAAGTCGTCGAAGTCCGACAAGGCCCCGAAAGCCGAAGCGAGCCCTGCTGAAATGGCCCGTAATTCCGGAATTGTGGTGGACCCGCAGGGGCTGGCGTTGTTGGATCGTATGACCAAGGCGGTGGAGCTTTACGTGCACAAAGGGAGCAAGAAGGAATTCAACACCCTTTGCAAAGACAAGCGCTTTGACTGTTTCGTGAATGATAAATTCCACCCGGCGAAAAAGAAGAAGACCGCACGCGGAATTCCTCCCTATGCCAGCGGCTCGAAAATGGGCCTGCAAGGGGAAGAGCGCATTCAGCTTCGTTACGAATTCTATCCTTAGTTTTTTCTTATGATGATGGACTTCATCAGGGGCTCCTGATCCGGGAGCTCAAAGTCCATTCCTTGTGCCGGAGCCGGCAGGATTTTGAACGAAAATTCGCGCTTGAGTTTGTTCAGGCGCAGATGCAAATCGCCGGTCGTCCACTTTTCATAGTTCGTACAGAACAACAACAAACCATCTTTTTGCAGACAGTACAGGCAGTTGATCAAAAGCTCGTCGAAGCTTTTGCTGATTGAGAACACACCACCTTTGGATCGGCCGAAGGACGGAGGGTCACAGACGATCAATCCGAACTTGCGTTTGCGTCGGATGGTGCCCTTTAAGAACAAGATGCAATCCTGCACCCAGAATTCATGATTTTCAGCTTCCGGATCCAGACCGTTCAGGACGAAGTTTTGTTTGCTCCAGTCGATGAAGTTCTGGGACACGTCGACCGTGCAAACTTCGCGCGCGCCAGCCAGGGCTGATACGACGCTAAAGCCGCTGGTGTATGAAAACAGATTTAAAACGCTGCGGTCCTGAGCGTGTTCTTTGACCCACAGACGGTTTTCGCGCTGATCCAGGAACAGGCCCGGTGACAAACCGGTATCACTGCGCAGATCGTACAGCACGCCGTTTTCCTTGGCCTGCCAGCGGGTGGCGGTATTACCGATCTTCCACAGCAGTTCGGCGTTGGGATCTTCGCCACGATTAAGCATTTTGCGAATCAGGATCTTTTTGTGATATTTCTTTGCGATTTTTTCAAAGCGCAGCAGATCCTGCACGGTGGGGTCGGATTCTTTGTACCAGTAAACCCAAAGATGATCGCCGTACTGATCAATGCGGTAAGTGTCCATCTCGCGGTGGCTGAGGCGCAGACATTCGTCGGTCAGGGTCATAAAATTGAACATGCGTTCGCGGCGCTGGAAGGCCTCGTTCAGAATTTGTTCTTCCGGGTCCGTGGTGGCGTTGTCTTCGGCCCAGTGAGGCAGGGCCGTTTCAAAGCGCACGGCCTGGCCATTCAGTTCAAAGCCCAAAACCTGAGAATGCAGGCACAGGCGGAAGTGACGTGAACCATTGTGTTCGCTGTCGCCCAGAATGGCGATGCCATTGGCTTCAGCATGCAGACGGATCTGGTGAGGTTTGCCGGAGTGAGGCACGGCCTCCCACAACTGATAAGGACCCAATGATTTCACCCATTTGAAGCTGGTTTTGGAATTGGGCTCGGCAGTCTCGCGGCTGACAAAGACGTTTTTTTCCTTCTGGATGAAGGACTCATAAGTGAATTCAGTGCGAGCGATTTTTTTGTCGGTCAGGAAAAGGTACTTCTTTTCAACCTTGTGCTGTTCAAAGGCTTGCGTCAGTTGTGCCGCAATTTCAGAGCTGGTGGCAAAGACCAAAGCGCCCGAAGTCGCCTTGTCCAGACGATGCACGGTGTAGAGCTTGCGATCCAGCTCTTCTTCATAAATTTCGACACAGCCGCGCTGACCATACTCGGGCGTATGGGTGTTCAGACCTGCAATCTTGTCAACGAAGATGCAGCCCGCTATTTCGGTGTGTTGAAGCTTAATTATCCGTGTCATCCGACTACTATAATTCGGTTTTTATTGTGGGTCACTGGGAGATTCGTTAGAACTTATAGCTGGACCTCGCCGCTCAGACAGTCCTCGTTCGTGTTTTTTTGGCGGTGGCTCCGCTGAGGCTGTTTTGCCTCACTGCGGAACTCGCGTCGATGTCCAGCTATAAGTTCTAACGAATCTAACGGAGGCCTTTGTTTTTATGAAAAACCGTATTCTAGTTCTTGCCCTGATGTTGATGCCGTTTATGGTTGGTTGTGGGATTCAATCGCTTCCTCAATCTAAGAATGCTACTGAGGCTGCTTTGGCTGAAGTGAACAATCAATACAAACGTCGGGCTGATTTGATTCCGAATCTTGTGAATGTTGTTAAGGGTTATGCGAAGCACGAAGAAGCTACTTTGACGGCGGTGACTGAGGCTCGTGCCAAAGCGACTTCCATGCAGATTGATCCTTCCAAGGTGACGCCTGAACAGCTTGCTAAATTCCAGCAGGCGCAAAGTGGTTTGTCTCAGGCTTTGGGTCGTTTGATGGTGGTGTCTGAACAGTACCCGCAATTGAAAGCGGATCAGAACTTCCGTGATCTTCAGGCGCAGCTTGAGGGCACTGAAAACCGCATCACGATTGCTCGTCAAAGATACATTGAAACGATCAATGCATTTAACAATCAGGTCAGCGTTCCGCCGACTAGCTGGACAAATGCGATCATGTATCACTTCGAAAAAATGCCTCAGTGGGACATGACTCCGGAAGAAAAGGCTTCTGCTGAAAAAGCTCCGGAAGTGAAGTTCTAGTTTGTCAGGGAACATGCGTTTACTGACAGTTTCCTTTTTCGCATTCTTCTTGGCCCTGAGTCTTTCGGCTCGGGCTGAGTTCCAAGTGCCGACCTTGACCGGTCCTGTGATGGACGAGGTTGGCTATCTTTCCCGCAATGACCGTCAAGAGCTGATGCAGCTTCTTTATGACTTCAACAAACGCGGGGTCGCTCAAGTTCAGGTTTTGATCGTTCCCACCTTGGATGGTATGCCCATCGAGATGGCTTCTATTGCTGTCACTGACAAATGGAAGCTGGGGGACGAGAAAAAAGACAACGGGGTTTTGTTCCTGATTGCGGCGAATGACCGCAAGCTGCGTATCGAAGTCGGGCAGGGCCTTGAAGGCGCAATTCCCGATGTGATCGCTAGTCGGATCATTCGTGATCAGGTGGTGCCGTTGTTCCGTGCCCGTCAGTTTTCTGCCGGTATCGTTCTGGGCACACACGAAATTCTGCGCCTGGCGGATAAAGAGTTCGCTGAACAAAATGGGTTGCAGGAAGGTGTTCCTGCAAAAAGTGACCGTGATGGTTCCGGTGGTGATATTCCCATTGGTGTGATCATCATTCTTTTCATCATTATTTCTATCCTGGGTCGCTTTGGTGGCGGTCGTGGGCGTCATCTTCGTGGTGGCGGCTGGGGCGGTGGCTATGGCGGCGGTGGAGGATGGTCTTCTGGTGGAGGAGGCGGCGGCTGGTCCGGTGGCGGCGGCGGCTTCAGCGGTGGGGGCTCATCCGGCAGTTGGTAATGCCGTGGCTCTCGGTCCTTGGCTTGGGTTATGGCCTTAGTGCCTTGCTCGCTCGGACAGTCCTCGCTCTTTTTGGTTTTTTGTGGCTGCCGCTGGTGGAATTTGGGTTCGCTGCGGAACTCGCGCTCAAGGCACTAAGGCCATAGCCCAAGCCAAGGCGGAGTATCGGCTTACCAACCTGGATTCGCTTTTTTCTTGAAACCTAACCTCGGCGGTTCAGTTGTGGGTTTGGTTGGTAGAATTGATTTTTTTGAGGGAACTTTATGGCTTGGATTAATAAATATCTTTCTGAGGCTGATCTTGCGCGGATTGAGGCGGCTATTTCCAAAATGGAAGAAGCCACTTCTGGAGAGATTGTTCCTGTAATTGTTCGTCGGTCTTCAGCCGTGGGGCATGTGCCTTTGACGCTGACTTTGCTTTTGACTCTGTTTTTGGTCATTGTTGAGTTTCCGTTCAGTGACTGGTTGTGGGTGACCCCTTGGGTTTATCTGTGGCCGGTGATAGTGGTTGCGTTTTATGCGCTTTCTCATGTGTTGGCGAAGAGCAAGTGGATTCAGAAGCTGTTTGTGCCTGAAAAGGACGAAGTCGATTCTGTTCATCAGCGCGCGCATTTGGAATTCTATCTAAACCGTATTCATCGCACGGAAGGCGGGACCGGGGTTTTGATCTTTGTTTCTGTGATGGAAAAAAAGGCGGTCGTGCTGGCCGATGAGGGAATTTCCAAAAAGCTTCCGAAGGAACACTGGGATGAAATTCTTGGAATTCTGGGGAAGAGCCTTCATCAAGGGCAGTGGGCACAAGGTTTCGTGGCGGCTATCGAGGCTTGCGGTAAAGATCTGCAGACCCATTTCCCGCTGGCTTCCGCTGGGACCAACGAGCTTAAAAATCATCTTATTATCAAAGATTAAGGATTCTGGCGCCACGGCGCGCCAGTTCATTCCTTGCGTTCTTCCGGGCTTCATTGATAGTCTGGGACCCTCTGTGCAGTCGTAGTTCAATGGATAGAGCACTTGGCTTCGAATCAAGTAAACCGAAAAGTTCTTGATCGAAAAAAAGTATTGTTTCCAAGGTGTTATGAGACTGCTAAAGTTGCATTGTTGCCAAAGGGTCCCCAGAGGGTCCAAATGGCAGAGCTACTAAATCGTTTTGTTCATTATGTGCGGCTGTAGTTCAGCTGGATAGAGCACCTGGCTTCGAACCAGGGGGTCGGGAGTTCGAATCTCTCCAGCCGCACCACTCTTTTTAAGTCTTAACTACAGTTAAAGCATTTTTTAGAAGGCTTAGCGTGGCTAGCCTTGCGTAGTTCTTCCTCGCCGTGCTTAGATGGGCTTTGTTATGTCGCTTTTCAACAGCGTTGTCTTTATGCTTAACTAAGACATTCAGAATTCTTGTAGTGGACTTACTACTGGTCATAGTTGTTATTCTTTTACCTCGCCCACGCGATGGCTTCTCATGGTTAGCGACGAGGAAGGCTAGCAACACCAAATTGCGATATCCTATTCTAGTTCTATGTAAGCTCGTATTAGTTGTGATTGTAAAAAAGTTCTTACAGAATGCGCATCTCCACCTTAATGCACTTTTCTTATCTTGATTACACCTGCGGCTACTACAATACGGGCATTCTACATTTGTGCCATTACTCCAACCGCGTGCGAGCAGTAAAAATCGTTCGAGCTTTGGCGTGTCCTGATAGCGCGTGGAAAACTTTTTGAACTGCAAAGCAATTTTTGGGGACCCCCAAAAACGTGTCATATCTTTCATTCCTGACTTTTATCCTGAGCACTTCTTTTTTTCAAGCCTGTGTTTTTAAGTAGTCCAGAAAAAATGTGTTTTTAAGTGGTCCAATATTGAAAATCGATTTTTACAAAACTGTGAATAAGCTGCAAAGGAGAATGTATGAGTGTAAAAATCATATGTATTGCAATTGTGGCACAAAGAATTGGTGTTTCTAAATCGACAATTTTAAGAATGGAGCGAGCGGGAAAATTCGTTCCTAGAGCGAAGATATCGCCTGGGAGGTTTGGATACTCTGAGCAGGACGTCGAGCGCTGGATTCAAAGTAAGTTCGTGGAAACAGAAAGTAGAAGTCTTACCGAATCGGATATGGCTTCTTTGCCCTATGGTCGTGATGTTGCACAAAGAAACAACCGCTCCGGAGGCCGAAATGCAAATGGATAACGTACAACGCTGGAAAGTTGTTCGCGGTGGTGCCATCGCAAATAGAAATGGTCTTCCCGGATTTAATGACGAAACCGCTGAAAGAATCAAGAGCTTGCTTTATCAAGGTCGATATTTACTGACGACTGTTGATACCCAGTCGCGCATCGAAATAGGGCGCATTGCAAGTGCCCTTCAAGAAATCTTAGGCAAATCGTTTTGGGAAACTGTGGGCCAACACTGGCTTAGACCCGTAATGGCAGAGGGCGAGGTGTTGGCTAAATTTGTATCAAACAGAAGGCGTCATCTAGAGATCTCAATGCAAATGTTTAGGTTTGCGGTTTCTGCGGGAAGAGCATGCCCAAGATCGATACCGGCGGACTCATACGTACATATTATGCGCGAGGTAGAAAAAATTAGAGAGACGCCTCAAAAAAAGAGGTTCATCAAAATTCTAGTAAATGAAGGAAAAAAAGGAACTGTTGACCTTTATCGAACGAAAAGACTTAGAGAAGAGTTGAGGGTAATAAGGGAAGAAATTTTTGGCTTTGGAGATAGAGACCTGAAGGAAAAGCAGCTTAAGAGAAAAGTGCATTCTTTGTGGATTGCTGCGGACGCTGCAATGGACAGAATATCTTCTCTGCTTGCGTCTCTAAACGACGACATTGGAAAAGTTGGTGTGATCTCTCCCGATACTGCTAGCGATATTCAGGAAGTGTTGGCGACTCTTAAGGTGAAGAGAATTGAACAAAAAGAACAATGTATGGGCCTAGAAAAGGCTAAAGATCAATCTCAAGAGAGCCTGGTATGAGTAAGAAGTACATTAAAACTCACGTAACACGTATGTTTTACCGTCAGTCTCCCGAGCTTAGGGTTATCCATAAAAGACAAGATATTAAAGTTGAATGTTTTATTGATACTTTAGAAGTGCATTTCAATAAGCTAAATCAAACTTTTGTAGAGAAGTGTCAAAAACTCTATAAAAGGACACCAAGAAGTGGATACAAGAAAGGATTGAGACTGATCTCGATTCAAGGAGTAGAGTTTAGTTTGTATGTAGATTGCTTAAATGAGTCTAAATGGAAGTATAAGATCGCTATGACTATACGGTTTGCAATGACTAGTTACGGCGACTTGGAAGTATTTCTTTCTTCCCTGATTTCAGACTTTTTTGAGAAGGAGAGCCATCAAATTAATAGGGTGGATATTGGTTTTGCTTTGAACTGTCATGAGGTTCCTGCAAACTTTCTAATTTATACGACTCATTTAAAGTGGAACAGAAGGAAGTCGAGATACACCGGAGATAAGACGGACTTGGGTGGAGGTGGAATTACGGGATTTCACTCTAACGGGCAAGGAGTCCGTACCTCAGTATACACGGAAGGTGCAAAGCCGGCATGGATGAGAAGCGATCGCGTCGAAGAAATCAAAATGGAGTTCCAGATTAGAAAGAAGAATCTTATTGCGAAGGGGATATATAGACTATCTGACCTGGCCAAAATTGAAGATACTAATCTCTTGGATCGTATCAAAATATATAATACCTTTCTTCTTCGATCAGAGCACAAGAGGCATCTAGAAAAATTTGTAAGATTTCAAGAAGATGTACTTGCCTTAGGGTTTACTCAAGCGAGAAAAAATCTGGATAAAAATGGAAATTTTAAAAGGGATTTTGAAGTAATTCTTATGCCTCTAAAATTTAGGAATGGCAAAAGAACGATGCACCTTTTTTTGAGGGCAAGATGGGCGAGTTGGCTGAGGAAATGGTGTAACCACTAAAGATATTGGCAATACTTAGGCGATGGAATTGAGAAAGAAATTCGTTTTCGAGCGTGGAATTCGTGATATTCTACAGGGTCACGGATTCCATCACCAAATTTGTTAATTGGGGTCTGAACTTCATAGGAAATCTGTTGCTAGGAGCTTGCTGTGGATCGACGTCGTCGAAAGAAAATTTCTCCAGAAATAAGGATGGCACTTTGGGAGTTGTGGGCTAAGAAGTGCGCATATTGTAGTCATCCGACGGAAAAAGAATATCATGTGGAGCATATCGTTCCTTTAAGTTCAGTTTCGGCGGCCGCACTTGAGATTTTAAAAAGAGCTGAGTTGAATTTATCTGAATCGTTTGATTTTGATAGCTTAGATAACTATTCAATCGCGTGTGCCCCTTGTAATAAAACTAAATACTATCATGAACTTCCCAATGCGAGCATTTATTTGGCAAAGGCTGCTGCTTTAAAGAATGAGGTTATTCGTCGAGCCAATGAGATCGCAGCAAATTTAAATGCAGCAAAAGTAATTGGTTCGATGCAAGTCGTTCTCGATCAAGGGCTCATTTCCAAAGAAGACTTTAAAGAGCTTTTTCGCGAGTTCGATAGAGTTAGAATTCCGCCAAATAGTCCTTTATATCCTGAGTTGGCTGGCGCAAGCGCACTTGATATTCCCGTTATTTTTCAAACGGAAATGGTTGACGACTTTTTCCTTAGAAGGGAAGAGAATCAAGTACAGGTGAGAACTATAAATGATTATCTGAAATATAGTGCCGAAGGATATGAGGCATCCTGTAACGCAGAATTTAAGGCCGGCCTATACACTTTCGATATTCCTGCAAGAATTTTGCATGCTCTCTCAGGGGCCAGTAAGAGTGATGGAGCCTTTTCAAGAGAGGTTGATGAGGTCTTTAAATATCCAAGCCGACTTCCTGCAAATATTTTTATGGAATCTGATGAGGGATCTACGAAAACTTTGCTTGGTCAACTATTGAAGAGATCGGCTAAGATTATTGATAGGGATGCTGGATACCTTGAAGTATGTACAAAATGGCTTTGGAGTTCGCAGTTGTTTGTAATTGCCAAGGGGGATTTTACCGGCTCCAAGAAGGAAGAAGTTTTGATCTTTCTAAATGCATGTCCTGTCCACGGAACGCTGCGATGCCCTAGTGTTATTATTCTTACACCACATTATCGTACGGACTTCTTTGATAGACTTTTCTATCGTCTATTTGGAAAGCGACGGATTCTTTATGAATCAAGAACAGTTGAGCTTCCAAAGCCACTATGAGTTTTGAATTGCCTTGTTGAAAGTCTCGAACAATATGTTGGGCATTCACTTTAAAAGGCGTAGATAGGCGTGCATTTTCAGCCTAGTTTGCAGAATGGAGCCGCCTTTGCTGGGTGCGTAGATTTGTACGTGCCACGTGATACTTCAGGCTGGACCAGAACTCACTGCTTGCATCGCAGTACTTAGAACATAAAAATATGTTTGCAGGTTGGTGACGAGTGAGCAGGCAAACAATGAAGTCAGAAAAAAGAAGATTAAATGAGTCCAATGATGAGCATTGGGGCAATCGTTTGCAGTCAGTTCTTGATGAAAAAGGAATCAGTCGAAGGCAAATTGCTAAGGCCATTGGAGTTGCTCCTTCTGTGATTGACTCGTGGGTGCGTGGGGCCGCTCCTAATGATTTGAAGGCGGTCAAAAGGCTTGCAGACAACGTAGACTGCTCGTTCTCATGGCTACTTACTGGGGAAGAAGAGGCTGGCAACGGTCGTACTGTTTCCGAGTTGTTTCAATCTGTTCCCTACTTTGATGGGTATGCTAGAATTCGTATTGATCGACTAGTGCCAAGAAAGAAAAATAACAGAGATGCAGGAGAGCTTGAATGAACCTATCACGTTGGATCTTGCTGGGCATTGGTGTTCTTTTTGTCTATTCGACTGCTTATGCTGATAGAGCCGAATGCATCAAAGATTTTAGCGCAAACGCATCATTGTCAAGCGCCGATCAAATTGGATTGAGCATCGTCAATGAAGAAAGCATGGCGAAGGCTAAATGGGCTCTTGGGTTCTTGGAAAAATGTAGACGTTCCGGCTTAACTGGCGCCCTGATGATATCCAAGAATGAAGAGGTTATTCGCAAGAATATTGCATCTTATCAAGAGAAGAAGGACAAAAAAGATGCGCGGATTACCTCCTGCGCCGAATACTCAAAATGTCATGCTGATATTAATAATGATAGTGCCATTTATAGCTGGTTTTTCCAGTTTTCATCCTATAAGCGAGACAGTCATCCGTTCAATGGTAATGTGTATGACTCTTCTGCTGCCAGCGCAGCCAAATATGCAGAAGGATGTACGTGCTATCTTGAGATTGAGGATCTTGTTGGGGCTGGTGAGGCTGCCCGAGTTGCTACTAATGAGAAGCTGGAGCAAGATCGTCGAAAGCAGGAAGATGAAAAAAAGGCTCACGCACAGAGAATAAAGGATGAGAAGGCACAAGCAGTTCGGCAAAAGGATGCCGAGCGAAGACGGACTCTTTTGGAGCAGGAGGAAAGCAAAAAGTTAGCTGAACTTCAGAAGCAAAAAGAGGTTGATCGCGAGAAATCTGATAAAATGGAGCGCTCAGCGGAGTGTCAAAGCGCAAGAGCGCTTCAGAGCTACTGTAAGGCATATCTTTATATCTTAACGGCGAAAGAGCATTTAGATCGGGAAAAGACTCTGGCTCAACGGTCTGGCTATACTGATGCTCGACGAGTACGAGGATTGACTGCGTCTATAATGGCTGGTGAGGACGAGCTCTTGAGTCAAAGTAAGAAGTATCGCGCTTTAACTGGATCTGCTCCAAGTAACTCTGTCTGCGCTGTAGAGAATATGGATGGATATTGGCAAATGAAAGAAGTGACTGAGGAGTCACTTAATGCCAGAGTCGCAAAAAGCTGTATCTACGGTAAGTAAGGGCTGTCCGGAATGGTGCGCACAATAACTATTAATGCCTCGGCGAGAGGCACTAGCCCCATAACTCACGTTTATATCTTGAGATTTTCCCACACATACTTCTGAATCATGCACAGCCTTTCACTCGGTCGACTTTAGACTTCAGACGAGGGGCCGATAAACTAGTTATTGATTTGGGAGGTCCAACATGAATATGCGCCTAAATATGCTATTGGTGCCAGTGCTTACCCTTCTTTTGCAGGGTTGTTTGTCAGCAGGCGGTGGAGGTAGCGCAGAAATCGTACCATTGAAACCACCGACATCGGGTACGGATGACAACGGCAGCACAGAACCAAACGTACCAGGTACTTCATTGAACGGTTCAGTTTTTGACGAAAACTTTCACGCATATACCAGACCGTTCGGATCTAACTACTATCTACATATATCTACATTGAATCCTACTATCATTGGTTATGCGAATGAGGAAACAGTGTTGGTTATGCGTACGGGTACTACTGTTTTCAATGCACAGACAGATTCTATCGAAACGGCTTCGGGTCGTGTTTGTCATATAGTAGGTACTATCCCAGCTTATGGGGATCCGGGTTCTGTAGAGTTACTTTGTAAGTTCGACAAACTTCCAGTGCATCCAGTGTTCGGTCCAAATGGTATTCACGAGTTCACAGAGACTAGCGAGACTTTGTACTACAAGAGAAATGGTGTGCAAGCACTTCAGAGAAACTTGGGTCAGATCTATTTCATCAATAGAGGTAAACTTCAGCTAGAGGTTGTTAACTCAAACGTAACTGACTTGTGGATTAATACTTCAGGTCCAACTGAAGGGAAAGTTTGCGAAGGTATCATTCCTGACTGTGGTAAAGAAATCAAAGTAACTAACATTAGTGGTTTTGCGTCATCGGGTTTCCGTGCAGCTGGTATTCGTGGTCTGGGTACTTGTGCGACTCAAGGTTTTGAGAAGTCGGGTTCAGCTACGCATTTGAATGCAATGGAATCTTTTGAAGGTTCTTCCACACTTGCAGACATGGAAGTGTACGTAGAGTTGGAACCGGGTCAGTCTTGTACTTTTATCGCTAGAGGGTCTTACAAAACAGAAAACATTCCAGCGACTTTTGTGCAGTTGTTGATGGTAGATCGCGTGAGCTTCCAGAGTCCGGAGCTAACAGTATTGCACTCAGCGGACTACTCGGTAACAGCAGCAGCTAACATTGGTATGTGGAAGCCTTTCCTTTACAGCACTAAGGAATAAATTGGTTGGTTATCTAAGTAGATGCTGCAGTAGTTGCTTAATGCTAAATGAAGACTTTAACTTGGGATCTCTTAGGATTAGCGAGTTGCCGTTCGGAATTGAATCCACGATTAGACTCACTGATTTCCCATCTTTCCTTGTGACTGTGACGCTCTCGTTTCGTTTAATTTTGAAAGACCTTAGGGTCATGGTGCTGGCTAGTATTACAGAGGCTTGTATGGACGTTCGATCTTGTTTAAAGAGGCTTGGGGGTACTAGGTAGAGCCCGTCATTGACGACTTCCTGCAAGATAAAGTCTGTGATAATTCCGTTCTCTGTGCTTACCTTAACTCGGTCCCCTTTGCTAATGTATCTAAAGGTCAGGGGATCTTCCCAGTTTACTTTGGACATTGCTTTCATTGGCTCTCCTTTTAAATTTTATCTAGTGCTTCAATGGCTTGATTTTTCACTCCTGCCAAAGATAGGTGGGTATAGATTTGTTGTGCATTAGAGTTCTTTGAGTGACCGCATAAAATGGCTCTTTGATCTTCCGATAGTCCAGCTTCTGCGAGCTTCGTAGCGTACAGGTGTCTTAGTAAATGGGGATGAATTTTGACGGAAGATGTTTTGCTATATTGAACGGCGAGTTGCTGTATTCTGCGAGGAGTATATTTCGTTTGTAGGGAGGACTCGAAAAGGTATCTGTTATTACGCCCGGCCAAGTAAAGCTCAATCTTTGACTTTAGGTTGTTTCCAAAAACAATGACTCTGTCTTTGTTGCCTTTGCCCTCTTTTATAAAGGCCGTATTCTGGGGGAAATCAATTCTTCTAACCTCAAGGGTGCAAAGCTCAGAAATTCTCAACCCTGTTCCTAGAAGGAATTGGAATATCAGCTTGTGTACGGGATCGGGAATTGTCGAAAAGAATTTCTCAAGGTCCGCATCTGAGGGAAGCTCGATGAGTTTAGTTCCTTGTTTCGGAGTTTCCAGGTGACACCGAGTCCTGACTTCGCGGAAGACTCTTTTAAGCTGCTCGTAAGTTAGCTTGTGCCGATTCACTTCCTTCGCGATCACCTTAATGAGTTGGTCAGTTGCATTGCTAACATAAGGGCGCTGTTTCGCAGATATGGTCTCGTGTGCGAAATCTCCGTATCTGGCTTTGTTGGAAATGGATTTATTGACATCTGAGGACATGTAGTCTCCTGAAGAAATGGTTCTGCTTCGCGCACTGTATAGTTCTGCGAAATACTCAATTTCTATATAAGTCGGATAAGTTGTTAAAATTGATAAGTAGAAAAAGTGCAGACATTTGTTCGTGGAGTTGAATCGGGGCTCTTTGATCTTCCGATAGTCCAGCTTCTGCGAGCTTCGTAGCGTACAGGTGTCTTAGTAAATGGGGATGAATTTTGACGGAAGATGTTTTGCTATATTGAACGGCGAGTTGCTGTATTCTGCGAGGAGTATATTTCGTTTGTAGGGAGGACTCGAAAAGGTATCTGTTATTACGCCCGGCCAAGTAAAGCTCAATCTTTGACTTTAGGTTGTTTCCAAAAACAATGACTCTGTCTTTGTTGCCTTTGCCCTCTTTTATAAAGGCCGTATTCTGGGGGAAATCAATTCTTCTAACCTCAAGGGTGCAAAGCTCAGAAATTCTCAACCCTGTTCCTAGAAGGAATTGGAATATCAGCTTGTGTACGGGATCGGGAATTGTCGAAAAGAATTTCTCAAGGTCCGCATCTGAGGGAAGCTCGATGAGTTTAGTTCCTTGTTTCGGAGTTTCCAGGTGACACCGAGTCCTGACTTCGCGGAAGACTCTTTTAAGCTGCTCGTAAGTTAGCTTGTGCCGATTCACTTCCTTCGCGATCACCTTAATGAGTTGGTCAGTTGCATTGCTAACATAAGGGCGCTGTTTCGCAGATATGGTCTCGTGTGCGAAATCTCCGTATCTGGCTTTGTTGGAAATGGATTTATTGACATCTGAGGACATGTAGTCTCCTGAAGAAATGGTTCTGCTTCGCGCACTGTATAGTTCTGCGAAATACTCAATTTCTATATAAGTCGGATAAGTTGTTAAAATTGATAAGTAGAAAAAGTGCAGACATTTGTTCGTGGAGTTGAATCGGAAGAATTGGAGTGAACCCCGATTTTTTGGACACGGTTTAAAAGTTCACGGACCCTTTGTACTCGACCGGGCTCTTCATGCCAAGTGCTGAGTGCGGAGCAATATTGTTATAATCTGCAAACCACTGCGGCAAAAGCTTGAGAACCGTCTCTGCGCTGTCACAGTCAGCCTGATAAACGTAATCCCTTTTGATTGTTTTAACGAATGCTTCAGCCATGCCGTTGGATTCTGGGCTGTAGGCTCTGGTGTAACAGCAATTCAGATTTAACTCTTTGCCAAGATCCTTCACGGACTTCGCACGGTAAATTGACCCTCGATCTGACAACCACTGAATTTCGCGAGGACATCTCAATGACTCACCAAATCTCGCTTCAACAGCTTTAACCATCAATTCCTCTATGTCGGTAGCTGATAGCGGCTCAGTCCTAGCGACGTAAGCAAATGCTTCGCGATCACAACAATCCAAAGCAAACGCCACGAAAACTTTGTCGCCGTTAAAACAGCGGATTTCCATGCCATCTGAACACCAACGCAGATTCGGGAACATAGTCATAACAACTCCCGTATGTGGCCTTTTTGGCTGTGGCATTGTTTGTGGCAATGAAAGACCATTCATGCGCATGATTCTTTGAACACGCTTGCGATTGATCTTATTGCGACCATCAAGGGATCTTTGGCGATTCACCATCGTTGTCACCCGGCGGTAGCCATAGGTGGCTCTAATTGCAATAACGGCTTTGATTTCTTCTAAAATTATTTGATCGTCTGATTTTTGGTAATGGCGAGGCATGCCAATTTCCTCCTGAGAAACTGGTTCGTAATAAATTGAACTTCGGCTGATTTCGAAAACTTCTGCGATCTGACTTACTTCATACCGATTAAGCGCTTTGACTTCTTTGGCGGTTGAAGTGCTTTTAATATCGCTTTTTTTTGAACGATCTCCAGGCCATCTTTTAAGATGTCATTCTTGATCGTCAAATCGCCAACTTTAGCTTTGAGATTCTGATTCTCAGCCTTGAGTTTGTCGTTTTCTTCGATCAACTTTTGAATGTATTCCGCACTGATTGGGGATTCGTCTTTTTTGTGGTTCATTTGCCTCTTCCAACTATAAAGAGTGATAGCATGAACCCCGTATTTCCTGGCAAGCACTGGGATAGAAATTCCCTGGGAATTGTGCTCTTTGATGATTAATTGCTTCTTTTCCTGTGTAAATACTTTCCGTCTGTTAGACGTTGTTTCCATAAAGACCCCCTGGGTTGGGTGTCCAAATAAAATCGGGGTCAGGAACAGAATCAAGCTCTGTTATTCGTTACCAATTTGGTAGTCATCACGCAGTCACGCAAACACAACATCATTTTATTATGCATTACGTGGTGTTTCAATGGTTAAAAAACGCAAAAAAAACCATATAATATCATATAGTTAAGTGGTTGTTTTGCGACGCATTTGCTTCGTTGGTCACGTGGTCACGCAATACCATAGAACTAACACAAATGGAGTCTGTATGAGCCAAAAGCAGCGTAGTACCAGCGTTCGTTCCTCGTTCGTAAACCAGGAGGCGAAAGCTCTAATCGACAAAATTAGACTGTCATATAAGAAATCACTAAAGTCTCTCATCGGGGTTGGCGGCCATTTGCAAAGGCTGCGTGAGCTACTTTGCCGACAAGAGTTTCAAAAGGCCATAAAGAGTATTGGACTCAGCGAAATTCAGGCGTCAAGACTTATCAACTTGCATACTCGATTCAAAGATCATCAGACCAAGGCAGTTCTAGGCAGCAAGGTATCGGTGCTCTATCTACTTGCTAGTGGTCAACCGAGCCGTGAGGTGGCGCGTCTCATGGTTGGACAAGCTGTGAAGATAGATGGAACAAGAAAGACTATCGACACACTGACAGTTAAAGATGCTTCTCATCTGTCGCGCCCTCAGAGGCGCATCGCAAGAAGAAGAATTGAAGTCTCCAATGACCGCCTTTATGTCACAAGGTTGGAAGAGCTGAATGATCAGACTTCCGAGATCATATTACTGCGGCGTCGTAACAAGCTTAAGAATCACGCCCAGATCAAACTTGTCATGGAGGATGCAGTTAAGTGCCTAAAGCAAGCCATAGCTCAGATGTAGCTAAGACTATTAAAATCAAGGAAAAGTGTTATTTACAGCTGTTGGCTTGGTCGATGTCTTATAATGAGGTGGGATTCATCTGCGCAGGTAGAAATGACTGCATAGTGTCCGTGTTTAGAATTAAGAATGCGTCGCAAACGACGAGGCATCGCTATGTATGGGATAGGAAGCAAAGAAGTGAAGTTCTAACTGCTATTTCAAAAAAAGAATTAGTGGTGCTAGCAGAAGGACATTCTCATCCGCACCCAAGGCATTTGCGGAGGCCATCACGAGAAGATATTGACTACTTCAAGCATGGCATACCACATATAATTGTATTTCCATGTGAAAGCGAGATACGTGGATGGATTTTAGGGAATAAGATGTTCAAAGCAAAAAATGCGCAGATTCAAATTGTAGTCATTTAGATTAGGGCTGCATCTTTTAATTAGATGCAGCCCTAAAGATCTATTTTGTTTTTAAGTAGAGATCCTCTACGTCAGTTTGGAAAGTAGAGTCTCCTGATAGGGGTCTCATATCTATTGGAGCTAGAGACAGAATTCTGTTGAGCAACGGAGTTATTTTGGGATCAGAGTTTGAATTTTTAATTAATGTGATTATTTCCATGAAGTTCTTCGCATTTAAATTGAACTGAAGATGGGTCTGGAATTCGACATCTTTCGTGAATAACATTAATAGAATGGCAACCTGGCGGGAGCTAAACCGACCGATAAGGTCATCGTAGGTGTTTTTTGCAGACCATGAAACCCCATATCCGTTGCCCATGCGGCACATCGCAATAGTTTTAATGTATTGGTATTCAATAGAGGGAGGGATATCTCCATTTGGAGGAATATACTTTTGGATGTGTGCCGCTGGGGCCCCTTCATTTGCGAAGTTGTTGTATCCATGATGAGCTTGCCAAAGGCTTTGTAGCAGCATCTGAAGGTCTACGGCCTTGCTGTCTTCAGGTAAGAATGAAAGGCCATCTACTGCACTTAGAAGCGCATACACATTCTGCTTTTTGGGGATGTCCCCATTTGCCGCCAGAGTCGCATAGTATAGGCCATTTGCTTTTTTTGATTCATCTGTCGAACGCTTCCAAACGCACGGAGTAACTAGATATATATTGTTTCTGACTGAAGAAGGAATGCTTGGATCTGAGAACATCCCAAAGAGAGTTCTCGCCAGAGAAGAAACAAGGTCGTTTGGCAGTCTCACTACCGCGGATTCGATTTGTGGGATATCTGCCGGAACGAAAGACTGAGATCGTATATTAGAGAGAAGTCGTCGAACTTCGACGACAGCTCCTTCTGGCTCTCTTGAAAGAACTTCCTTTTGGCAAGTTTCTAACCAGGAGACAACTTGCAGACCTGTTAGTTGATTGTGATTTGGGTGCGCAGCGCTAGCATGGTTTCTCATAGTGCGTATATAGTCTAGGTGCTTGTACCCTAGGTCAGTAATGATTCCAGTGGTAAGGCATCCTTTGACCAGTTCCCAATCGTCTAATTCCTTAAGGTCATCGGCGATCTTAAAGCGTGGTCTTTTCTTTGGGTCGCTGATGGCACTGTCGAAAAAGTATTCCAGATCAAATTTTTCGACTTTATGACGGAGGTTAGTGACCGTTTCATTCCACAGAAAGTTAAGTGCTGCATCAAATAGACCGGCCGCGCAAGCAGCAACGAACTTAGAAATGTACATCGCACGATCTCGTTGCTCTGGTGTGAGATCGGCCGAAATATCGGGTAGATTTTTTATTACCTTCATTCTTTCATTTACGGGAACTAAGATTCCGGTGGCGGGAAGACCTAAATCTGTTAGGTAGTTGGATAAATTCTCGGAGAATGTGTCAATTGAGAGATTTCGTGTTGCGGGGATAGCTGGCTTGTTACTATCGTGTGGAGTCATACTTTCCTTTAATATTTCACTAATATCCGAATGATGTTTTTTATTTAGTACTTCCCGCAGAAGCATAATCGTGATGCAAAGGCTTTAAAGCGACCATCATCTGCATTAACCATGAATGTTCCAGTATCATATTCATTAGGTAAACTAAAAATAGTGTTTTTATGGAAAAATTGGACTAGTGGCATTGCTCTTTTCTAAATGGCTGACGGAAGGTCGGTGTTTCGTTTGATAGGACTTCTGGCGAGGAAGCTTTTGCGGATTATGTATTTTTGATCTGTGCTAAAAAAGACGTCCACTTTTCAAGGGCAAGCCGTTTCTCGTTGTCATAAGAGTACCGATCGTAAACTGCCGTAATTGATTTATCTGAATGATTTAGTAGTTTAGAGATTGTCATACGTTCTACACCCGATGCGGCTAGCCAAGTTGCCATAGTTCTTCTAAAGTCATGACCATTGAAGTCTACTCCAGAGGTCTTACGGAGCCTTTGAATAGCTTTCTGAATGTTTGAAATATGGAAGTCGCCGGTAGTTTTGTCTCTGCGGAATACCACGGTGCTTGGAAAAAGCCACTTAGACTCTCTGAAGTTCGAGTGGGCATGGTTAATGAGTGGTAACATTTCCTGTGTTATTGGAATTACATGATGGCGTTTGTTCTTTGAAACCTCTTTTGGGACTCCAATAGTCAGGCGTTCTAGGTTAATTTGGGCTTTAAGGAACTGTTTTACCTCTGACGCTCTTTGGCCCGTCATGAAGTACATTTGAAAGAATTCTTTGGAAGGGGATTTCATTTTTCCGATAGCAAGCCATACTTTCTTGATCTCTTCGTCACTAAGAACGCGATCCCGTGAGATCTCTTTGACCCTCTTTTTAATACCTGCTGCTGGCGATGCCGTTAGATATTCACGATCGACACCAAAATTAAGGATTTCACGGATAAGACCGTGATTTCGATTAACTTTGATTGTGAATCCATTTTTCACAAGTCCATCTAGGTACTTGATAATGTCGCGTCGTGTGATTTGATCTACAAGTACATTGCCAAAGATCGGGTCAAGATCGACGTTGTATTTGCGGGCATCCTCCTTCCAGGAGCGTTTATTGGGCTTGGAGTGCTTATCGATGTATTCCATTGCCAGTTCCCGGAAGCTCAATGTGGGGGCTGGCGGATTGATGATATCTTCGCCCTTGATATGCGCAAGAAGAAGCTCTCTCGCCTTTGTTCTCGCATCGGCCAATGGTAGGATCCCGGCATCTCCAAGCGTAAGTCTCTTCTTGTCTCCGCCATGCTTAATGCGAAGAGTCCATGTTTTAGTTCCGCTAGAATAAACTCTTAGGCAAAGGCCTCTGACCTTATCGTCGAAATACTCGATAACCTTTTTGTCGGTGGGTGGCTTAATTCCATCTACCATTTTTGCATTCAAAAGAACCGCTGGCATATTGCTTCCTCTCAACTATTTGACTTTTTTGTCTTCTAAAAGACTTGAGGGGCCATAGAGGGGCCAAAAAGTCGAAACTTGAAGACAGCAGTTGAATAGCCTTGAATGCGTTCAGAGGGAACTAAGTGTTTGAAAAGACGGATCTTTAGTACGTCAGGCGTATTCAATCGTTGTCACCAGCGATCAATGTACCAGAGACTTCGAACCAAGGGGTTGCAGGTTCGAGTCCTGCCGACTGCACCATTCTTCTTTTCTTTTTTCCTTTTAATATTGCTTCGTTTGATGTTGCTTGCTCCGGCAGGACGCGGAAATGCGCGCATCGAGCGCGCATTTCCTATGCGCTCGACATTTGCCGCCTTCGCGGCAAGAGCCTCGCGCATGCTCCTCACCAAAATGCGCCACTGGCGCATTTTGGCGCGGGCACGACTGCCGACTGCACCATCCTTCGCTCTTTGAGATTCGGCTTGCTTTGTCGACTTTCTTTCATCGTAAATTTCTAGTATCTATAGGGCGTTTTTTAGTTTTGATTTTAGGAATTTTATGAAGACGTCGGCTCGTAAAGAGAGCTGCGCGTTTTTGTAGTAGATGGCGTGTATTTGTTCTTTTTGTTCGATGGCGGCTCCGGGCAGGACTTGGACCAAGTCGCCGCTTTCGCGTTCGGGGATTGTCATAAAGTCGCCAAGGCAGGCGATGCCCAGGCCGCTTTTGACCATGCGAAGAATTGTTTCTCCGCTGGAGGCGCTGAACTTTGCTTTGATCGGATAGCGGGTGCCACCGTTGTATTTAAGTGGCCAGTGGTTCAGCTTTTGTGGGTCCGTAAAACCAATAAGGACATGATTCTGCAGGTCTTCGACACTTTTTGGGGTGCCATAGGCTTTCAGGTATTGTGGGCTGGCCAGAACTCTTCGTTTGCTTTGTCCCAGGCTCACCGCGTGAAGGGACGAGTCGGCAAGTTCACCCAAGCGGATGGCGACGTCGATGCGGTTTTCAATCAGATCAATATTGCGTTCACTGTTAAACAGCTCCACTTGCACTTCCGGATACAGTTTGTGGAACTCATTCAGGTAAGGCACAACCGAATGCAAAATAAACGGTGACGCTGAATCAATCCGCAGAACTCCGGAAGGTGTGCTTTTGGAACCCACAGATTCTTCGGCGTTTTCCAGGGCCTGAATGACTTCCCGGGAACTTTGCAGGAATCTTTCACCTTCCGCAGTCAGATCCAGCTTACGCGTGGTTCTTCTTAGCAAAGTCACGCGCAGCTTTTTTTCAAGCCTTGCAAGGGTGCGGCTGATCCCGGACGGGGTTTGATTCAGTTCTTCAGCCGCAGCGCTGATAGAGCCTGTATCCACAATCGTTATAAAGGTTTGCAGCTCGTCCAGGGTCGTTTTCATTGTTGACTCCAAATCAAATATATTTTGCCTATTCGTGACTAAATGAGCAACCACAATCCTGTTAGATTGGTGGTTATACAAGGAGGCTAAAATGCCTTTAGCAATATACGCGCTGATGATCGGGGCGTTTGGAATTGGAACGACTGAATTTGTGATTATGGGCCTGTTGCCCCAGATGGCCAAGGACCTGGGTGTGAGCCTTTCGTCGGCGGGACTGCTGGTCAGTGGCTATGCGCTGGGCGTGGCGATCGGGGCGCCGGTGCTGTCGCTGCTTTCGGCGAAGTGGCCGAAGAAGCGTGCTCTGGTGATTCTGATGGCGATCTTTACTGTGGGGAATCTGATTTGTGCCTTGGCGCCGAATTATACGATTTTGATGATCGCACGGGTTTTGACATCCTTTGCGCACGGAACATTTTTTGGGATCGGGTCGGTGCTTGCGACCAGTCTTGTAAAACCAAATCAAAAGGCCACGGCGATTGCTTTGATGTTCACGGGCTTAACCCTTGCTAACGTCTTGGGGGTTCCCTTTGGCACGTGGCTTGGTCAAAACTATGGATGGCATGCGACTTTTTGGGCAGTGACAGCCGTGGGACCTTTGGCAATGGCGGCGTTGATTTTCTTTGTTCCTGCAACAAAAGAAACAGGGGATTCGGCTGGCATGGCTAAAGAAATCAGCGTCGTGATGAAGCCGCAGGTTTTGTTGAGCCTGCTGTTGACGGTCTTTGGCTTTGCAGGGGTTTTCGCCGTATTCACTTATATTGCGCCGATACTGACGGATGTGTCGGGATTTGAAATGGCGTCGGTTTCTCCGATCCTGCTGCTGTTTGGTGCGGGCTTGGTCGTTGGAAATATCGTCGGTGGCAAATGGGCGGATAAACATCTGAACAGAACTTTGGTTGGAACACTGATGTTGTTGTCTTTGGTTTTGTTCGGATTCACCTTTTTGATGGGCTATAAACTGGCAGCCTTGGTTTTGGTCACTCTGCTGGGCTTTGCCGGTTTTGCGACGGTCCCGCCACTGCAAATGCGTGCATTGGAACATGCGGCAGAAGCGCCAACCCTGGTGTCCGCTCTTAATATTGCGGCCTTCAATCTGGGCAATGCAATTGGCGCCTGGGCAGGCGGAGTTGCGATCGACAACGGAAATCTGATAACGACGGCTTGGACGGCATTGGGGGTTTCATTGCTGGCGACTCTGGTGGCGTACGTCAGTGGCAAAGCAAATGCAGGTGTGGTTGTGAAAGTCGATCGCAGCTTGCTCGGCCATTGAATCTGTGGCGCTCATCCCGAGCGCCACAAGCAATGATTCCGATTTTTTCAGGCGGAGCAGGTGAGCCAACTGCGGTTGTTGTCGGAACGTTCTCTGGCAGCCGGGTTGATGGTGGAAATTGACGCCATTTTTCCCGGTTGATAGTCCTTGTAGAAACATGGATGAGAGAGGTTTTTCGATGAAATTTTCTGGTTTGTTTTTGGCCTTTTTGTTGTGTTCCAGTCTGGCTTCGGCAAAATCCACGATTATTGATTCTGACAAAGTTTTTCGTGTGGAAAAAAATGGTGAGGCCTTTATTCAAGATCAGCTGATCTGCTCTCTTGCGGGGTTGGATAAAACTCATCCCAGCACTGTTGGCACTTTGGGTTCCCCGGCCGTCATTGGAAATAATATTTATCTGTTCAGCAGTGCTGCCACTCGGGGCAAACACGATAAAGAAGGGCATGCGGCGCTTTTCAGGGTTGATGTGATGTCTCGTCAATGTTCGCTTCTATTTGCCCGAACCTTTGCCAAAGGCGTTCAGGACAATTCCGGGGACTTTGTCGTTGATAGCATTGGCAATAATCTGGTGTTCTGGCATAAAAGCCATTCAGCACTTCAATTCATTCGTCCTTCGGCACCCTCCACGGTTGAAGTTTTGTACGACGCTGCGACGGAAAAACGGGGTTCTTTCCGTCAGATTTTTTCGATGAGTGATTCACCAGTGTTTCTTTTGGAAACCACTGCGGCAGACGGGCGGGGAGTTCTGGTTTATGACAAAAATGATCTGAAACTGATCAGCTCGACTTTGTTTCCGGGCCGTCTGGGGTTGAATCAGGTGAAATACGTGAATGACAAAATCCGTCTGGCTTTCTTTTTGGACCAAGTCAGTGCCCGCGGATCCAATTATTACGTTTTTGACTATCGGTATGGGCAGAATACTGTTGAATCTATTGCTTTTCTGCCAATGGGCACTGGCTACAATTCATCTGTTGTGAAGATCGTCTTTTCAAAATTTGAGGACTTCTTTTTCATCACCCAAAATGACGGACCGAACATCCGTAATATGGAAACTTTGACCTACAATTGGAAAACCAAACAAGCCACGTCGATTTTCAGTCGTATCTGGCCGGCAGTTTTTCCCGGGGGGCTGAAGCTGGCGAATTCTTCGCAGTATGGATTTGTTACGAATAACAGCATCGATATTTTCAAGTTCGACAGCAGCGGGCAGTTCGTGCAGGTGCAACTTCCTGTGGATGTTGAACACCTGGTTCCGCCGTATGCTTTGGATGAAAAGAACCATCTTGTTCTGACTTACCAGAACACCACCCGGAACTTGAAGGTTTTCGAGTTTGACTACAGCCAGAACCCGATCGTGCTGAAGAATACCTACACACTGCCGTCATTGCGCGAATCGAAGTCTATCAAGTCCGTTGTCTTGAAACAAAAGACCTTGCATTTTTATTCGTCTGGCGCTGACCGACAAACCTACGTTCAGTCGCGAACGCTGCCCTAGGTCGCCACACGGCAGCCTATTTTAAGGTCAGCAACATGTCCCAGGATCTGCCGGTGGAAGGGTGCTCGTATCCGTTGACAGAAATCACCAGCTTTCCGCTGGGCGTCCAGCTCTGGCCAACAATGGCGGCGGAGGTGTCTGAACTGTTGATCAGTGGAGTCAGGTTGTAGGTGCCGCCGGTCCCGAAGGATGTATCCAGTTCGCCATTTTCCTTCAATGCAGTCACTGTATTGACCCTGACCACGGTGGGATCTATCAATGACCTGTTTGTTCCAATAAATACTTTGTCATCAATGTCTGTCGAAATAGAGGCGAAAATTTCGCTGGTGATCGTTGGATCTGCCTCAAATTCCCAAGGGTTGCCAGCATTGAAGCTCGTGTCGGGTGAACCGTCCAAATTAAAACGCTGTACGAGCATTCTGTTCGGATCACCATGAATGCTGTCCGGGGTGATATAGTAAGCAGCCACGATCAAACGGTTTTTTGAATCCACGGCGCCAAGTTCGGTGTTTTGGAAAGTGTCCGTACCACCAGCAATGTCCAGATTCTTCCACATCGTGCTGCCGCCGAAAGCGGTGTCGACGAGGCCGGTGGACAACGAAACACGAGCCAATGCCACGTGCGGTTTCCAGTCATTGTCTCGAATGTCACTTTGAAGGTACAAGTAATCACCCTCGGTTTCGATCAGACGGGAAACACTCCAGACATCTGCAGCGGGAAGCTGCAGCAGGCCCTGGGCTCCGAAAGTCGTGACAGTGTTTCCAGAAGCATCCACTTTCCAAATCGCAATATAGTCCTGGCCCAAATTGTCGTCGCGGAATACGACCATGGTCAGGATGTCTCCGGACTTGGTGATCGTCATCGGGTATTTCTGGTCTGTTCCAGGATACATTATGAAGTGGTCCGCGGGTAAAGAAAGGAAGCGTGCGCCCGCAGTGCCAAAGTCGTTATCGAACGCGCCGGAAGGTGTGAGTTGTAAGAAACCACTGCTCCAGCCTGAACCGCTGGTAAATTTCTTGGTTCGCATCAGCAGCTTTCCGGTGCTGGTTATCTGTGCATAAAGAGCTTTCACATCAGGAACAAGTACATATCCACCCGTACCATAGCTTGAATCCAGTTGCCCGTTGGGTTTGTAGCGATGAATAGAGATTCCAATGCCATCATAACCAAGTTCCAGGTCATTGATGGCATAGATGTTTCCTGCCGAATCCGTGGTTGTCAGTCCCTTGAAAGATGCGACCTCCCTGATCGGGCGGTCATTAAGGATGCGCAAGGTACCGGAATTGAAGCTTGGATCAGGTTGTCCGTTAGGCAGAATCTTGTGAATCAGTGAGTCTGTATGTGATCGAAGGTCGCCAAAATAGATGGTGGCGTCGCTTCGTCGCAGAACATAGATCTCGTTGGTTGCAGAAACTGTGATTGAGTGAATGTATGGTGTGTTTTGCTCATACTGTGCGGGCAGAGTCAGTGAAGCCTGTGTTGCCGGGTTCGACGCCAGAGTGATAACTCCGGCAGATGAAATCGACCACTCTTCAAATTTCGAAGTTCGTTGCCCCAGCAAACGGTAAGAGCCTGCAGCACCCAGGGTCGCCGCAGAGACGAACGTGCGGTCCGCACTGCCTTCATATTGTACGAAACCGTTCGGTGAATTAAAGCCCGCTGTATCCAAAGCTCCGGCCTCGGTAAAGCGATAGGCGACGGCTTTGGTGGCATTGGTTCGATCTCCAGCAATTAAAATGCGGTTGCTGGTGTCAGTCACAATAGTAACGAACGCCTGAGGGGTCACCGAGTTCAAAGTGACCATGCCTGTCGTATTGAATGACGTGTCCGCCAGTCCGGTGGTTGTGGTTCTCCAGATTTTATTGATATAATCGCCAGTAAGATCGCGGGCCAGAACGACGACACGACCAGAACTGTCCACGGTTGAAGCCAGATAGTCGTGATCATCCGGAGATTCCATATGAATCGCCTGCCCATTGTCGCCGTAGCTGGCGTCCACAGCCCCGTTTGCTGTCAGTTTCAGGATGCGGATTTGGGATGGCCATCTGTCATACATAAACACGATGGAAAAGCTGCCATCCGAGTGGCGAAGAATATTTTTTAGTACGGTATTGTCCGGCATTGCGATGTTAACTTCGCCATTTGTGCCGAAGGAATTTACAGCCGAGCCTTGTGAAGTCAGGCGGGAAACCAGCAGTCGGTTGCCAAAAGTTGTATAGTCAATGTAGGTACTGACCAATTGTATGTAATCCACACCGCTTTGATTGAAAAGAACCATTTGTGAATCTTCACCATAGGTCGGCGTTCTTGAACGGAAATAGCCTTGCGAACCAAACGAGGTGTTCACGGAACCATCAGCATTCATCGACATAATTTCAAGTTGATAGTTCGTTGTGCCCGCAAGATAGATTTTACCCGAGGCATCCACCACCAGATTGTTGATGGAGCTTGAGAGATCCACAGCCATATTGATCTTGTGCTGAACAAACCCGGACCCACCAAATGAAAGATCCGGGGCGCCGACGGCGGGCAGACGGACGGAGGAAGGGGCTTGGACGACTTTGGACGGCTCCATCAGTTCAGCGTTGAGACTGCAGCCTGAAATGAAAGTGGACATCGCTAAAGCTGCAAAAGATCCAAAAATTAACTTTGTTGTCATCCTATACCCATCTCGTTAAAACGTTCAGGCTGTCGCAAATATCTGTAAGTACTTCCTTCTCGCTTATCGGACACCGGTTTGGTTTGATGAGTTTTTAACAAGACTGAAAAAATCTTTTTGCTCCCACTGAGGGAGCATTTCGAAATGAGACGGTCAAATTAGAACCGGCCTCGAGTTAAGCTCATTTTTTATTCAATTTCATGATTTGTGCTTCGGTTGTTTCATGCCCTCGAAGCTTGAGACCGATAAGACAATATGCAGTTTATCTTCTTGATCGTATTAGTCTTGATAAATGCTGGTTGCTCTATCGACGCCAGTTTGATTGATGGTTCCACCACTCTGGGACCCAGTTCTCCAGGACCGGGTCCTGGTCTTGGGAAAACCTCGGCATCCACTTATTGCCTGAATGGCGAATACGGGCCTCCGTTAAATCTGGGGCAGGATGAATATTTACTGGTGGGACAGTTCACTCATGCTGGACCCTGTGGTTTCCCAATTTTTGGATCAGATCTTAATGCTTCGATGGCCCGTCCCACGATCACAGGTGAAGTCAGACAATCCATCCCCGATGGCGAAGGCGGCTTCTTTATTTCCGGATCATTTACGGATGTCGACGGCGTCAGTCGTTCGGGCTTGGCGCGATTGAAAGCCAATGGTTCGCTGGATGAGGATTTTAAACCCTTTGGCAATCTTCCGAAATCTCCAGAGTTGGAAAATGCCAAATTGGCCCTGGCGGATGGAAAGCTTTACGTCGGCGGCTCATTCAACAGTGTAAGCAATCCCTTTGGTTCGGTGGTGAATGCTACGACCGGTGCCTCGCTGTGGGCTTCGGGCATTCGTTTCAACAACAAGGTTCTGGCCTCCACCAGTGATGGTGCCGGGGGCCTATATATCGCCGTTTCCGGCTCGTACCAAACCACTTCCGCCGAGGGTGTGATTCACTTGCTGGCTGATGGCAGCTTGGATCCGAATTTCCAGAACCGTGTTTATGGCAATATCACGGTGCTGGCTCATGATCAGGCCAACAATGTGCTTTATGTTGGAGGTTCCAATTTAAGCAGCAGCGGCGTAATGATGAGTTCTATTCTGGCCTACAATGCCACGACGGGTGCCACGATCACGACTTGGAATCCATGGCTGGATCCGACTTACACAGACCTTACTGGGATTGCCGTTTCGGCAACGAAGGTCTACGCGACGCGCGTGAATTCATACAACAGTCCGACTTCGGGTCTTATTGCCATTGATAAATCCACCGGCGTCATTTCCTGGCAAAAGTCCACAACGTTCCGATCGGGTTTTTACGGGGTTGCCTTTGACGGGACCTACGTTCATGCCGTCGGCGCCTTCACATCAGTGGGTGGAGTCGGTCGTAACTTTATGGCAAAGTTCGACGAAAACGGAAATCTTCAGGCCAATCCCGCAAGTGTTCCCAACAGTGAGCTCAACAGCGTTCATTACGCGGCCGGATACCTTTATATCGGTGGCCGTTTCACGTCTGTTGGTGCCACGAGTGCTCATGGGATTGCCCGTTACAACACCAGTGACATGTCTTTGGACACCACGTGGGTTCCGAACCCTGTAAATGCCAGCACCCTGGGAACTGTTTCAGGCATTGTGCATGACGGGGCCAGCACACTTTACGTTTATGGTGATTTTTCTGCCATCGGTGGCAAGGTTATGCCGGGTGTGGCTGCCATCACAACGACGGGCGCCGGCACAGTTAAGGATTTGGATCTGATGATTGCCGGGGGCGAAGACGCTCCGGTCAATACCGTGGCCGTGGGTGCGGGCGGTGTTTTTGTCGGAGGTACTTTCCAAAGTATCGGTGCCCCCGTGATTCGCAGTCTGGCCGTGCTGGATTCGGACTCTGGGGATGCGGAAATCTTTGATTCAAAAATTCTGGGTGGGGACGTCCTGTCGATGACCTTGTCCGGGGATCAGCAGACTCTTTATCTTGGCGGGGACTTCAGTTCGGTCAAAGGACAGCAACGACTGGGACTGGCTTCAATCAGGCTCAGTGATCTTGAGCTGACGACCTGGGCGCCGGTCACGGCACGGGGAACCTTTGATGAAGTTCGATTTATTCAGGAATACGCCGGCAACGTTTATATCTCAGGATACTTCAGTCAGCCTTTGGGGTTGAACATGCAGGTTCGCGAGGACTATGCGACGATTGATCAGGCGGCGAACGTCATCCCGTGGGTGCCAGCGCTGACGAGTCCCAACGACATCACGGATTTCGTTATTAAAGATGGCGTTCTGTATACCATGGGACGTTTGAGCTCTGGAACCAACAAGAATCTTGCCGCTTACGATCTGAACAATGGCGGGGCCCTGATGACTTTGGGCCGGAACTTTGAAGGCAGCTATCCTAACTCGCTGGTTGAACATAATGGCAAGATGTATGTCGCCAGCGGCGCAGACCTTGTACGATTGGAAACCGATGGCACCGCGACGGTGGTCAAAAGCCTGTCCGGCATCATCGGCACTTTGGGCGTCAGTGATGGAAAACTTCTGGTGACCGCAAACGATCTGGGGGGACCGGATCGCAACGGCATGGTCATTGTGAATTCGAATGATGGCAGTTTCTCCAGCTGGATCCCTTCGACGCCGATGCAACCTGAATTCGTGCAAATCAATGCGGCGGCCCGGATCGGAGACTATCTTTATATCGGCGGTCGTGGCGACAACGCCATGGGTTCGACGGTGGGGAAATTACTTGTCGCCAATATCAAAACGGGTGCGCAGCAGATCCTGGAAGTCGACGGCACCGTAAAAAGTTTTGAACCTGTCGGTGAAATCATGTATGTGGCCGGTGCCTTTTACAGCATTGACGGCCAAAATCGCTCGAATGTTGCCTCCTTCACAAATGGCCAACTGACAAATTGGCAACCCGAACCGGACAACAATGTCGACTTCATTAAGCATCATCAGGGTGTGCTCTATATTGGTGGTGAATTTGTCGAAATCGACGGAAGTATGCGCCAGGGGTTGGCAGCATTTGATGCCTCGACCGGAGCTTTGTTGGCCTGGGACCCTTTTGCGGGGCACGACTGGGGCTATTTTGCGCGAGCCAACGTGGTGGGGAATAAGATTTACATCTTCTATGAAGCTGAAAAAAATGGCGACTATGAATTCGGCTTGCTGACCGTTCAGACGGATTCGATGCTGGTCGGCTTATGGCCTCTTCCTGACGATGTCGACTTTGATGACTGGTATGTTCAGGACGGAAAGTTTTATTACTGGAGCATGGACTCGGAATTCCCAGTGGCGCTGGATATGGTGACCGGACAGACATCCGAAATTTCATGGGAGCTGTCCTCTTATGAAATGAACATCACCCCCTATGGAATTATCTGGGGCCAGCCTTCCGGTATGGCCTTGATGGATGTCCAGACGGGCAAAGCAAAGTTGGTTCTTAAAGAAGTCCAGGGGGCAGCCCTTGAAATGTAAGCCGATTAACAACCCGACGCTTCCATGATAATCGTATAAATAGTGCCAGTGATGGGGTCGATGATCAGCAAGGCTGCGTATTGTCCGCCGCACTGAACAGCCCCCACGGGGCCTACACCATATTGAATGCCTTTAATTTCATTCAGCAAAGAAAAGGCATGCTGGGCCTTCATATAATTGTCAGCGAAAGTGACTTTGTCGGCAGAATTATTGTCGCTGTATTCCAGACGCTGCTCTAACACTGCAATCACATAAGACTTTGCGCCTTCAAGAGTGTCCCTGCCCCATTTGGTAGAGTCTCCTTCCCAGGCACTGTTGTCGTCAACCCAGTTAAAGTCCTCAGCGGACTCCAGAGCGCCTTCTTTGATCCCGTATTCAATCATCATGGCTTTGATGTCTTTGTTGGGTTGAACCTTAGTCACCTTGGATTCTTCGGTGATGGAGGTCAGGATTTCCAGCGCATACTGCAGTTTGCGGGAAGTGTAGGTGGCGTCTTTGGCAAATGAGTTGATCGATAACAGCATGGTCATGGTAAAAATAAGTGCTTTCACTTTTGGCTCCGGTGGGGGTTGATAAAGATGCTTATAGAAGCTGAGCGGGCATAAGTTAAATTTATAAAAAAACAGTTATTATACGCGCAAAGAATGATGACCGTTTTTTTTGGGGCCGGCTCTTCCAGCATTTGTTTGATTCCGAAGGCCCCTCATAGCATCCTTTAAATGCAAGGAGTGCGTGATGAATTCCAAAAATGCCAAAGTCGATGCCTTTATCAAGTCGGAAAAAAAGTGGAAAGAGGAAGTCCAGCTGTTGCGCCAGATTGCTTTGGACAGCGGCCTGACCGAGGACTTCAAGTGGAGCCTGCCTTGTTATCTGCATGACGATAAGAACATCGCGATCATTCAGAATTTTAAAGACACTTGTGCGTTGATGTTCTTTCAAGGCAGCGAGCTTAAAGACGCCAAAAAACTGCTGAAATCACCGGGGGCTCATTCCCAGTCGGCCCGTCGTTTTGAGTTCACCAGCGTGGCGGATATTGTCAAAGTAAAGACAGCTATTCGGTCTTATATCAAAGAAGCCATCAAAATTTCTGAATCTGAAATCAAAACAGAGAAGAAACCGGCCAAGATGCCTAAAATGCCTGTCGAGCTAAAACAGGCCTTGGATAAAAATAAGAAACTGAAAGCGGCTTTTGAAAAACTGACGCCGGGCCGCCAGAGGCTGTATTTGATACATATCGAATCAGCCAAACAAGCGGCCACCCGGACTGCCAGAGTGGAAAAGTGCATTCCCCGCATTCTGCAGGGGCTGGGACTGACCGACCGCTAAGGCAGTGGGTTGCAGTATCCGGACAGGTGCACGCGATAGTTTTTATCTGACGTGAAAATATTCAAGGTCCCTGTCTGATAGCCCTCGTAATGGCAGAAGAACGCGATACGATAGCGACAGGAAAGGCCCGCACGCAATTGATCCGGACAATCGCTGCTGACAAAAAAGCTGTCGGCAGCAATTGTATGTGAAATGTCATAAATGGTCCCCGAACTGTAATTAGTCAAAAGCATATCTTTGGTGCGTTCTGCACCTACCATCTGCATCCCAAAATCCATACGCGATTCGATCTGAGCTGAAGCCGCAAACGGCGCTAACAAGGTAAATAACACGAGAGTTTTCAGACACTTCATTTAAACCTCCAAAGGTGACAGTTCATTGGGCCTGCGCGCGGATTTTCAGTCAAACTTTTGGCGGGGAATGCGAAACTTATCTGTTCACGCCATTTTGATGAAACAGGTTCTGGTCGTGGGCTCGTTGACCGCTTTGCGGGGATTTGTAATCTGAAAGTCACCCCAAGGAGGTTTCATGAAGAGCGTTCTGTTCCTGTCCGCGTTTCTTTTTGTCTGGCTGGCGAAAGCCGCCCCTGCGCCCGAGCGCTGCCAGTCCTTGACCGAAACCAAAGGCGGCGTGCAGTTGCAGCGGATCTGGCTTGAACAAGCGGGTCTGTGCATGTTGTCGGTGTCTCCGACGGATGCTTATAAAACCATGGTGTATCGTGATTATGTTCTGACCGAGGACGGGATGTTCATGGTCTTTAATGCCTATGGCACCGACGGGCAGTTTGGGGCCCGGGACTTTTTCCTGTTCCCGCGAAAGCAGACCGAAATCAGCTACCAGTGGCTGCCACAAAATGACGAACTGATCATCGAGCACGTCACTGGTGACAAGTTTGTCTTTGATATCAACAAGGCTGTTTTGAAATCCATTTCTGGCGCCGCCAAAGTCGTTGTCGACAAAGTGACGACCACCAACAAAGGGGGCGTCAGCATCGTGGGTTATCAGGGGCAGATTTTGGATGTGGGGTTTGCGATGAACAATGATCCGGCGATGAATCGCAGTGGCAAGTCGGTGCTCAGTTCCGCATCGAAAAGCTGCTCTTTGCGCAATCAGGATCTTTTTCGTTATATGAGCGACGGGGATGTGATTTTTAAATTCAAAAAAGATGCAGAGTTTCAGCAGCTGGTTTCATCCAGCTGCCGATAGAACTGACTAGAAACGAGACATCAGCTCTGTGAACTTGCGACGGTCTCGGAGCTGGGAATCAAGGTCGTGAAGGGCTTTGTTGACAAAGCGAACTTCGAAGGAATTGGATTCCGGATTTTCCTCAAGGATGTCGCGATAGATGAATTCGTGCATTACCAAAGCGGCTTTTTGGTTTTCATCCAAAGAGCCCCAGACCAAGGAATCAATTTCGTACTGTTGAACTCCGAAGCGGGTTTCATTGGTCTGAACGATGGCGATCTTCATGCGGCAGCCACGGCCCAGTTCCAAATCACCCTGATCATTCGGGCCTTCCAAAGCAAAGGAAGACTTCCAGCGGATTTGTTGTGGCCATTGTTTCAGCCACTGCGTGTATTTCAAGGCCTTCTGAGAATTCACCGGACGGATGCGCGCAATCAGGTCAGAAACTTTCGCCTGATAAGAGCGGGCCGGGGAGTACTGAACAGACAGGCCTTCTTCCTTGGCTTCCGCCATTTCCAGGGCTACTGTGGGTTGGTTCAGACAGCTCACCACATAGCCGCCATTGCGGACCACGTACTGGGCAAAGGCGCTGGGCGCCGCCAATAAAACGATAACAGCCATCAGATGTTTCATTCTTCAGTCTCCTTTGGCACGGCTGGCAGCAATTGCATGCCCAGCGTGTAAATTTCAGTGCATTCGCCTTGGGTCAGCTTTCCGTAAACCTTTTTCCAGGCCTTTTCGAGTTCTTTTTTTGCCCGGTCCAAATTTTTCGGATTTACAGCCATTGTCAGGTAAACCATTTCCCTTTTTTCAGTAGGGATCTGCGGGAAGATCTCTGTCGAGCGCTTCATCGCTTCTTTGTGCAATTTTTGCACATCAAAATTCGGGATGTCGTTTTCAGAAGCCAGACTGCGCACAGTTTTCACATAAGTCGTCGCGCTGTTCTTTTCCACCAGACCCAGTTGCAGAAGTTTGTTCATAACCACTTGCGTGCGCTCGGCAGGAACGCCGGTTTCAGCTGAAATCAGCTCCACATCCCATTCCTCGGTGTGCAGATCCATCGCCGCCAGCACCAGGAAGAAATCCACGCTGGAAACTTCCGAGAACTCGGACTTGCTTAAAACTCTTTCAATGGAATGCGTGGCTTTTTTGCGCTTTCGTTCAGAGTCAAACAGGGACTGGGCCTTTTGCACGTCCTCTTCGGACAGGCGCAGACCGTTCACAAGTTTGTTGAAGTTGGCAGAAGAAACAGGGCGCTTGTTGTTGAAAATCTCGGACAGGTGTCCGGGGGAAATTTCCACCCGCTGAGCCAGGGCACGCAATGAAAAACGCGGATTTGCCGCACGTCTTTCTTCAAACTTTACATGGAAAAACTTGTTCAACGTCTTCATTTGGCCAAGACACTTATCAACTCAAGTTGAACATGTATATGTCAATTGCGAGGTTTGCCCGAGTTTAACCCTTTTTGACGGATGAACTGTTCGAAATTTCACGGCGAACACCAAAACGCCAAAACCGGCTGTGGCAGCCGGTTTTGTAGGATTTACCTGATTTGAAGAATGTTATCCATCCCAGGCTCCATCATCTGGAGTCTCACTAATTTGCAGTGCTTTCCAGACTTCTTCGTTGTCGAAGAATTCCGCCTGCTTCACGTTCAGACGTTTTTCATCGTGGCAGGGAACATAAGCACTGACAGATCTTGAAATCTTTTTGGCTTTTCCGCTGGCAGCCTGAGGGCGCAGAACATCCCAATAGGACTTGCGGCTGAACAGAGCATCATCCCGGCGCAGCTGACCATTCAGCATGTCCAGGGTGCAGGCGAAGGTGTTCACTGGCGTTTTGCTGTCGCCCTTTTCGCAGGATTTTGCATAGACCTGTTCACGGCCCACGTGCAATTGCATCAGACCGTACAGGCTGCCGTTCGGACCCTTGGCCGTGGCTTTCGGGTTGCAGGTGCTTTCATAGTGGGTCATGGCATTGAAGATCAGAACCCAGAAGTTGGCTTTGTCGGTGGGCTTCATGATCTTATAGTTCGGACACAATTTGTGGATGTCAGGGGACCCTTCCGCCAGGTGGCTGAAGTTTCCAGCCATGTATTCTTTGCGGATGGCATGACCCCATTCACCGATTTTGGTGCCGGTGGCGTAGTTGTTACAGGACGGACCCCAATTGTATTTGTCGTTGATATCATCAAGAACCGACGCCACGAAGGTGAGGTTGTCTTTCATTCTAAGGCCGTTCGGTGTTTCCACAAAGCAGTCGGTGCAGGCGCCGGCTTCGGTGCCGCTGCCGCTGGCAAAGGCGGGGGCATGGTACAGGATCGCCGCCACAAACATGGTGTTAATGCATGATGAAAGGATCTTCATTTACGTTCCCCCTGATATACCGGCTAGACTTGTGGCGTCAAATAGGGGTGGTCCCCCAAAATCAGCACCGTCCATAGAGTCATCGGCTCATAGCTGGACCTTCTATACTGAAAAAATGACTAAATGTTCCCGTTGGGCCCAGAAACAGGACTTTTTAGGGAACATCCCAGTTCGAGACAGGGCAAAATCCTTTGAAAATCCAATAGGATTGAACACAATTTATTGACCATTTTACCGGGATAAGCGATTCAGTGTTTCTGGAATTTGACCGTGGTCATTTCAGGGGTTTATTTGCCTGAAAAGGTGCTAGAATCCTGAGGCCATCTGGAGAGACAAAAAAGAATGAGCAACACAAATATTATCGAAGTCCGCAATCTTGCTGTTGAGTTTAAAACCGAAGACGGGATTGTACAGGCCGTAAAAGGCATCTCGTTCAACATCCCAAAAGGTAAAACAGTCGGGTTGGTGGGTGAGTCTGGTTCTGGTAAAAGTATCACGTCCCTGGCGATCATGCGTTTGATCGGAAATCCAGGCCGTGTTTCCAGCGGCGAAATTCTTTTTGAAGGTCAGGACTTGTTGAAGGTCTCTGAAAAGAAAATGCGTGAAATCCGTGGTGCACGCATCTCCATGATCTTCCAGGAACCGATGACTTCTTTGAATCCGGTTCTGACCGTTGCGGATCAGATCACTGAAACTTTGATGCTTCACCAAAACCTGAACAAACAACAGGCTTTGGACAAAGCTTTGGATCTGTTGAAACAGGTCGGCATTCCACACGCGGAAGAGCGTCTGTATTTCTATCCTCACAAATTCTCCGGCGGTCAGCGCCAGCGTATCATGATCGCGATGGCGATTGCCTGCAATCCGGACGTTCTGATCTGTGACGAGCCAACCACAGCGCTCGACGTGACGATCCAAAAACAAATTCTGGATCTTCTGGCCGACATTCAAAAAAGAACTCACATGAGTCTATTGTTCATCACCCACGATCTGGGTGTTGTTGCTGACATCGCTGATGAAGTGATCGTTATGAACAAAGGTGAAATCGTAGAACGTGGTGTTTCCAAGGAAATCTTCGACAATCCAAAACACCCGTACACGAAGGGGCTTCTGGCCTGCCGTCCGTCTTTGGATGAAAACCCGGTTCGTCTTCCGGTTCTTGCTGACTTCATGAGCGCGACCGGCGAAGAAATCACGCCAGTGGCAAAGGTTTACACTCCAGCCAAAGAAATCATCCGCGAAGACAAAGTCATTCTTGAAGTGAATGACCTGAAAACCCACTTCCCTCACACCGGCGGTCTTTTGGGCCGTGTTCAGAGCTACACAAAGGCTGTGGACGGCGTCAGCTTCAAAGTTAAAAAAGGCCAGACGCTGGGTCTGGTGGGTGAATCCGGTTGCGGTAAAACGACTTTGGGCCGCACGCTGATGCGTTTGATTGAGCCGACTGATGGCCAGATCATCTTCGATGGTCAGGACATCACCAAGCTTGATTACGGTCACATGCATCCGATTCGTAAAAAAATGCAGATCATCTTCCAGGATCCGTATGCTTCCTTAAATCCGCGTATGACCATCGGGACCATCCTGATGGAGCCAATGCAGATTCACAATATCGGTGACAACAACAACCAGCGCCGCGAAATTGCGGAAGAGATGCTGAAAAAAGTGGGCATGAGCCCGGCGATGATGAATCGTTACCCGCACGAGTTCTCTGGCGGTCAAAGACAGCGTATTTCCATCGCGCGTGCTTTGATGGTTCGCCCGGAATTCATCGTGTGTGACGAATCTGTATCCGCTCTGGACGTATCCATCCAGGCTCAGATTCTGAATTTGTTGTTGGATCTTCAGGACGAGATGAACCTGACTTACATCTTTATCTCTCACGATCTGTCTGTGGTGAAATTCATCTCTGACGAAGTGGCAGTGATGTTCGGTGGTAAGATCGTTGAGCACAACACGGCTCAGGCGATTTACGATGCCCCTCAACACGACTACACGAAGAAGCTTCTAAGCGCGATTCCAAAAGGGATCCCGAAAGAGCTGACAGTTTAGTTTTCTAAAAATATGAAAAAGAAAAAGGCCGGTGATGAACCGGCCTTTTTTATTTGTGCTATCTGTTGTCTTACTTTTTTCCGTAAAGGTGAGGCAGGAATCCGGCACCAATCACGCCTGCATGATTCTGGGTTTTGGCCACTTCAATCGGGCATTCAAAGACCGTCTTGCTTTGGCGGATCATCTTTTTGTAGTGATCCTTCAGGTCTTTCAGATACATGTTGCGGATCTTGATCAGACCGCCGCTCAGGAAGATCTTTTCAAGGTTGTAGCCAATAGAAAGGTTGTAACAAAGAATAGCCAGGGCCCAGCCCATTTCCTTGAACAGCACCTGGTACTTGGCATCGTTGGCGGCAATCAGTTCTTCGACCGAGTTTCCAGTGAAGCCCATCTCGCGCGCACGACGAAGCAGACCCGTGCCAGAGGCAATGCCTTCCACTGTGCAGTGGTCGATCTTTTCCGGGTTTTTCATCAGACGCTGGTAATCAACGACGATATGGCCGTATTCAGAGCCCATGCCGTCAGACTGGCCCGGCAGACCGTTAAAGATCACGCCTGTGCCCACGCCGGTGCCGATAGTGACAATCGCAAAGGACTTCATTTTCTGAGCGCCGCCCACCCAGCCTTCCGCCAAAGCCGCCGCGGTGGCGTCGTGCTGGAAGTACACCGGGGTTTTCCAGGTTTTGTGGATTTCTTTGGTCAACAGATCCAGGATCGGAACGATCTTCCAGCCGGGATAGTTGGCCGGATTCATCAGGGTGCCGGTTTCAGCATTCAATGGACCCGCACTGGCCAAACCAATGCCTTTAAAGACAGAGGCTTTGGTTTCGTTCGGGAAACGTTTTTTGAAATCCAAAGCAATGTCTGCCATCAGCTGAATCAGACGCTTTTGAGCTTTTGGTGCAGACTTTTCGCGGTTCATGTCGACGGGAACTTTGATGAAATCCAGCATTTCGCCAGTATCAGAAAGCAGCGCCGCTGCCAGTTTAGTTCCGCCCAGATCAAGACCGATGGTGTAGGTTTTCTTTTTCATATTATTTTCTGGCTTGTGCCTTCACTAAAAGAACTAAGGATGAATAAGGCGCCAAAGTTGTGCGCACTTTTCCGCTGTTGTTGACGCTAAAACCTTCTGCGCAGCTGCGGGATTTCAGGCGATAGCCCGTATCCACGATGTTGCAATATTCGCCGGGCGGCAGATTGGTCTGGAACTCTTTGGTCACGGACTGACTGCCAAAGTTCATGGCCACGAAACCAAAGCGCGGACGGGCGAACGAGATCACATCACGGCCATTGGCATACCAGTTGGAAACCGTAAAGGCCTTGTCGGTCTGATTGCGGAAATCCACCATCGCGGCCACTTCCGGCAGGCGGTGTTCACAGGTCCAAGGTGCCCGGCACTGATTCTGGTCATCCAGAATCGGCAGGGTGCGAAGAGCATCGTTCAAGGGTGGTCCCTGATCGAAAGAATTAAAATCAAAGCCGGAATAAACTTGAGGATAACCAAACGGCCACGCCAGCATAAAGATCTGCGCCAGACGATACAGGTGCTGTTCCGGGCTTGAATACTTCAAGACAGAGTAATCATTCGTGCGTTCGATGTCGTGGTTGGTGACAAAGACGATGGAATCAAGACTGCTGGGGAAACCGCTGGCAATAAACTGCAAAGCTTCGGTGTTCTTGTCTTTGAAGGCATAACCCAGGCGGTGAGGATAGTCGTAGGCAGTCACATCACTGAACGGGGTGTAATCGTTGTACTGAACGGGCCCTGCCGGGTCATAGATGATTTCAGAATAGATGTAAGCGGATCTTTTCAGGCGCTTCAGGATCTGATCCAGATCGCGGGCCGGGATGTGTTTGGCGGCATCGATACGGAAACCCGCCACGCCCAGATCCAAAAGACGATTCAAATATTCAGCCTGTTTTTCCTGAACGTAAGGGGATTCGGTTTTCAGGTCCGCCAGATCCACCAGTTCACAATTTTGCAGCTCATACAAATCGCGGAAGTCGCGGATGTCGTTGTTGCCATTGCGACCACAGTGATGGAAGTCCTGATGGGAATAAAGACCTGGGTATTCGTAGTGAGTAAACTGCGTGCCCGAAGAACCCACGCCACCCGGAATGCCGGTCATGTGGTTCAAGACTGCATCGGCATAGACATCCACGCCGGCCTGACGGCAGCGGCGAACCATGTCGGCAAATTCAGCCTCGGTCCCGGAGCGGGAATTCAATTGATAGCTGACAACCTGATAGCGTTCCCACCACGGGTTGCCCTGCCAGTGAATATGCTCATGGGGTGGGGAAACCTGCACGGCGGAAAAACCAGCCGGGCCCAGATAGACTTCGCATTCGCGGGCAATGTCATTCCAAGGCCATTCAAACAATTGGACGAAGACTGTGCGCGGAGCCGCAGCTGCTGACAGGCTGGATGCCAAAGTCAGCAAAATCGCTGTAAAACCGAGAGACAAACTGCGGATCATCCGATCTCCTTAAAGCCTTTGATTCAGGCCTGTTTTTTTATCAAACAGGTGGGCCTTTGTCAGGTCGATCTTCAGGGACAGGGTCTGCTTCATGGAAAAATTATCCATTGAATCCACCAGAATGCGTACGTTGTTTCCAGCAAGTGTTCCGTGAAGCATCTGCTGGCCGCCGAGGTTTTCGGAAATCTCCACTTGGAAGTCCCCCAAAGCAACCTCTTGGGCTCCCAAAGGCCCTTTGTTTAAGGCAAAAGCATCCGGGCGGATGCCCAGAATCTGATCCTCTTTACGGGCTTCAGGCCATGGGACTTTTTCCAGAACCGCGCCTTCAAAGAAGTTCATTTCAGGCGATCCGATAAAGGTCGCGATGAAAGTGTTTTTCGGACGGTGATAGATCTCTGATGGAGTTCCAATTTGTTCGATCATTCCGTCTTTCAGAACCGCGATACGGTCGCCCAAAGTTGTGGCTTCCATTTGATCGTGGGTCACATAGATCATTGTGCTTTTGGAATGGTGATGCAGACGTTTGATTTCCAGACGCATTTGGGAACGAAGGTGCGCATCCAGATTCGACAGGGGTTCATCGAACAAAATCACCGGGGTCTGACGGCTGAGCGCGCGGCCCAAAGCCACACGCTGGCGCTGACCGCCGGAAAGTTCTTTGGGTTTGCGATCCAGAAGGTGTTTGATCTGCAAAAGTTCGGAAATTTCATTCACGCGTTTGGTGATTTCGGCTGCTGCCAGATTTTTTAGTTTTAAACCAAAACCCATGTTTTCAGCCACCGTCATGTGCGGGTACAGGGCATAAGATTGGAAAACCATGGCGATGTCGCGGTTTTGTGGTTCGATGTCGTTGATCTTTTTGCCATCGATGCTGATAGTGCCCGAATCCGCAGATTCAAGTCCCGCCAGGGTTCTTAGCAAAGTCGATTTGCCGCAACCGGAAGGTCCGACCAGAACCAGGAATTCGCCCGGAGCGATATCCAGATCGATGCCCTTCAGGACATCGGCAGAACCAAAACTTTTTTTGATGTTGGAAAACTGAATTTTTGCCATATCAACCCTTCACGCTTCCCATGGTCAGGCCAGAAACCAGATATCGGGAAATACTGATGAACAAAATCAAAACCGGAACGCTGACAATCAAAGCGCCAGCGGCATAAAGACCCCACTGGGTCGCAAGACTTGCCTGGAACGAACGAAGTCCCAACGGCAAAGTGTAAAGCTGCGGATCCTGCAAAACCACCGCGGCAATCACGTATTCGCTCCAGCTGCTCATGAAACTAAATAACGCCGTGATCACCAGCGCCGGAGAAGACACCGGCAGAATGATCTTATAGAAGATCATCCATTTCGAGCAGCCATCCAGCAACGCCGCTTCTTCCAGCTCGCGCGGGATGGTGTCATAGTAAGCCTTCATCTGCCAGATACAGAAAGGCAGCGCCGTTGAAGAATAGATCAGGAACAAGCCCCAGAAGCTGTCAATCAGGCGAAGCTTGGACAGGATAATATAAAATGGCAACATCAGCATGGTTGCCGGGAACATCTGAGTCATCAACAGCGAGAACAGCATCATGTTGCGCCCACGGAAGCGGTATCTTGCCAATGCGTAGGCACTGGTTGATGCCAAAGCCACACCCAAAAGTGTGGTCGCCGCACTGACCACCAACGAGTTGCGCATCCAGATCAGAAAGTCGGTGGTGGCAAACAGATCCACAAAGTTCTTAAAGGAAGCATTGGGGCCGATGATTTCCAAAGACTGCGTCTGGAAAGCGTTGTCGGGACGTAAAGACACCGACAGCACATACAAAATCGGATAAATCGAAAACAGTGAGAAAAGCAAAATGCTGATCCAGGAGAAGGTCTTTTTAAGCATTACTTCGTCTCCTTTTTGAATTGGCTTTTCAGTGATCCCAGACCCCAGATCACCAGAATCAGGAAGATGATCACGGACACGGAAGCCGCATAGCCATAGCGATACAGATTGAAGGCCGCTTTATAAACGTAACTGACCAGAATGTGCGTTTGATCACCCGGTTCGCCCGAATTACTGACCAGCCAGATCACATTCAGGTTGTTAAATGTCCAGATAGAACCCAGCAAAGCTGCCGGTGCCATCACTGGCAGCAGCAGTGGCCAGGTGATATGACGGAAACGCTGCCAAGCATTGGCGCCATCCAGTCTTGCGGCTTCGTACAGTGAACTTGGAATGGACTGCAAACCGCCCAAAGCCACGATCATCATGAACGGGAAGCCCAGCCACACGTTCGTCAAAATACACGCGGCAAAAGCCGTCGTCGGCTGACTGAGCCACTGAACCGGGGACATGTGCAGGAACTGTTGCAGGAAGATATTGATCGGCCCGTATTCCTGATTAAACATCGCACGCCAGGTAAGAGCGGTGATGTATTGAGGCACCGCCCACGGGATGATCAGCAGGGCACGCCAGAATCCTTTCCCCGCAATCACCTGATTGATGATCACCGCCAGGAAAACACCAATAGAAACGTGGAAGACAATGTTCACCACAGTCCAGATGACGGTTTTCAGGAACAGGGAATAGAAGCGCGGATCAGAAAGAGCCGCGATATAATGATGGAAACCCACCAGTGACCAGTCCTGGAAAGTGCGCAGACTGAAGTTTGAAAACGAAATTGCGATATTATAGAAGAACGGATAGATGATCACCGCAAAGATGCCGATAAACGCCGGCAGCATCATATAGTAAGCAAAACGCTGCGGTCCGCGGAATCCTTTAAAGAAAGCCACCAGCGAGTTTCTTGTCAGCCAGATCATAAGCACGATGCCGATACCGAAGAAAATCTTCAAAACCGTCGCACCCACACCCGGAGTCAGAACTTCGTTCATATCACGGATTTGTTGTTCAGCGGTGATTTGTGCCTGTTCTGCGGCGGCTTGTGGTTGCAGGCTGCCGGCCAGAACTTTTTGGTACTGAATGCGCAGACTGTCCCAGACTGCACGCACTTCCGGGGTCACCGGCATTGGCGTACCAACTTCCATGATGTCGGCAGAAATCTTCAGAAGCGGGTTGTTTTTGACGATGTCAGATTCGCGCGCCTGAAGATTTGACGGCAAGACACCCACTTTTTCCGCGAACAGCAATTGTACTGGCGTCGAAGTCAGATACTTCAAAAGTTTGACGGCAGCTTCGTAATGAGCCTCGCTTTTCATGTTGGCGTTCAGGGAATAACCCTTGGTGCCCACCAGCGGACTTGGCCATTTGCCGGTTTCAGAAATCATCGGGATGCGGGCGATGCCGAAATCCACCTTGGCCTGCTGATAGTCACCCCAGGACCAGTCGCCGTTGATCAGCATGGCGGCTTTGTTTTCTTTGAACAAAGCATTGGCGGTTTCATAGTCGCATTCTTTCGGGATGATCTTGTCCTGATCACGCAGTTTCAGAATGAACTGGAAAGTGTCTTTCAAAGCGGTGGTGTTCAGGTTCGGAGTGACACCGTCCGCTTTTAAGAAGGCGTCGCCAAAAGCGGGAATAAACGGGGCAAAGAAGAACGGCTCGGTATAATTGAACACCAAGCCCCAGCGGTCGATTTTGCCATCGCCATTGGTATCCACCGTCATTTTTTTGCCAAGCTCGATCAGTTCCTGCGAATTTTTTGGCGGGGTGGTGATGAACTTCTTGTTATACAGAAGCATCAGGTGGTTTCCGACCGCATCACCGATCATGTAGTGTTTGTTGTCGTAAACCGGGGCCGCTAACGGATCAAAATTGTGGAAGTAGTCAGAACCCAGAACCTCGTCCAGCGGACGCACGATGCCCATCGTGGCAAAAGGGCCCACCTGATCGCTGGGGCCGTAAACCAATTCCGGACCGCTGCCACCCATCGCGGCCGATTGATAGCTGGAACGAAGTTCTTCCGTTTCACGGTAAGTCGCCTGAACAATGATGCCGGGATTTTCTTTTTCGAATTTTTCCAGTGCTTCGGCCAGAACCTGACGGTGGCCATAGATCATCTGGTGCCAGATCTGGATGCGCATATCCTCGGCCCGGGCGGTGAGTGAAGCGAAAATCAGAAAAGGAAGAATCCAGAATTTCATCAGTGACCGGCTTTCTGAATTAGAATCACGGTGCTGCGACCCGGGATTTGAATGCGTTTGTCCGAAGGGGCCAGCAGAACCTGTGACAGAGTGGCGTCGACTTTTTCATCCAGCAGCGGATGCAGTTCCCAGTTCTGGCTTAAAGCACTGTGTTCGAAGCTGCGGGCCTCACGGGCGGCGTTGAAGAAAATCAACAGACGTTCAGAGGCTGATTGCAATTGCATCGCAATCAAACCTGGTTCGGCGTGTTTGTCGTTGTCGATAAAGGTCAAAGATTTCTGAATCTCGGACAAAGCGTTCAGTTTGAACAGGTCAGAACTTTGACGGACACGCAGCAGGGCTTTGAAGTACTTTTCTGTGCGGGTGATCAGTTCTGGAGTGACCTTCATGCCCGGTTCCTGCAGACGGGGTTGCCAGAAAGTCCAGTCGTCCACGTTTTTCCACGCGGGCGGCAGGCCTGAGCCCCAGAAGTTCTGCTGACGGCTCCAGTCGATGCGATTAAAGAAATCACCAGAATTATAGCTGTCCTGATCGCCGTTTTTGCTGCGTAAAAGTTCAGATCCGGATTCAATAAACGGAATGCCCTGACTTAGCATCGGCAGTGCCAGTGCCAGTTGATGCATGCGCTGGCGGTCTTCGGATTTGCTTAAAGTCGGGAAGCGTCCGCTGGTATAGAATGGCGCCTTGGCCTGAACAGCATCCCACAAAGTATACCCGTCGTGGGCGGAAACATAGCTGACGGTTTCGATCGCTTCGGCACTGGTGCCGGTAGGCGCTCCACGATAGTGCAGTTGTCCTGCGGTTACGAATGATCCCCAGTGTTCTTTGAATCTGAAATCACGAAGATTGCCGGCAAGACCGGCTTTAATCACATCGCCCAGGTGCAAAATCTTTTCGCGCTGACCGTTGCTGTCCGGCGGTGTGTTGCGATTGGCAGGTTCTTTGTTGAAATCAAAGTAAAGGCCCGTTGCAAACCCTTGATCGGATTTTTCAGCGGAATTGGTGGTGCCGCCGCGAACAGCGTCGCGCAGACGGTCGTTGAAGAAGCCATAGCCGCTGCCATGGGAATTTAGCATGTGCAGGGATTCACCCGGATAGCGGTCATAGAAAGAACCAAACGCCCAGCCTTCGCCGTACAGATAGATTTTGGATCCGTCGATGCCGTCGTTGTGCTCGGTCAGCCCCCGCAGCTCGGATTTGATTTTTTCCATGGTGTTGCGGGAATGGAAAGACATCAGGTCAAAGCGGAAGGCATCGATCTTGTAGGTGCGCGCCCAGTGCAACACACTGTCGATCATAAGCTTTTCCATCATGCGATGTTCGCTGGCGGTGTCGTTGCAGCAGGAGCTTTTTTGAATATCACCCTCGTCGTTCACTCGGTAGTAATAGAGCGGCACGATCTTATCAAAGACAGAGTAGGGTTCCAGACCTGCTTCATAGGTGTGATTAAATACAACGTCCTGAACAACTCGCAGGCCCATCTTGTTCAGGGCATACACCATGTTACGGGTTTCATACACACGGCGTGATCCGTTGGGATCCGTGGCATAGCTGCCTTCAGGGGTCATAAAGTGAACCGGATCATAACCCCAGTTAAACGGGTCTTTGGCTTTGATACGGCCCAGATAGGCCTGGGCTTCCTGCAGGTCCGAACTTTCAGATTCATAGTTTTCCCAGGCGTCCTTGTTTTCCGGGACAGAGCCGAAGTCATTGAACGGCAGCAAGTGCACATGGGTCATGCCCGCGTCAGCCAAAGACTGCAGGTACTTTGAGCTTTCCGTGTTGGTTTGCGCGAAGGCCTCATAGCCGCCGCGATACGGGAAGGGAACGGTGAAATCGGCCACGCTGAAATCACGGATGTGCAGTTCGTAAATCACGATGTCGTTGAAGGAACGCAGAGCAGGCTTTTGCAGACGGTCCCAGCCTTGAGGCTTCAGGTTCGAAGCTTCAAGATCCACGATCTGGGATTTGGCGCCGTCCGCTGTCAGGCTGAAGCTGTAAGGATCGGTGACCGTGCTGATTTCAACCTGATCTGTCAGGGGTTGGTACACTTCCACCTGGTAAAGATAGAAATAGTTGACGTATTTTCCGGGAAGATCCGCGAACCACACACCCTGCTGACGTTGCATTGGCAGGACGGTCGCAGGATTTGTATCTAGAGCGTCCTTATATAACAACAACTCTACGTTGCGTGCCGTGGGTGCCCATAGTTTTACGCCGACACTCGTGGAACGCACGCGCGCACCCAGATCATTGCCATCATAGAAGTACATTTGATCCAGAATGCCTGAATACTGCAAAGCTGTTGAATCCAGAACCTGGCCATTTTTATTTGAAACAAAAAGACGCAATGGACGGCGAATCAGCTGATCAATTTGTGCAGAGGAAAGATGCTGCGTGCTTAATTCCACTGAAGCATAATCACTGCGAATCACCGGAAGCAGAATGGAATCCTGCTGATGCAAAGAGATGCGTTCTCCGAGTGAAAATACAAGATTTTGGTGAACGCGGAAGCCTTGTGGCAGACGCAGAACAATGCGCGAATTATCCACCCACTGGGCGCGGGCAGGGGCTTTGGCTTCAGCAATTTGTCCAAGCAAAAGTGTGCAAGAAAGTACGAAGCAGAAAATCAATAGTTGTGAGCAGGTACGGAAGCGCTTCAAATATTTCCCCCAAAAAGTTTGAGTCTTCGTGCGTAAGGTCTTTTCAGGCGCAGACTTTATGGGTATCCCTCAGCTTTTTCAAGGGAACTCGATGAAAACTATTACGATTGCGTTATTGTTCATGATTCTAAGCAGCACAACTCACGCTGTGGAAACGACTTTCACGGGATATCTGCGTGGCGGAAGCGGATTGAACATGCAGGGCGGTCACATGAATTGCTTCGGAAACGCAGGAATGCCCGGTAATTTCCTTCGTTTAGGCAATGAGTGCGACTTCTACACCGAATTGGCCATGGTGTTCCACCATGTTAAACCCACCGAAACAGATCCGGTGTTTTTCAAAACCCAGTTCCGCATGGTCTATAGTTCTTTAGGAACGCGTCAATGGGAGGCGTCTGCAAACCGCGACACAAGCCAGATTGAAGCGTTTGTGAAGGCTGGTGGTTTTACCGAAATCCCCGGGGAATTCTGGGTCGGTAAACGTTTCTATCGTGATGTCGATCTTCATATCTTTGACTGGTACTACTATGCCGACATGAGCGGCGTGGGCGCAGGGATCGAAGGTCTGCCGTTGGGTGAAGGGCGTTTTGCGTTCGCTCACTTGATTCAGGCGGATGATAATTTGAATGACACCAATGTCGGTCGTCCGGTTTTGAATGCGTTGGATCTGCGCTGGACAGCGGTGCCGTCGTTCGCTGATCAGAAGCTGAACTTCTGGGGCGTGTATGCATGGGCCGCGGGAAGTTCCACTGACACCGAAGAATATGTTCCTACGAATGGCTATTCTTTGGCGACACGACTTCAAGGTCCGGTATGGGGTGGCAACAACAATTTTGCCATTTTGTACGGAAAGGGCACGATGCGTGGATTCAACATCTATGCCGACAGCACAGTGCCTGCGACAGATGAAAGTCAGAATCGCGCATGGACCTGGAGATTTGTTGAAGACTACACCTATGATGTAACAGATCGTTGGGCATTGATGTTGGGTCTGGCGGCAGAGATTGCTGACAGCGGCACCGATACCGACAGCAAAAGTCAGATGCAGGCCATCGGTGTTCGTCCGATTTACTTTGTGTCCGATCGTTTCCAATGGGCTTTCGAAGCGGGCTACTCCCGCATCAACAATGAATCTGAAAAAACCGGTGGTGGTGATTATGTCGGTGATCGCGACTTGGGTCGTGTGACTGCGGCAGCTCAGTTGTCCGTCGGGAAAAGCATGTGGGGTCGCCCCGTGATGCGTGCGTTTGTGTCCCACTCATTCTGGAATGAGGCCAACCAGGGCGCAAGCTTCATCGGAAACCGTGCGCCCGCGTTCACTGACAAGCTCAGCGGCACGAACTTGGGTTATCAGTTCGAAGCCTGGTTCTAATTTCTATTCTGGTACCAATTCCACAGTGATTGTGCGAATTGGTCAGCACTGGTGCTGCCGTCATGAAGGGACTTCACTCGGCGCAAAGCCATGGCTTGGTCTTTTTGTTGGATTTTCAGAATGCGGAAAAGTTCGGTGACGTTTTTGCCTTTGCCGGATTTCAGGTCTTTGCCTAAGTTGTCATAATTGATCGTTGCGAACTGCTGAGCTTCCAGGGCCATTTCATCCATGGCGCTGGTCGGAGCTGCTGTGGCCGTTGCTGTTGACGCCGGAGCCGGGCCGCTTTTCATGATTTCAGCATCATGAGCATGGGTTTCCCAGTTCGGTACCAGAGCTTCTTCGGCTTCCGGAGTGGAAGCCGGAGGAGTGGTCGCGCAGCCCGTGGCCAACAACAGCAGTACAACAAGACCTTTTGATTTCTTCAGCACAAAAACTCCTTACCCTTTGTTCGCCGGTTCCGGTGGCAATGGGATAATATCAGTTTCGCCGGGGACCTGCGGGAAGGTCAACTCTCGCCATTGTTTTTTGGCCTCTTCAATTTTTTCCTGCGAAGAGGAAACATAGTTCCAGTAAATATAGCGCGGCTCTGGGAACGGTTCGCCGCCAAGAACAATGACTTGTGTGTCTTCGGTGGCGGTGACTTTCAAAGATGAGCCCTGTTCCAGGACCACAAAGTCGTCCGGTGGAATGATTTTGCCATCAATATCCAGGCTGCCTTTGATGATATAGAAAGCCAGTTCCTGCGTGCCGGGATCATAGTGGAAGGTTTTTCCCTTTTGAAGCTTCACGTCCATGAAGAACAGCGGTGAATAAACATCCACCGGGGACTTTTTGCCCAGAGCTTCACCCGCAATCAGCATCACGTCCGCATCATCGACCTTAAAGCGCGGAATGCTGCTTTCAGGGTGGTGTTTGAAACTGGGTTCGCGGTCTTCTTCACTTAGCGGCAGTGCCACCCAGAACTGCAGCAGGTGAAGGCGGTGTGCTTTGCCGATGACGTCTTCAGGCAGTTTTTCAGAATGTGAGATTCCTTTGCCCGCAGTCATCCAGTTCACGTCGCCCGGTGAAAGCACCTGTTTGTGTCCCAGGCTGTCGTGGTGAAGAACTTTTCCCTCCAGCAGGTAGCTGAGGGTGGACAAACCAATGTGAGGATGAGGGCGCACATTCAGTCCGTCACCTGCGGCGAAGTCGGTGGCCGGAAAATAGTCGAAAAAGATGAACGGGCCTACCATTCGCTTTTTGGCGTAGGGAATAAGACGGTGAACTTGAGGTCCTCCAACAGAGACCAGCCTTGGTGCAATTTCCATCAGAATATGATTTTGCGTAGAACTCATGATCGGACCCCTTTTCTTCTGCGAAATATCATGTTAGCTTAAACCAATTTACCAATTGAAGAAAATTATTAGGAGTAGCATGAAAACAAAAAAAGAAATCGTCGATAACTGGTTGCCTCGCTACACAGGCGTGCCGCTGAATGAATTTGGGCATTATATCCTGCTTACAAACTTCGGTAACTACGTGAAAATGTTTGCCGAACAGTTCAACGTGCCGGTGCGCGGTTTGGATAAACCGATGCAAAGTGCCACGGCTGAAAACATCACCATCCTGAACTTCGGAATGGGCAGTGCGTTGGCTGCAACCTGCATGGACTTGCTGTCTGCAATCAATCCCAAGGCCGTTTTGTTCCTGGGTAAATGCGGTGGTATCAAAAAGAAAAATCAACTGGGCGACTTCGTACTGCCTATCGCGGCGATCCGCGGTGAAGGTACAAGTAACGAATACCTGCCGGCTGAAATCCCGGCACTGCCTTCTTTCCGTCTGCAAAAAGCCGTTTCCACAATGATCGCGAAACACAGCTGCGATTACTGGACAGGCACAGTTTACACGACGAACCGCCGCGTGTGGGAACACGACGAACAGTTCAAAGACTATCTGACCAAAACCCGCGCTATGGCCGTGGACATGGAAACTGCGACCATCTTTGTGACAGGTTTTGTGAACGAAATTCCGCGTGGTGCCTTGTTGCTTGTGTCTGACAACCCAATGATTCCAGACGGTGTGAAGACAGAGGAAAGCGACAAGAAGGTCACAGCCAGCTTTGTAGACAAGCATTTGGCTATCGGCATTGATTCCCTGCGTGAGCTGCGTGACTCTGGTGAGTCCGTGAAGCACATGCGCTGGGATTGATTTCAGACATATTGTCCGTTCCGTGATTTCCAAAATCCCCTCGGGTCGACTAGGGTCAATGCCTAGGAGGCCTGCATGGGGAAGTGGCTTGTGCTTATTCTGACGATCTTCGCTTTATCAACCGGGGTCGCAAACGACGGGTTGCCGTCACCATTGCCTGATGATCCCTATCCGGGGGAACCTTATCCTGTACCACCTCCAGCTCCGCCCAAAGATGTCCCTTATTCGTTGGGAGGCGGGGAAACGGGCCGCTTCGGCACCAGAACTTTTGATTTCTTTCCACGTGCTGATCTGAACCGAATCAAACGCATTCGTTTGGTGGGGCTGCGCAACAATCTTGAGATTGTCGAAGTGCGCATTCAGTATGCGGATTATTCTGGAGAGCGCCGTGAGTATCGACTGGAAGGTGAATTGAAATCCAGCGGAGTGCGTGAAGCCGTTTTGGATGGGCGTCCGGTTTATCGAATATCCGTGAAAGCCTCGCCTTCGTACTTCTGGAAAAAGCCCGGTGGGTTCCGAGTTGATGTGATCGCAGTGAAGTGAGATATGCCTAAATTTCGAGCATGAAATTTAGATATGAAAATGCAAAAAGGTCTCGGTTTGAGGGGGCCTTTCCTGTGATTTTCACCTTTTTTCATGCAATTAACATATTGTGTCATTCCAGAAGTTGCGATATAACTGGGCCCACTTTAAATCACCTAGACGTTTTAATGCACTATTGGGGAGGCTCGTTTTGATCAATCCAGGCACTAACATGCACGCCGAAGAAATCGATACAGATTTGGATTCTGACCTAGATAACGAAAAAGAGGTTAAGAAATCGGCCTTCGACGTAGACGTCGATGAAGAACAGGAAACCGCTCTATTGGCGAGCCTGTCTGACAACCTTCTGATGGAAGGTGAAGAAGATGACCTGAACCTAGATGACGTTGAAAACATCCTTGAGCTTCAAGACACGAACTTCCCGAAGTTCACTTTGGCTAAAAACAAGGCACGTTTCCTGAGAATGGTGAGCTGGTACCGTGGTAAAGAAGAGTGGATCGAAGTAGCTCCTCTTTCTGGCGTGACCAAACTGTTCAAAACGCAAACGAAAGAATTGGAAGGCATCCGTTCTTCCAAATTGGATTATGAAATGGAGCTTGAGACAGGAACTTTGACTCCTTCTCAGCGTTCCTACCGCCGCGATGAACTTAAAATGTGTAAAGTTCAGGAAAAAATGGCAGTTCACTTGATCTCTAAACTTCAAGTGAAAATCAAATCCGGCCGCCGCTAATTCGCCCGGCAGAGCTGTAGCGGCGGAAGCCGTGAAAGCTGAAGCAGTAAAAAGCTAATCAAACCCAGCCCTAAAAAGCTGGGTTTTGTTTTTCCAAAAGGTACCTGCTTACTTTTTCCGAAGCGCTGCAGCTTACGCGCAGCTTCGGAAAAAGTAAGCAGGTACCTTTTTGCCTTTTGTCTGGTTTCTCAGTTGGTGTGCAGTGCTCCTTTTTCATCTATGAATTTTGGTTTAGAGTTTAGGGCGTAGCTTTCACAGAAAGGTTCCGACCATGAAAAAGAACAACAAGTCCGAAAAGCACGCTAAAACTTCCATCAACATTGGTATTCAGGAAAAAGACCGTCAAAAGATCGCTGACGGCTTGTCCCGTTTGTTGGCGGATTCTTACACTCTTTATCTTAAAACGCACAATTTCCATTGGAATGTCACAGGACCTCAGTTCCAGACATTGCACGTGATGTTTGAAGCTCAATATACTGAGCTGGCATTGGCGGTGGATCTGGTGGCAGAGCGCATCCGTTCTTTGGGTGTGGCTGCTCCGGGCACTTACAAGGAATTCGCAAAGCTGACCAGCATCGAAGAACCGGTCGGAGTGCCGTCCGCGACGGACATGATCAAACAACTGGTGGAAGGGCAGGAGGCTGTTGTTCGCACGGCTCGCTCGATCTTCCCATTGGTTGAAAAAGCCGGCGACGAAGTCAGCGCGGATTTGTTGACGCAAAGAATGCAGCTTCACGAAAAAACGGCGTGGATGCTACGAAGCCTGTTGGAATAGTTTTTATTCCTAAAGGCAAAAATCAAAAGGCCTCCGCGATGGAGGCCTTTTTTATTTGGACAGCTGTTGATCGAGCAGCTTGCGATACTGGCGCTGGTTTTTCTTCAAAGCGGCCTCTACCATCTGATAGGTCTTTTCATCGATGTCTTTTCGAAAGGCCACATGCAGGTTCAGGCTGGTGTTCGGCACAACAAACACCTGGTACTGATCGTTCACCTTCAGCTTGCGCAAAGTGTATTCGCCATTGGAAGCCGTGGGGATAAAGATGCCATCCAGTCTGTTGCCCTGGATTTTTTGAATATTCCGTTCAATGACGTTTTCACCACTTAAAGGCTCAATCTTGATACCATGTTTCAGCAGGTCGGTCGGGGTGAAAGAGTCTTTGGAATGCCCCAGGGTGCGTCCGCGGAAGTCCTCCAGGGATTTTGCTTTCATCAAGGGCGAGTTGCGCGGAATGATGATCGCCGAAGACGTGGTGAAGAGCGGTGTTTTGGAAAAGCGCATGTACTGTTCGCGTTCAGCAGACGGGACCAGGAATAATGCGACATCCACTTTCTTGTTCTGCATATCCCAAAGAACCCGGGCAAACGGAGTGGCCACCCATTGCACCTCGGTGTTGGGAATCTTCAGATAGTCCTGAAAGAATGTGATACCCGGACCTTGGGGATTTCCATTCAGAGTGAAAATATGCGGAGGCAGGTCATAGACATTCACCCGTAACACACCACCAAAGGCAGTTGGCCCCCAGAAGCTTATCAATATAAAGAGAACAGATAGAAACTGTGGCATTCCAGAACGTCCTTAATAATCAGCCAGAATCAATATAACAAAGACCGTCTGAAGCGACGAGCAGATTGTGGAAGCCTGTTTTGGGGTCAGAAACCGGCAAGAATTTGGGCAAAAAAAACGGAAGGGTCGGTCAAGCGGGATTTTTCGACCGACAAAAGTCCAGTGTTTTAGCCTGCTTAAAGTGTCTCAAAAAATATTTGCAACTGGCCCTAAATTCTCAGCGTGATACGCCGATAGGTACAAAGTGAGTCAAATAGGCTTTGTTAATGTTTCAAAAGGGGAGGACTAAATGTCACGTACAGTTATGATCGTGGTGAGCGATAGCCAGGAAACAATCGAGAACACAAAAAAGTACTGGGAGAACCACGATGTGACAGTTCAAGCATATTCATCTGCACAGTTCAGAGAAGGGCTTGATAACGCATTTTTCAGACAACAACTAGTAGCGGGTGTTCCGGCTTTGGCTTCAGGCACAAGCCCGATCAACTCTGACGTGGGTGGTGGTAACGTTATCCAGTTCCCAACTCCAACAGCTACTTCATCCAGCGTTCAAAAAATGGAAGAGCTTGAAGCTCACGCCATCGAAAACGCAATCGTACAATACAAAGGCAACCTGACTGAAGCGGCTAAAGCTTTGGGTATCGGTCGCGCGACTTTGTACCGCAAAGTGAAGCAATACCACATCGATCCTTCTGCTGCTCGCAAGAAGAAAGTGGCTGCTTAATTCTTCCTTTTGAATTGAAAGACAGGGGCCGGATGAAACTACATCCGGTCTTTGTTTTTACTGGACCGAGATGACGCGGATCTTAGCAATTCTTCTGGCAGTCTCCTGCGCCTATGGGGCGTATCATTTCACTCTGCAGCGCGGATTCGTGAATCCGTATCCGGCAGTGTGTGATCTTGTCGCGGAAAGAATCTTTCTGGACGACCATAAAATCAAAAACTGGAAAAAGACCTGCAGTCGGCGCAGCCGCCTGGTCACTCCGTATTCTGCGAAAAAGCTGATTATCAAGGACATGAACAATGCCCTGGCATTGCTGAAGGTCTCGCACCTTGAGGTCTATGATTCCTCTGAAGTCGCCAGCATCTGGCGCGGGGAAAGTCTTGAGACCGGCATTGAAAGCCGCTTTGTCGACGGGGAACTGGTTATTTATAAAATTCATCCTGATTCTCCGGCCCAGGATGCGGGTTTGAAACCCGGTGATGTCATTCAAAGCATCAATGCCGAACAGCCCAATCCCTGGGAAGCGCAGACCGAGCAGGGCTCGTACCTGATGCTTCGTCAGGACAAAGAATTTTCTGTAAAAATCAAACCTCGCTCTATCCAGCGGTCCGAGGATCTGCATTTGGAATTTAGATCCGCACAAAATGCGGTGCTGGAAATTCCGTCTTTCCGTGCGGCGTTCTTTGAAGAAGAAAAACTGAAGACACTGCAGCAGCAGATCGCGTCTTTGCGCAAGCTGGTGGTGGACCTGCGCGGAAACCCTGGCGGGAACTTCGTGGCAGGTCTGCGCTTTCTTTCATTGTTCATGTGCAAGTCCGAAGAAGTGGGGCGTTTGGTAAAACCCCGTGCGCCGGTGAAAACGCTGGCGGAACTTCCCAACGATCTGCGCGATCAGGAACAACTGACCGTGCTTGATAACAGCAGCGAGATTTTATTGAAGACTTACGACAACCCCCAATGCTTTAAAGGCGAAGTGCGGGTGTTGGTCGACGGAAAAAGTTCATCGGTGGCTGAAATGGTGGCGCAGGCTTTGAAAGAGTTTAAAAAGGCGCCGCTGCTGGGAAGCCCCAGTCGTGGTCAGTTGCTGGTCGGTGTCTGGTATCCACTGGAAGAGGTGGGGCCAGGAGTGCAGATTTCCATCCCTGAGGCGATCTACATTAGTCACAACCAGCATCAGATCGAGGGACAGGGCGTGGATTTGGATAGAGTCTTGTATTACAGCCTGCCGGAAATGCAGGCGGGGATTGATTCTTGGGTGAAAAAGGCCCTCGACTAGAGTCCCGGATGTATGGCGTTTGTCGTCTCACAGTGAGATGATCATAATAATACGTCAAACATCTTTTGTACGTCTGTTCAGGCTCTGTGCAGCTAGAATGAATTGAAGTGGTTTATAAACGGCATACCTTTAGCAATGAAAGTCCTTAGTATTCATTTGCGAAGGGGTTATAAATGAGGAACGCAAACGTGATCGAATTTCCTAAAGCACAATCCGTAAGAAAAAGACTGCAGGACAAAGCTCAAGAGCAAAAAGCTGTGCTTGTTCTTTCCATCGCGTCTGTGCTTTTGATGACGGTGTTCCTGAATCAGTGGCTGGTGCGCGGCCCGGATCAAACCCTTGCTAACGGCGCCAATCGTGGTGTTGCGAGCTTTGAACCTTCCAGCTTCGCCAAAGATGTGAAGTGGGAACATGATCTGGCAAAAAGAATGGCGACAGAAAAGTCTGCAATGGCGGCTAGCCTTGCGGAAGCACCGACATTGCGTGATGAACTTGTGTTTGGTTACCTTGAAGGCAAATACGGCATGAAGCTGGCGCAAGGCCGTATTGAAAGCCTGGAATTCATTGATGCTCAGGCGGGTGAACACCCAATGGCGATCGAAGACAAAGCCGGTTTCCTTAGAAAGTACTCTGAAGCTTTCGGTATGAACTATGCCGAAGTGTCTGTGGCCTCCAATGCAGCCGGGGAGCAAGTCTATAGTCTGATTGATTCCTCCAAGCAGATCATCGGCAAAGCCCAGTTTGTTACCGATGATCAAGGTCGCGTTCAAGCGATCAATTTCGGCCACTAATCTCTTTAGTGTTTCCTGTTTCAGGCCGATACGATCTGTATGGTATTTCCAGATCTGTCGGCTCCAGAAGTTAAGCCTCATCATCCAAAATCCAGTACAGTGCCGGTGGCCTTTGTGGCGGACCGTTTTATCGCACTGATACTGGATTTTTTGATTCTATCACCCATCGTCAGTCTGCTTGTTGCCGGTTTGGTCCGTCAGACAAAGACATTCTTCCTGCTGAATGCAAATTCTGCGGAAGGTGTGGTTGCGGCCGGCCTCGTTGTTATGGCGGTGGTCTTTATCGTGACCTTCCTGCAGTCCGTGTTTTTGTATTTCTGGCAGGCGACGCCGGGGCAGATCTTTTTGCAACTGCGTGTGATTGCGTATCCGGTGTATCAGCCGCGTTTGTCTTATGCGCAGTGTGTGATTCGTTCGCTCAGCTGGACTTTCAGTTTCGTGCTGCTGGCTTTGCCATTTATGGAAATCCTCAGCCATCCGTTGCGCCGGGCCTTCCCGGATCGTGCCGCTGACACCTTGGTGATCACCCTTAAAAAAGTTCATGACGACGGACCTCATCCGATTGAGTCCCGCTTTATCAATTCATGGATGCGCATGAGCTTGTTGTTCCTGCTGCTGTTCGGAGTGCTGGGTTATTTTAAGACCTATCACAGCCTGTTGGCGGGAGAGTATCGGGAAAAAGGCGGCACCCAAGTCGCAGCCTGCAAAGAAATGCGCGGCAGTGCGGATCTTGAAGGTGTGGCGCGCCTGGATGCAGCGTTGTCTTTGTATTTGCTGAATGAAATTTCTGGCGAGTGTCTGGATAAAGAAGCGGAAGTGGCGTTGTGGGGGGACCCGGTCAATGCCCAGCCGCTGGCTTATCTGGCCAAATACCTTTTGGCTGATGGCGAGGCCCAGGAACAATACCTCAGCAAAATCTGCGAAGACTCGTCTTCGTCCACGTGCGCGTTGGCGCGCTATATGGCGGAAGAAGGAAACTTCGATGATCTGGAACAGGCGGACGGTCATCTGTGGACGACCAAGTTCCTGAAGTCCGAAGAGCTGTTTGCCTCCAACGACTTTGCCGGCAGTTTGAAAGCCATTTCGGAATTGCAAAAAAATCCGATTCTGCAGTCCGGTCTTGAAAAACGTTTCGTTCGTTCGGTGTGGGCTTTGCGTGATGCCGAGCTGATCCCGCAAGGTGGCAATGGCGGTCGTATGCCGGCCAGTGCGGCTGAGCAGGAAAGCTGGATTGACGACTTTAAAGAACGTTACGAGGTTCCATGATCATCCCTTGCCCTGAAGACTTTAAAGACTATTCCAAGTACCCGCTGACGATCACGCTGGCGGTGCTGAATGTCTTTATCTTTATTCTGATCTTCAGCGGGGTGAACTCGGGTCTGACTTCGTCTCCCGTTTTGCAAAAAGACGGGCTGGTTCTGACAGGCCGAATGTATTATCAGTATCTGCAAAACATCCCGGCTGAAATTCTGTATGAAAAGCCTGAATGGGTGCATCAGATGAGTTCAGTCAACGCCGAACAGATGGGGATTCTGGGCGCCTATGCGCTTCGGGACCGCCGTTTCTTAAGTGCCGCTGAAGCGGGTGCTTATCGCGGGGACGAAGTGCAGATCGCAAGCTGGAAAAAGAACATCACTGAATTCCGCAAAAAGTATCAGGAACAACTGTTGTATCGCTTTGGCCTGAGCTCTGGTGCGAAGGGGCCTCTGTCGTGGCTGACTTATCAGTTCTCTCATTCAAACTGGATGCATTTGCTGTCTAACCTGGGCTTCCTGGTGTTGCTGGGGGCGGCCGTTGAAGTTATGGCCGGAAGCTGGGTGCTTTTGTTTGTCTATATGGTGGGGGGCATGGCCGGGGGCTTGGGCTTCCTGCTGTCCGATACCCATGGAGCCGTGCCGATGGTGGGCGCCAGTGCCTCGATCAGTGCCTTGCTCGCTTTTTATTGTGTGGCTGAAACTCGAATGCGAGTGAAGTTTCTATATTTTGCTTCACCGATGCCAGGGCACTATGGCGCGATTTATTTGCCGACCCTGTTGATCATACCTTTGTTCCTGGTCGTCGATCTGGCGAACCTGTGGGCGATTCCTGAAGGCCTTGGTGGGGGTGTTGCCTATGCCGCCCATCTGGGTGGCAGCTTGTTTGGCGTTATGCTGGGGCTTGCCTGTAAATTCTATACCCCCGTTGACAGCAACGTTACCGGTAGGTCACATTACCGCCCAGAGGCTGGAGATCACCCCCTACGTTGAAATGGCGGACCCGAATGAAGCTAAATAAGCTCATTAAGTCAGTGATTGTTCTTACATTGTTATCTTTCGTTGGAGTTGCAAACGCAGCTTCTCAATCTCAAGCGGTCCCATACTATGGGGAAGAGTTCTATCGCGACCTGCGCACCGGAGTTTCCGGTGAAGCTCTTCAAAACCGCATCAAATCTGTTCTGCAAAGTTATCATATCGCTGTAAAAGGCTCCTATGACCTTGTGGTGAAAAACTGCATGCAAGGGCAGGGACGTTGCTATCGCCACACAGCGATCGGCTACAAGGCGGCAAGAGTTTTCCTGATGGGGAACTACTACCTTGTTAAAGAAGGCAATCAGTATGCGGTTCGCGATGTTTACTGCAACTCGGATCGTGGTCCGGAAGACTTCCGCAGTTCTCCACCGTCTCCGGGTTCCATCCCCAACAACACCGTGATCAACGTTGAGCACACGTGGCCACAAAGCCACTTCACTCGTCGTTTCCCGGATGATGTTCAAAAATCCGATTTGCACCACTTGTTCCCAACTGATTCTCAATTGAATGCCATCCGTGGCAACCATCCGTTTGGTGAAGTCAGCAAAGACGTGATGGAACTGAAATGCCCGGATTCACGTTTCGGTATTGGCAGTTTCGGTTCGGACGAGGTGTTTGAGCCACCTCAAAACCACAAAGGAAATGTGGCTCGTGCATTGTTCTATTTCTCTATGCGCTATGATCTTCCAATTGATCCACAAGAAGAAAACGTTCTTCGCAAGTGGAACCGCGAAGACCCGGTTGATCAAGACGAAATGAAACGTAATGTTGAGATCTTCAAGGCTCAGGGCAATAGAAATCCGTTCATTGATCACCCAGAACTAGCCGACCGCCTCTCCGACTTCTAAGTCGGTGGGTGAAAAAGGCCCATCTGACTGCGTTGTCGGGCCTTCTCCTTCTCTTCGACGTGCTTGGAGCACGCCTCCGTTTCGGAGAAAACCCTCCGCCTTGCATCTGAACCTTTTTGACCCACCTTGAACTGGTGGGTTTTGTTTTTTTGGGGAGGGCGGCGTCGCTGCGCTGGCCTTGGGGAACTTTCTTGGATTGAAGTTGCGGTTATAAACATAAAATAGTTTTTGGAGTTTTGGGTTTTGCTTAAGTACTTGGCATAAAATGGGGAAAATTGTAGGCCCCGGGCATAATTCTTAAAAAATCTGTAATAAGTCTCTTGCAATCGTGTTTTTGTTATGCTGCAATCATTTTTACGGGAGGGGTGATACCAAGGAAGGTACTCGGGGAGCATGATGTTCTCACCTCTATTTTAATTAGATTAAGAAAGGCCACTGGAAACAGTGGCCTTTTTCTTTTTTCCGCTAAGACTTTTAGAATCGAGCTGCGCGAACCTGGTGCAGTATGTTCAGGCTGCTGCCGGCACCCCATGGGGTTCGGCAGTATAACTTGTTGGTCGTCGTCAAAGCACAGAACATGGAATTGCTGGTTCCGGAATAGTTGGTGGCGTTGAGTTTGGCGAAGCTGACTCCTGCGGATATCACTGTCGGTGGATTCATGTAATCGCTGATCTGCCAGAAGTGCACGGCACCACCGGTGGTCAGGGCAATCATTTCCCCGTTACCCATGACGACTTGCTGATAGCTGGCGCCGCCGTTTATTGCCACGGGCACGTTGCTGTAACCGTTACCCCAGCATTCCAGATGGGTGCCGGTGATACCACAGGCCGCAGAGTTCCCCAGCGCCAGTTGAGTATACACCCGGCCACCGTTGATCAGTGTGCCGGTGGAATCCGCCGTGCTGTTGTGACCCAGCTTTCCTAGTGAACCGCTGCCCCAGCAGCGCACTTGGCCGTTTTCCAGGATACCGCAGAAGCGGGCCGTACTTAACTGAATGTCGGTATATCGATTGCCCGGGTCCACACTGATCGGGGTTGTGCTGTTACCGGTGCGCATAATCGATCCGGCCCCCCAGCAATACACCTCGTTATCCAAACTGAGTGCGCAACCTGCGGTTCCCACGCTTCGGATGATCGGCTTGAACTTCACACTGGTGGGCACCAGGGTCGGAGTCGTGGTCGTGCCCGTAGGGCAGCCAGAAGCCGACGTTGAACCCCATCTGTACAGATTCCCGGCGGTGTTAATGGCGTTGATACAATAGTTGTCGGCCGTCGCCATCGCCTGGATGGCAAGACCGCCAGTATGCACCAGATCCACTTTGGTGCTGGTGCTGTTGTCTCCCAGAAGCGAGTTGGTGTTAACCCCAGTGCAGTAAGAGGAATCTGACAATCCCAGGCAGATGACGCCCTTGTCGGACATGACCTTGCCGCTGCTGAAGTCCACGGACGGGTGCGCTCTTTTCAGAGGATGAATGGTATTGGAGCAATATGCGCCACCGTCGTTGCGAATGGCACAGACGGTGCCATAGGCCGTTGCCATGTCCTGATAAGAAGAATAGACATCCACGGCCTCCAGCATCGGAGTCGCCGTTTTCGGAACGTCCCCGTAGTTGGTACCATCGCCAAAGCAATAAGGCATGTCATCATCGGCAATACCGCAGACGGAACCGTCATTGGCCTGAATGGTTTTCCAGGCGATATTAGTGTTCAGCAACGTCGGTGTTGAGTAGGTGATGGCATCCTGAATACTTGTGTATCCGCCGCGGACCTGGGCACCCCAGCATTTCAGAGCATTGGTTTCAGTGATGGCACAGACATGGGTGTTGGAGCCGCTGATCTGCAGATATTTCGTCGCACCATCGATAACGGTAGGTGTTGGATTATTTACGATGGTGCCATTCCCCAGTTGGTAAAAGTCATTTCGGCCCCAACACTTGATCTGCTGGTCGTCACGGGTGATGCCACAGACATAAGTGTAAGAGGTGACGTCGCGATATTTCACACCGGAATCCACTTGAGTCAGGACGTTGTAAGTGGCGGTGGCGTTGTTGGCGATTTGTTTGAACGAGTTGTTTCCATAACAGAATAAATCATCTGCCAGAGAAATCGCGCAGATGGTTGAAGACTGTGCTGCCACGACTTTTTTGAACTTGGTTACGCCATCATCAATATAATATGCCGTGATCGGTGAACCGGAAACATCCCAGCAGCGAACACGGTCGTCAGAGGTGATGCCGCAGGCGGTGTAGTATTTCAAATCAATCGACTTGTAAGTCACGCCTGTGTCAACTCCGGTGCCGCTGAGTCCACCAACACCACCACAGTAAACATGGTTGGTATCGGTCAGGGCGCAGAAATTCGTGCGTGTTCCAGTGACCTGTTTAAAGTTTAGAGCCGGCTGGCTGATGATAACCCCGGCGGTGGTGGCATTCGCCACCCCCCAGACCCGCAGTTTCCCGTCATCGGCCACAGCCATGAAGGAAGGTTGGGTGTAGTCGGAACCGTGGGCGATGCTCAGGATTTTTTTGTAACTGCTGGTAGTGTTTTTGATAATGAATCTTTGGCGTGCATTTGCACCGGCGATGTAGTCAGGCTGATTGGTATGAGTGATATAGACATCCAAATCCTTGTCATTGGTGTCGAGCGCATTTGATAAAGTATCAAAAGTGATTTGCGCTGACAATTGGCCTGCCGGCACCTCGACGTATCCCAAAGCAAGATTGTGATCTATCATATAGATCGCATCGCCGCTCAGATTGTAATACACCCGGACAGGGACTGCAGACACTGTATCCAGGGTCACGCCGACGGTGACGCCTGCTTGACCTTCCGTGAACTTTTTGCTGGCAGCGCTGAGGCTGGCATATTTCAGTGACGCCTTTTTCCAAGTGCGGGTCGTGGCCGCGGAATAGTCCTGCCACAGGCCATTAAGTCCATTCAGACCCACCACACAAAGCACCATGTCGTCGCCATCCACATTGGAATTTTGATTTATGAAAATACCCGTGGTCGAACTGATCTGGGCACTGTAGCCCGATGCGTTTGAGCACACGGCATCTTTGCCGAACTTGTATTTAAAGGCCGTGACACCAATGCCACTGACTGTCAGGGCATGATTGGCTTCGGGGGATTTTCCGGTAGGAGCTCCAAAGACAGTCGCCAGTGGGGGCTGCGTGGAAAGCGTGGTGGTAAAGGCGAAAGAGTCCTGCACGACAGAGTTGAACAGCAGATTTCCTGCGATGTTGACCGTGTCGTCATTGTTTCCCGTGACAGTTTGTACCGATTGCCATTGCCCATTGGTGCAGGTCACGCTGGTCGCATTGGGAGCCGTGATATTGATGATAGAGCCATTCGGAGAGCAGGTTCCGGTCATGGTGAAAGTCGGGCCAACATAGCCGTTGGCAACCGGGAAGGACGGGGTGACAAAACGTTGAATGGTATAAGTGTCAGATATGGAATCTTCCACGCTGCCTGCAATTAATAGTTCTGCAGTGGCATTGATAACGGTGTTGTTGGCAACGTTGCCTATGGAGAATGTCTTGCTCCATTGGTTATTACTTGAACAAGTGGTTTCGCCGGTGAAAGTGCCGGAAATTCGGATGACGGCGTTAACCTCGGTACAAATTCCGGAAAGCACAAGGGTGGCGCCCATGTCTGCGGTGGTGATAAACAGGCCCACGCCGGGTGCCGCATATTGAATGGAGGCGGCAACACATTCGGACTCGTTGCCGAAGCTGTCACGGAAACGAGCGCGCAGGTTGATTGTGGGGTTGCTTGTTGTTGATGTGAACTGGACGGAAGGCGCCATGGATTTCCAGGTGCCGCCCGCAGTGCACGAAGTATCTTCTGTCAGATAGTATTCCTTCATGTGCGGTGGAACGTCGAAAGCCACGCGCAAGTTTTTCGAACTGGTCATGGTCGTGTTGTCGTTAATCACCATTTCCTGACGGAATGAATCTTTCGGCATCCAGTAAAGGACGAAGCCCGGTCCTGTATTCTGCGCATCAGAAGAAAAATTAAATGTGAAGGAACCAGGTTGAGTGCTGGTAAACGGCTGCAATCCTAAAGGGGCCACGTTGCCCGAAGCTGAATACAGAGTCTGACCATTTTGGCGGACCGACAGAATATCTTTGTCAAGTTCCGTTTCCAGTGGACTTGCCGGGGTGATGTCCATGGCGATGGTGGCGTTCACTGTGAATGAACAGTTTTCGTTATCGGAGTATCCCGGGTTTTGCATGGGCTTACTGCTGGCAATGACACCAAAGATTGCGCTGGAAGATCCGGCCGTACAAATATTGTGGACTGTGGCTGTATCGATGACAGGAATGTGATCGGTGAAGCATTGACTGATCAGGCCCGAGGCCGTGCGGAACTTTGCAGACACCGGATAAGACGCTGGCGTAGCGGACGGCAGCGTCCAGTTGTGGGCTCCGGCTGTGCGGTTTTGCCAGTTGGTTGCGCCGCTGCAGTCAGCATTATTGAATAAAGTGTATTCATTGAAGATCTGCGGAATATAGAAACGCAAAGTCACGTTCTGGTCGATGGCCAGCTTCAGCTGAATTGGGTTGATCCAGATTCCCATGGTGCCGGAATAGACTTCGATTTTTTTGACCGATGAAAGATTTCCCGCAGCGTCTTTTGCTTGTAGGAATAGATAGCTTTTTCCATCCGGGAAATTCATGTCGCTTTTAACAGTGGTGTAGGGTTCTGCCGCGAACGCGAAAATATCTGTCGCGGAGATAAATGACCGGAAGGTGCACTTGTCATCGAGGTTCTGACAGTCCCAGCTGACAAAGCCCTTGTCATTCAGGATGATATCCGGCATCGCCATCAACTGGGGAGCGGTTGTGTCCTTGTTCAGAGTCTTCGTTTCCGTTTTGATCTTGCTGGTGACATCCCCCAATGCCGACTGGTCCACCGTTAATGTGGCTTCACCGTCAGCCAGAGACTGGACATCCAGCTGGTATTGCCAGACCCCGCCGACCGGACAGGCCATGTGAGTGGCTTCAGCGGCATTAATTTTTACGGTCAGTTCGCCTTCAGATTCATCGCAGAATCCCTGAAGAGTCAGCGTGGTGGTGTTGATATCCACATATTCATTGGCAGGGGCCGTAATCAGTTTTTTGTCTTCGGGAGTCAGAGATCCCACCGCTTCGATCAAGGTGTCGAGTGTACAACCCGGTAGGAGCACGGCACTCGTAATAAGGAGTGCATAGGAAATCACTTTTTTGATTTTCAAAGTTAACGTGCCGATAAACATCATGACTATTTATCGGCATTTACTGGCTTTTTTGTGAGCCGAACAATAAAGAACTGTTCGGTGAAATCAGGGGAAAGTTCGTTTTTGATATGGGAACAGACGGCGTCTTAATCTGAGACGCCAAGAATGAAATAAATCAATTTTCAAACTGTTTGAAGAAATCCGGATCGTAAGACTGCAGTAACGGAGTGTCAGCATGAGGCATTTTACCGTTATTCATCCACTTCAAAATATCCTGAATCAACATTACATCCATGACATACGCTTTCGTGTTCAGCAGGGTGCCGGTGACACCTTTGCGACCCAGTGGTGGGAAAAATACCGGGTAACATTTCAGATCGTTCGACACGGCTTCGGTAAACTGGGCGACGGTGATATCCGGAACAGATGCTGTTGCTGCGATCAGCAGAATCTGTTCATTGTTCAGAGCCTCGCAGTAAAGGCGCTTGCCAGTGGCAGCGCGCTTTTCATTGGTGACGTTCAACGTTCTTTGGGATTGCTCCAGAAAATCAAAAATAAAGCGGTCCGAGGTCACAGCCTGAGCCTGGGCCGTCAGCATGGTGGCAATAGCGAAAAGCAGAAGTTGCTTCATATACATCCTTGGTGATGGAAAGATTAAAAATCAATACCGCAAACAATGCAGGGGCCGGGCCAGCTCTATTGAATTTAGACAGGGATTGAAGCCGGGGGGCGTGAAGTCTTTGCCATGGGTTGTTTAAAGTATGGACGTTCCCTGACAAAGCAAAAGGGGAAGTTTAAAAAGCAAAAAGCCCTTGGGTTGAGCAAGGGCTTTTTGGTGGTTTTCTTAATTTGGAGGAAGACTATTCTTCCGCTGGAGCAAAGCCGCGACGAAGAGTGTTCTCGGTCACGCATGCCGGTTCCATGTACTGTTTCAAGTAATCAGGTCCACCGGTTTTGGAACCGATACCGGACATTTTGAAACCGCCGAATGGATGACGGTCGACCATCGCGCCCGTGATGCCACGGTTCACGTAAAGGTTTCCGACTTCCAGTTCCTCTTTCACACGGTTGATGTTGGCCGGGCTTCTGGAGAACACACCACCAGTCAGAGCGTACTCTGTGCTGTTGGCGATATCCAAAGCCTGATCCAGATTTTTCGCACGGATCACAGCCACAACCGGACCGAAGATTTCGGCTTGAGCCAACTTTGCATCGCCCGGAACCTCACCAAAGATAGTAGGTGGCGCAAAGAACCCGCCGCCCGGCACAGAGCCTTTGAACAGCAGTTTGTGGTTCTTTTCAGCCTCCGCAATCGTTCCAAGGATGCGGTCGTAAGCTTCTTTGTCGACAACAGGCCCCATGTAAGCTTTTGGATTGTCAGCAGGGTGGATTTCGATGGATTTTGCTGTTTCAACCAGACGGTCCACGAAACGGTCGTAAACTTCATCAAGCACGATCACGCGGCTGGCAGCAGAACATTTCTGACCGCTGAAACCAAACGCAGAATAGATAACACCGTCAACTGCTTCATCCAGATCCGCATCGTTATCGATGATCACGGCGTTCTTGCCGCCCATTTCGATGATACAACGTTTGACGTGCTGCTGGCCTGGTTGAACCACCGCTGCGCGGTTCATGATGTGCAGACCCACGGCTTTAGAGCCTGTGAATGCGATCGTCGTCGTGTACTTGTGGTTCACGATGTATTCACCAACTTCTTCACCATAACCCGGCAGGAAGTTGATTACACCTTGTGGGAATCCAGCTTCCTGGATCATTTTCATCAAGCCCCAGGCAACCACTGTGGATTGTTCTGCAGGTTTCATCACCACGGTGTTCCCCGCAACAGCAGCTGCTGTCACCATACCGGCCAAAATCGCCAGAGGGAAGTTCCAAGGAGCAATCACCGCAGTCACACCGCGGGATTTGTAGATGTAGTGAGACAACTCACCCGGCAAGCCACCCACGCGCAGTGGTTTTTGTAGCTCACGCATGTGACGGGCATAGTAACGGCAGAAGTCGATGGCTTCACCGATGTCGCCATCAGCTTCAGCCCATGGTTTTCCAACTTCAAGGACTTGCGTCGCAATCAGCTTGAAACGGTCACGGGTCATGATGTCAGCAAGCTTATCCACCAGGGCAGCACGCTGTTCACACGGAACGTTCTTCCAGGTTTTGTAAGCGGTTTGTGCCGCCTGCATGGCCTGTTCAGCCTGCTCGGTCGTTGCCATCTGGATCTTACCCACGATCTGATCGGACTGGGACGGATTCACACGGTCAAAGATTTTGCCGGATTGCAGATCCTTGTTGTTGATCACAACGTTCACGTTCACCGGCAAAGAGGCTTTCGCTTCCGCCAGAGCTTTTTGCATTTTTTCACGATCGGCTTTCACTGCGAAATCCAACAGTGGTTCGTTATAGAACTTGCCTGGTTTTTTTGGAATGATCGGGGACGTTGGAGTCAAACCTTGCGCCGGATCTTTCAAAAGTTCCGCCATGGATTTGTTGTCCGCGAACTTGCCACGCAGCCAGGATTCATTGGATGTGTTTTCAAGAAGACGGCGAACCAGGTAAGCCATGCCCGGGATCAGTTCGCCGACCGGAGCGTATTCACGCATGCGATAGCCCATGTCCACGATGGTTTTCTTGATGGGTTCTGCCATTCCGTAAAGCATTTGGAATTCCAAAGCCTCTTTCGGGATGTTCAGTTTTTCTGCGTAAAGCATGCACGCTGCCAAAGTTCTGACGTTGTGGGATGCAAAAGCAGGGCGGATGAATTTGATGTTTTCCAGAAGGTACTTCGCGCACAACTCGTAGTTGGCGTCGGATTCTGCCTTGTTGGTGTAAACTGGTACCGGCCATCCACGCTGTTCAGCTTCGATGGTTTCGTAATCCCAGTAAGCACCCTTAACAAGTCGAACCCAGAACGGAGTGCCGCGTTTTTGCGCGAACTCTGTCAGGGCTTTGACGTCTTCGAAGGAATCGCGCAGGTAAGCCTGAATCACGATACCGAAGAACTTGTAATTTTTGAATTCAGGTTCATTGATCAGCTCTGTGAACACTTCCAGTGTCAGGTGTTTGACCGAGTACTGTTCCATATCCAGATTTACGAACACGCCTTTTTCCATACCCAGACGGAACACGGAACGCAGGCGTTCTTTCAGGATTTTTTTGGATTCATCCCAAGCCGCATCTTTGATCTGGGAATAAAGTGCCGTCATCTTCACGGACACATTCACTTTAGGCAAAGCGCCTTCGTGATCGCGATCGATCTGCGGAACTTCGTCCCACTTTTCAGCGTCTTTCGCCAGCCAGGTCACCAGCTCCATATACTTGCTGCTGTAATCCTGCGCTTCTTTTTCAGAAAGTGTCGCTTCACCCAGGATGTCCACGGTGAAGGTCATTTTGTTTTTGCGGGCTTTTTTCAGTACCGGCAACGCTTCATCCGGGCTTTCGCCAGTGATGAACATTTTTGCCATACCCATAACGTTCTTTTTGATCGCACCCGCCATCAGGCCCGGAGCCAAAGAACCCAAACCAAGTCCCACGTTGAATACCGGAGGCAGCGTGCCGCCGTCTTCAGAGAAGTATTCTTTCAGGTGGCGCGCAACTTCATCCCCTGAGTTGATGGATGGAAGCACGTCCACGAAACGGAACATGTTGGTTTTGAATTTTTCGTTTTTCATGCTCCATTCCATGATGGAGCCATACCAGAAGTCTTTGGAGAAAATAGAAGCCTTGGACTGGCTTTCCATGCGTTTCAGAATCTCTTCACCACGGGAGACAATTTGCGACTGAATGTCGTTCATATGCTTTTACCTCTACAGAAGGGCCGCATATTCTCACGGGGATATAAAAATTCAAGCGATTAGTGTTCCGGGAATAGGGGTGGAAACAGGGGATTGACGCAAATGGCTAGCGAGCCAGCCATTGGTGTTTCATTTTTCCCACGATTTCGGCTTCCAGATTGTCGCCACGGCGAATAGGGCCGACCCCGGCCGGAGTGCCGGTCAAAAGCAGGTCACCGGGTTCGACCGGGAAGTGCTGACGCACGAATTCGATCAATTGTTCAAACCCGAAAATCATCAGGTTGGTGTTCCCCATCTGACGGGTTTCGCCGTTGATTTTTAGAATAATTTCAAGGTTCTTTAGCTCTTCCAGATCATCCACCGGAAAGAACGCCGAAAGGGGAGTCGCCCCTTTGAAGCTTTTCGCCAAAGTCCAAGGGTGTCCCTTGGATTTCAACTGATTTTGCTTGTCCCGGTCGGTCAGATCCAGAGCGATGCAAGCTTCATCGATTTGCAGGTTTTCATCAAACTGCAACGCCAGTTCCACCTCGTGATGAACCTCTTTCATCCAGGCGGGAACGACCAATTCTTTGGCGGCCAAAGTGGCGGTGCTTCCGGCTTTCAAAAAGATCATCGGTTCAGTCGGAACTTCGTTACCCAGTTCTTTGGCGTGTTCAGCATAGTTGCGGCCGACAGCCCAGATATTGCGAATCATAGTTGAATCCTTTTCAGTTCGATGAATTCAAAAACGCCGTCGGAATTCACATGAAAACCAACGTGCTGGCAGGGACTCCAATGGGAAAAATCAGCATCCGAAGAAAGATCCTTGTCAGCCGGTGCCACACCCATGGCTTCAACCACCCAGTCATAGTGGGAGCACATGAAAATGGTCGCCTCAGATTTGGTGGCGGCATTTTCCAGAAGCTTGCTGATGCGGTTGCGAAAATCACTCAGGGTTTCGTCGCCTTTTTGTTCTAGCAGTGCGTCCTGAGTGATCAGGGGCAGGCCCAGATGTTGGGATAGGGGACGGAAGGTGCTGTGGGTGCGCTTTTTAGGGGAAACCCAAAGCTCCGTAGGACGCGGTAATTCCTCTTTAAGCACCTTGTCGAGCAGTTTGGAGGCTTGAGCATGTCCCTCGGCCGTGAGATCGGGGTCTCCGGAAAAATCCATGGCTTTCTGGGCGTGTCTAAAGACGTAGATCTTCATTGCGGCGGGCTCTCTTCTGCTTGAAATTAAGGTCGTGCTTTGTTAGGGTCATTTTCCATAAAGTCCGGGAGTTTGTCATGAGTAAAGAACGAGTTCATCGCTTCGTATCCAAAGATCTGACTGTGCGTATTGCCGCAGTGAATGCGACTGAAGTCGTTCGACACATGCAGGGTCTGCAAAATACCTATCCATTGGCCACGGTGGCTGTGGGTCGCAGCATGGTGGGAGCTCTTTTGATGGCGGCTCAGCTTAAGGACGATCAAATGGTCGGCTTGCTTTTCCGCGGCAACGGCCCGTTGGGAAGCATCTATGCCGAAGCGTCCTACAACGGACACGTGCGTGGTTACACCGCAAACCCGCAATATCAACCAGCTAACTATGACAATGGCTTGTCTTTGAAAGACGCCATCGGTATTGGGCTTTTGAGTGTGGCCCGACATCAGCCATTCCAAAAACAACCATTCCAGGGAACGGTTGAACTGGTCAGCGGAGAAATCGGGCAGGACATCGCCCACTATCTGCACCAGTCCCATCAAATCCGTTCTTTGGTTTCTTTGGGTGTATATCTGGACACTTACGGCAAAGTCCGTTCTGCTGGCGGCGTACTAATTGAAGTCATGCCCGGCGTGGACGAAGCCGTCGTGGAAAGAATCCAGAAAAACTACGAAGACAAAAAACCAAACATTTCCCAAATGCTTTTGGATGGCGCGACTGCCGAACAACTGCTGGCCCCGTTCATGGATGGCATCCCGTTTGAAGAAATCGAACACAAACCCGAAGTTGAATACTTCTGCCCATGCACCAAAGACCGCGTGATGCGCGCTTTGGAACTTTTGACGGTGGAAGACTTTGAAGACATGATCAAAAAAGCCGAACCAGTTCACGTGACTTGTCAGGTTTGTGGTCGTCCTTACGAGGTTTCCATTCCAGAAGTGCAGGAGCTTAAAGACAAGCTTCACAAGGAATCCCTGCACTAGTTTTTTTCGGGTGTCGCGGGGTTTGCCGGGCAGTAAGGCCTTGCCCGGCGCTACGGGCGGCACGGCATCCTGCCTCGTCGCTTCCACCTACGCCTTCGGCTACGGCGGAGGGCCATCCAGGCCCCGCGAAGGCCGCCCTCCGGCCAGGCAATTCCTTACTGCCCGACAAATCGGCTTCGATCAATTAGGGCAGGGGAACTTGGGAAGCTTCTCTTCAAGATCCACGCTTCAAAAACAAAACTTCAAAAGAAGAATTTCCACAAACTGACAATCGACGTCTGCGCCGCGAAGAAAAATTCAGTACAAACATATTCAATGACTTCTTCCGCGCGAATGCGCATCTGCAAATAGAAAAGAATCTTAGAAATTAACGACGAACCCTTTCGAGGTCGCGCAGCGACTCTTCGAATTCTTTTTCTTAAATGTTCCTTGGTAGTTACGAAATTGGGAACAAGGCCGGGGAAGCCCGGCCGGAGTTCGGCCTTCGCGGGGCCTGGATGGCCCTCCCACCGCAGGTGGGAAGCGACGAGGCAGGATGCCGTGCCGAACGGAGCGCCGGGATTCACCGGCCTTGCTCCCAATCCCCGCATCCCGCACGGACCATCACCAGAACGAAAAGGAATTAGAAGAGCGAATCTCCCCAGTCGATGAGCGTGGAGTTGATCCACCCAATCTTTTCCTGGGCCGTGATTCTTCGGCCTTTACTGATATAGTCCAGGGCTTCTTTGCGCATTTCTAGTGCGGTGGGGCCATGCAAAATCAACACTCCGCTTTCGGTGTCGTGAATGAAGCTTCGGCGGTTCATGTTGACGCTGCTGATGAAGCTTAGCTTTTTGTCGATCACCAGGATTTTCGAGTGCATGATCGAATTTGGCTGAGTCCACTCGAAGATTTCCACGTTTTTCAAATGGCGGTTGATGCCTTGTTTGTTCACGTCTTCGGCGATCTTTGGTGTGCCATCGCCCGCCAGATGAATACGGGTGATGATCTTTACTTTTACTTTGCGTTGAACGGCGCGGTCCAACGCTGCGCTGATTGCCACGGACGGGCGGAAGTAGGGCGTGGTCAACAGCAGTTCAGACTGGGCTGAATCAATCATGTCGATATAGAATTTTTCCAGCTGATAGCCGTCAAAGTAAGGCATCGAAGTGATGTGTCGAACCAGAGGTGCGGCATAAGGAAGTGAGCGCAGGCGCGTGACCTGATCTGCGGTGGCTTCTTTAGGCACGTTGATGTTTGTGGATCGGTGGCGCTGGGTTTCTGGATCACGCATCCAGAAGGCCAGCATCTGGGCCATCACGGATTTTACGAATGCATAACCGCGGATTTCGATTTCGAAATCGTCATAGTAAACATAAGCCTCTTCGCCGTCGCCGTAGTTCTTCAGGTATTTGTAGGCCTTATAGAAAGGCGTGTCGCTGAAGATATAGGAATCACGAATGTTGCGACCACCGGTGATCAGGAAGCTGTCTTTGGTGTTGGTGCTGGAATGACCAATGATCAGTTTCGTGTGATTCACACGGTGGAACTTGTCAAACCAGCCGCCGTTGTTTTCATCAGACAGTACATATTTATAATACTGCACTTTGATGTTCGGAAGGCCCTGTTGCAAGCGATCCAGAATCGCTTTGTCTTTTTTAGTCATGGTCACTTCAGGAACCAGAATGCGAATTTGTGTTCCTTGCTGCCCGTGATAGCGTAGAGCGCTGGACAGCACCATGCCATAGAAATCCGCCGAGAAATTCAAAGAAGAAACCCAGATGATGTCAAACTTCGGAGCTTTCGAAAAATCCAGCTCTGCCAACGGGTTCTTGTTGTTGAAGTCCTTGCGGCTCAGCGGGGAGCCGGTCAGTGCCAGGATCTTTTGATTGATCGACACATAGGGATCACGCAAGTTCACAAGTTTATCGAAAGTCTGCGGGCAGGTTGTATAGTTGAAATCCTGCTTCCAGAAGAACGCGGTCGCGTCGTTACCGAAGTTTCCGTCGGGACGAGCACAGATGTCGATCTGATTTGTCAGTTTGATCCACTCTTTAGAGGCGCGCCCCAGATCCACCAGTTGTACACCGTTGGTCCACGTTTTTGATTTTTCTGGATCGTAGAAGGACAGTCGGCAATAGTTTACTCGGGGAGTGAACTTCACCCGTACCCTCTGGCCGTTTTCCTGATTGTAGTACCAGTTGAATTCATAGACGCGGCTTTGCTGTTCACTTGAAAAGATCCAGCCTCCCGGGTGAATGATGTCACCATCGCATTCAAGGCGTGCCTTCAGAAACTTCTTTCGTGTGTTTTTTTCTTCGCGGAAAGGAGAGTCCGGTACGGGAATATCATTTTCAAAACGCAAGATATAGGTGCCATAAAACTGATGTTCGATGGGAAATGATCCTTGATGTGATGATCCGAACTTAAAATCATCCATCGAACGGATTCTTAGAACCTCTTCTTTTTCAAACAGACGCGGGCGGAAGGTGGCTTCAAACCACGGACCCAGGCCGGACCATTCACGCAGATAAAGTTTTGAGGACAGCTGGCTGATTTCGGCGTTGCGTTCACTGAGCAAGGCTTCTACGCGGGGCCAGTTTTCATTGGCGTGATCGAGGTCTTTTTGGAATTTCGCGTTTTGCTGGCCTTTTTGGAAAAGTTCCTGGTTGTATTTCCAGTCCTTGTTCCAATAACGGGAAAGCTCGACGTCGATTTCCTGAATGCGGTTGGCGCGTTCATCGTCATACATAACAGAGCTCGGTGCGCGCTGCGGGCCCGTGCATGAAGTCAGTAATGTTATGGCCAGTGCAAGGCCTCCCAAGAGCTTATTCATCAAGTACTAAAACGGCTCGTCACAGCGAAAAGTTAACGATTTTCCTTAAGAAATTTCCAAAAATTAACAACGACCCGGTTTCGTCTCCTGTTAAAAGTTTATACAGGTCCCTGGGGGTTTTGGTTGAGGGCAGGGCGGACCGGGCTTTGCTTGTGTTTAAGGTATGGAAAACACAAGAGCTTCGTCTCAAAATGAGATCCCCGTGAAATGGCTGTCGGTCTTTGTGATCGTAAGTCTGGTGGTCGCCGTACTTAGTTTCGGCTACGAAGTTCATCGTGCCAAGGATTCTGTCCGTCAGTATGTTGGGATCTGGGAAGACGACATCGCCCGCGCCAAATTATTCCAAGGCGACCCAACCCTGCAAAATAAGATTCTGAAGCAGCTTAAAGAAGTTCACACCGCTGTTGTGAAAAGTGAAGTTCAGAACCCTGAATCTTTGCAGTGTCTGGTTTCCACTGAAGTTCCAATCACTTTGAATTCTTTGCCGGCCGGTAAAATGGCGGTGTGTTTTGGTCCGTCTGAACTGGCGGTCAAAGCGCTGACTTCACCGGTCTTCATGCTGGGTGTGGTGCTGGGTTTGATCCTGCTGGGCTTTGGCTATCGCCGTGAATTCCTGGCAAGATTGCACGAACAAAAACTTGAATCCGAACTGGCTCGCAATAAGGAAATTTCTGAGATCTCGCGCCAGGTGGCCCATGACATCCGTGGTCCTTTGATGGCTCTGACGACTTTAAGTCAGTTGTCCCATGATATGAGCTCTGAAAAGAAAGAACTGTTTGATCACGCTGTGGCTCGCATCAAGGGCATTGCCGAAGACCTGCTGGCCAAGGGCCGCAAACAAAATGCAGGATCCAGTGTTCCCGCCGTTAAAACATCACAGCAGGATCTGACGACCTTGATGGATTCTTTGTTGAAAGAATATCGTTTCTCGCATCCTTCTGTGAATTTCACATGGCACAAGCACATTCATTCCGATACGGTGAAAGTGAATCTGGAATCCGTGAAAGTCCAGCGTGTGGTCAGCAACCTGCTGAACAATGCCCTGGAAGCGTTGCCGGAATCAGAGGCCTCGATCAATCTGACATTGATGGAGCGTCAGGATCACTGGCTGCTTCAGATCATGGACAATGGCAGTGGCATTCCAGAGGACATTTTGCCAAAACTGGCTCAAGAAGGCGTGAGCTTCGGCAAAGACAACGGCAATGGACTGGGTCTGTATGATGCCAAGAAAACCCTGGAATCTGTGGGCGGTGACCTGCAGATTCGTTCCCGCGTCGGTGTGGGGACCCAGGTGATTCTGCGATTCCCCAAGACGGTCGAGGCGGGGCTTGACCGCGCGGTGGCGACTCATCATCCTTAATCCATGTACCGCACATGGAAATATCTCGTCGTAAAAAATGAACAGGATTTGAAAAACTGGGCGCGCCTGCAACGGCTGGCAAGGCATCGCGGGCTTCCGGGCTTTTTGATGGTCGTTGTTTTTGCGGCCTGTGCCCTGATCAGTCTGGGACTGGCCGGTTTCTTTGGGATGATGGCTTATTCCCATCAGCTGCCGATGTGGTCTTCGGTGGGAAGTGCGCTGGCGATGCTGCTTTTGGCGGGAACTTTCGTGTTTGGCTCTCGCGTGTTTTTGCGCGAGCGGCAGATGGATGTTTTAAGAAAATTTCTGCGTCATCCGGACAGTGGCAGCTTCGTTGTCGGCAAACTGACTTCTTTCAATTATGTGGCGGGCGATAGCCGCAAGCTTTCGCGCTATTTCGTGGAAGGGGAAGCGGAAGGCCCACAAGGGCAGACTTTGTTTGTCGGGGAATTCTTTGATGCCGACATCTGGCCCTTCACCACGGAAGAAGGCGACCGTCAGATTCAAAAAGACGATGACTGGTATGACCTGAAGGGCAAACGCAGAACTTTGCCGATTCCTGCTTATTTTATCTGTGAGACGAATGATCCCAAAATCGGGGTGTTGGTGGGCATCGATCAGGCGTTGCTGAATGATGCCCTGAAGCGCAGTGAAATGAAGACTGTCTAGTTGTCGATCTCGATTCCCAGAACATTTTCGATGGTCTTTTCGTAAATGTCTTTTTTCTTGGCTTTGACCGGAGCCGTTTCGCGACGGCGTTCGCTGCCAGCACTTGTCGGGAAGGCTGCAAACAGATCGCGCTCTTTGCCGTCCGCGGTGATTTCAAACTTAAATTCACGGTCTTTGCAAATTGCCACCAAGGAAGCGCTGCCACTGAAGGTTTTTGCCGCCGTGATTTGCAGTTCGCTGATATTTAAAGTCGTGATTTTGATTTTCAGATCCTGTTCGCGCGGGTTTTCGATGTTTTCAATCGCGCAGGGGAAGGTCAGCAAAGTCGGATTCTGATGACTTGCAAACACCCGGGCAGGGAAGGACGGTTCTTGTGGATTGGTGCCGGTGAATTTCATTTCACTGACCACCAGGCCCCACGGGTTTTCCAAACTGCGTTCCGTGGTGTTCAGACGGATCTGAGTTGTGGCGAACAGTTGGTTTTTTTGCGTGTCTTCGGTGATCTGAAGTTGCAGCAGGGCCTTATAGCTGCCATCCGCCAGCAATTTCAAGCTGATCAGGCGTCCGATCTGGGACATGTTTTTCTGCTGCACTTTTTCACGCAGACGGCTGACTTCGCGGATGCGTTCTTCGCCCAGTTTAGGTGCCATCAAAAACGCCAGCGACGTTTGCGATTGCCAGAAGTTGTTAGAGTCATAGTTGAAGAAGCGTTCCAGGTACTGGCGCAGGAAGGTCATGCGTTCCATTTCGCCCATCTGGATATTCTGCAGGGATTCTTTCCCGGCATCAATGGTCACGGCAACAACACGCGGATTGTTCTTAAGCTGCCAGTATAGATAAGTGACGACTGAAGCCCATATCACTGAAGTGGCCAGCAGTACCGACAAGACCCGCGTTTTCATTATTCACCTTTTTCCAAAGGGAGGATTTCGATCATCTGATCGCGGTGGTATTTTTTGTTTGGGCCTTCATCAACCCACTGGTCGATTTTGTAAAGTTTGATTTTGGCTTTGCCGCTTTGGAAGTATTTTTTGTCGGCTTTGCCGGTGGTTTCTTTCAGCAACGTCGCAGGCCCGTTCTGGAAGAAATCCAGTTGTGCCTTCATCTTTTCAGTTTCAAGGCGCATCAGTTCCATGTCTTTTTCGTCGTTATAATAGTAATTGGCAGCCACAGCCGAAACGACACCCAAAATCCCACCCCAGTAAAGGGCATGCAGTTCAGGACGTTCATCTTCAGGGGCGGTGGCAGCACCCAGCGCGGCACCCACACCGATACCGACACCGGTGGCAGCCAGACGGCTTTTTTGGTTGGTGGCACAGGCAGACATCAGCAGGCAGAATCCAAGAAGCAAACACATTGATTTCATGTAACCAATGTTAAGTTTAAAACCGGGATCAGGCAAACCCTACTTCATGAGATGTTTGTAAAGAGGCAGGTACATGTCGTCTTCCGGAGCAAACTGCAGATCCTCACGACGGGGATTTTCGTTGAAGGTCACCGGAGCATTATAGATCAGGGCCAGCGGACAGCGTTCAGCGGCTTCACCCATCATCAGGACTGCTGAAACAGCCAGACTGTCGGCGAGATTGATCTGGGTCATTTTCAGCTCTCGACCAAAGATGTCTTTTTCACCCACCATGCTGCGAACTGGATCAAAGCCTGCAAAAGACAGCGCAATCCCGGTCACTCCATTACGCAAAGGACTGGTGTGTGAATCCGTCACGATGATACCCAGGTTTTTAAGTCCTGTGCGCTCGCAAAGGGACTGGCGCAGTTTTTCGGCAGAAAGATACGGATCATGCGGGTACAGGATATAATCGCCGTTTTCAGAATTGGATTCATCAATGCCGGCAGCTGGTAAAAGCAGACCTTCTTTGATGGTCAGGGACACGCCGTGACCGATTTCACCCAAATAGTGATCAGCCTCGCGGCGGATCAGGTCTTTTTTGTCGATGCTGTTTAAAGGCACCAGGCGGTTTTCCGCCAAAGAGATGATCTTGGAAGTGATGGCAAGAAGGATCCCTTCCTGCCATTGGGATTTTTCGACATGAGCCAGGATGAACTCCGCCAGATTCCCACCTTGATGGAAGATCGCTGTGCGAACTGGAGAGATCACCAACTGTGTCATATTAGTGGCCCAGGCGCTGGATGATAGCGTCGGTGAAGGATACAGTCGTACCTTTACCACCCAAGTCACCAGTTCTTGCATTAACGTCAGAAAGAGCAGCGATCAAAGCCTTCATGATTGCATCGGCTTTGGCATTTTCGCCCACGTGCTGAAGCATCATCACAGCAGATTGCAGCAACGCAGTTGGATTGGCTTTGTTTTGACCGGCGATATCCGGTGCAGAACCGTGAACCGCTTCAAAGATCGCGTGATTCGCACCGATGTTTGCACCCGGAACCACGCCCAAGCCGCCGACAAGGCCCGCGCACAAGTCAGACAAAATGTCGCCGTAAAGGTTTTCAGTCACGATCACGTCAAACTGCTGAGGTTTGGTCACCAGCTGCATGCAGGCGTTATCAACGATAACGTCTTTGGTCGTGATGGTTGGATACTGCCAGCCCACTTCCTGCGCCACTTTCAGGAACAGACCATCAGAAAGTTTCATGATATTGGCTTTATGAACGATCGCCATGCGAGGTTTGCCGGTTTTCTGAGCCAGATCATAAGCGTAACGGGCAATGCGCTCAGAACCTTTGCGCGTGATGCGTTTGATGCTTTCCGCAGTGTCTTCATCGACCATGCGTTCGATACCCGCGTAAAGGTCTTCGGTGTTTTCGCGCACGATGGTCAAATCCACGTCAGAACAAACACACTGAACACCAGGCAAAGAGCGAACCGGGCGCACGTTGGCGTACAGGTCGAACTTTTGTCTCATGGTCACGTTGATGGATTTGTGACCGCCGCCCACCGGAGTGGTCGTTGGGCCTTTGATTGCCAGTTTGGTTTTGTTGATGGAATCAATGGTGGTCTGAGGCAGCAATTCGCCCAAAGAATTCAGAGCCACTTCGCCAGCTTGGTGCTCTTCGTATTCAAACGGAGCGTGTACGTGTTTAAGAACGCGAATGACCTGAGCCATAATCTCAGGGCCGATACCATCACCGGGAATCACTGTCAGTTTCATCATTGGGGAACCTTTCTGGTTGAAAGGTTTTTACTTATCAAAGATGCGGTCTTTTTCCAAGGATTGAACGTCGCGCGCGCGGCTGGCGGGAGGAGCTTTTCTTCAGCTCACCACCAGGGAAGGTAGGATGTGGGATGTGTTGTGTGGACCACTAAGGTTTCCCCGATTGGGGTGGGGTCCGATTGTCTCTATTTGAGACATACTTCCTACTAAAGCAATCGGCGGGCCAGTTTGTTTGGGATCCTTTTGCACCACACTTTGCGGCGAAGGGGTGTTCAAAGCTTTTACAGAGAAAACTGCATATAAAATCAAGCACTTAGGCTAAATCCAAGGACCTGTCGCTAAACCTGACGGCTTTTCCTTGGCGTTGGGTGGTTTTAAGGCTGATTCCTGACTCCATTGAATAGGTCAATAAAAGCAGCGGCTTAGGGTGATTCTTCGGTGCCGGCCAAGGTGGCCCTTTCCTTGTAATAGATCAAGGCAGAGGAGGTCGCTCGCATGTGGAAGTGGCTTGGGACCGCATTGGTCCTATCAATAGCATTAGTAGTACAAGCCTGTGCGCCGAAATCCCAGGAAGACTGTGGTTTCGTGCAAAACGTGTATGGCGAACGAATCTCCTGGAAAAGCGATGCTCCAGTGACGATGCAACTGCATACCTCTATTCCGGATTCAATGGTGCCAGCGATCATGCGTGCAGCAGAAACCTGGGAACGCACCGCCGGACGTAAACTTATCAATATCATTCAATACCCGCGCTATAGCGGACCGATTGTTCCCCACAAAGACGGACAGAACATCATCTATTTGATGGATGCATGGGAAAGCAACCGCGCTTCGGAACAGGGCCGGACAAGTGTTTACTGGATCGGGGACCTGATCAAGGAAGCCGACATTCGTTTGAACGGCTATGACTTTAATTTCTATTGGAATAATCAACGTCTGACGACGGCTGTAAACCCAGCACGAAAGTCATCTGGCGAGGTCAATATTGAAGCCCTGGTGCTTCACGAGATGGGACACGTCCTGGGCCTGAAACACAAGGACGGCGCGGGTTCTGTGATGGCGACCTATCTGTCCAGTGGTGATGATCGGGTGAATCTGGCTGAGGTGGATTCGTCAGCCCTGCAGTGCGAGTACTAGCGCCGAGCAGTGTAAAATGTCCATGTAAGTTTATTTAAGTTGTTGGAATTGAAAGAAGCTAACTAGACTTTGATTTCGCGCCTGAGAACGCAGGTGAAGGAGAACAAGATGAGAGTGATCACATTGGATAAAAACGCACAAGTTGAAGCTGTGGTGACTGAGTCTGTTGTTGAATCCTTCTCTCCTGTGGCTCACAAGGCTTACCATGAAATGGCGGATAAACCGGTTGTTGAAGTCGATGCTTTGACTCAGTTGCACGCCAATCTTGAAATGCTTCAGGATCTGCAAACACGTCTTGCGTTTGTGATGCGTGAAGTTCGTTATTTGATGAAAGTCTAAGGAACACCCGTTCCAGCTGATTCCTTCTCTCCACCCCGGGGAGAAGAAAATATAATTTCGTACTGCGTACTTCTGTATGATGACAGTTTAAACAAATTCCGATTAAATTTCGGATATGAAACAACATCCTGAAGAATTTCAAGCTTACTTCAAAACTCATTTCGATAAATGGGGACTTACCAAAACTGAATGTGAAGTCGGTGGTTTGATTCTTCTTGGCCTCAGCCTGCGTGAAATCGCGGACAGAAGGGGCACTTCTGAAACGACAACTCGTCAACAAGCACTGAGCCTTTATAAAAAAGCTTCAGTGGAAGGACGTCATCAGTTGTCGGCTTATTTCCTGGAAAATCTGCTGGCGGCGCAAACGATTGTTAAGCCTTACGTTGAAAGCGGGTCGGGATCCCTTTAGGGATGTGATAGACAACCCAGTCACCATCGCGCTGGCGGGTCATGCCCTCGGTGATGACGGGCTTGTCGAAAGCAAACTCTTCCCGGAATGTCTGGAAGTTAGAGCTGCTGACACTTTTGTTATCTTCTTCAATCTTGTCCTTGAAAGAACGCTGACCTGAAACGGTCGCGCGATCATTCTGAATCGTGACCTTTACGGAATCCTTTTCATGCTCTGGCACAAAGGCGCGCAGAATATAGAAATCAGGATTTTCCTTCATCTGACTGCCACGGTCTTCAACCTTGTAGAACGGGTCAGCTTCTTTTGTCGAATACTTGCTGGCGGCCTTCACAAAGTCTTTGCGGGTTTCAGCCAGTTCACGCACATAGCGTTGCTTTTGAATGTTCAAGGATTCGCGGTTGGCATCTTCCGTGTGCTGGTAAGTGCTTTGGAAGCGGTCGTTCTGGTTGTCCAGAGCGTTTTCGTAAGCGACTTTCTGGTGTTGCAGACGGGAAGAGTACTGCTTGTTCAGATTCCCTTCGCGGGATTCCCATTGGGTCTGCTGCTGGTCATAGCGTTTGGCATAATCACTGTCCTGACGAGCCAGTTGTTTTTGCTGCTTTTCATTTTCAACAACCAGAGCCTTTTCACCGCGCGCACGCAGTTCGCCGTATTCTTTTTCATTGCGGGTGCGCACGCGCTCTTGCACGTTGCGGCCACGATCCACTTCGTTTTTCAGGCTGGCATCGTTCTGGGTGCGCTGCTGCTCCAGGCGGCGGTCGCTGAATTCATTCAGCTGGGACATGTCCTGGTTGTATTTTTCTTTGGCGCCTTTGATGTCATCAGCACTTTTGGTGCGGATGTATTCCACGCGTTCGCTGGCATCTTTTTCAATGCTGGCCACTTTCTGACGGGAATCGGTCTGAGCCTGGGCAATCTGTTCGGTGCGCTTGTTGCGGGTGGAGTTCAGTTTGTCGTCATAGCTCTTTGCCAGTGCCTGGGTTTTGGAATTGTATTTATCAGTCAGGCGCTGGCGGTCTTCCACGGCTTCGGCGGCGGCCTCTTGCTGGCTTTTGCGAATGTGATTGATAGCGGCGTTGTTTTGTTCTTGCAGACCGGACTTCTTGTCGTTGTAGTAGTCTTTAAGATCAGCAAGCTGGGCTTCATTCTCTTTCACGAGCTGCTTTTTTTTGCGCGCGTGATCGGCTTGAAGTTCACTCAAATCCGCTTGCTGGGCTTTTCTCGTGGAATTGTCAATTGACGACATGAAATCAGTGTATCAAATCGACACACAGGTTTTAAGGTGCCGGGTTGGGCTCGGCAGGAATCTGGCCTTTCGGGTTGGGGCAGTGGGGCTGGAAATCACTGGTGCGCCCATAACAGCGCCAAGTATCGATGTAAGTGACCTCTTCATCGGCGGCCACCGGATAGTAATAGCGGTATTGGACGTGATCCAGGGTGCTTTCGACTAGACGGAAGTCTTGCGTCTCGGGTTGTTGTGCCTGAGGGTTGGCGGATCTTTTTGTGATCTTCAGAACAAAGACCCGGTACTCGGCCTGTGCAAAGGCCGGCAGCAGAACAAATAAGAAAGCCGATAAGAAGATCCGATATTTCACAGTTCTTCCTATCGGCTTTGCGGTGGGAATCTTGAAAGACACCAAATCCGACCTCTTCAGAATAGCACTCTGTCGGCACATCGCATTAAATAAGCGCGGTGATGTCGAATTAATACTCTAAGCTTTAGACGAAATATCGAAGATCCCAAATTGGCCGAAGCAAGTCGGGGAAAGTGTGCAAACTTTAAACGAAAAAACGGGAATTTTTAGTTCCCGTTTTCGTTAGTGTGCGTGTTCGTGATTGGCGCGGACCGTGTTTTCCACGATGTGGAAGTAGGCCCTGACCAGCATCTGGTAGGAATCCTGATCCAGTGCCTGCAAATAGGCCATTTTTTCGAAGTAGGTTTTCTTGGCAATCAGCTCTGTCATGACATCCTGGACCTTCTTCATCTTATCAAAGCTGTAGAAGTCCTTATCGTCTGCCACTTCCTTAAGGACCGTGGCGATAGACTTGTTGTCAAAAAGAACATGAACACCCATGGCGGAATGAGACAGCAAAGCTTCCATTCGTTCCAGACTTGTTTCTTCTATGTTGACCAAGAGCGCCTCCTGCTGACGTCTTAAGTTGAATGGTGAGGAATATTGTCCACAGTTGCAAGACCAAAAATGCTTCTATGACAGGGGCCGTCGAGAGTGTCTTTTTTCTAGTTGTTGGCAGAACGGATTGTCTCAATAATAAAAAGGTGAAGGATACGAAACGAATGGCGAAAACAAAGACCCGCGCAAAGAAGAAACCAAGCACCTCCTCTGAAAAAGAACTCATCTTGGTTGATGAGGCTGCTGGACTGATTTTTGAGAATGAAAAAGACCTGTTTGGCTATTTCCAAAGCGCCATCGATAAGCTGGAAGAAGAGTATATTGCTCTGCGTTCGGCCGAGGATTTCACTGACGAAGAGCAAATTGAACGCGAGCATTATTTGGAGTCCACATTGGACGAACCAGATGAAGTTTGGATGGATGACAAGACTTTCGAAGATTTTGCCATCTATCACTTCATTAAAAGTTTCGAAGAAGGTGTAGATGCCTTCAAATATGTCGCTGTAGCTTACGTATCCAGTGAAGACGAGTACCCTTCATTCGTGTTCATCCATTTCCCATCCAAAGACAGCCGCGTGTGGCAGAACTATCAGCGCGGTGAAATGGTTTACGATAAAACCTTTGAAGAAGTTTCCGCTGGATCCGTCGAAGGCGATGCGATGGGCGAGGGAGATCCTTTGGCCATGGGTCTTTACTCCGCCATGCTGAAAGTGCGTGGCGAAAAAGACATTCCGCAGGAAAATTTCAAGGACTTCGCTGAGCTTCGTGAAGAAACCATCGAAAGCGCGGATGAAATCTGGCGCAAGAACGATCTGGATGGAAACATCCTGGTCAGCTTCATCCGCGAATTCCCGGATCACGAAACCACCAAGGATTTGATCTATATCGCGGTCACTCAGGAAGACGAAGACTCCAATGTTCATTCATTGCTGTTCTCGTTCCCAACGACCGACAAGACGCTGGCCGACCGCTACCGCCAAGGCGAAAACCTACAGGCCGAAGAAGTCAGCCAGGAATCCGCCCACTGACGGTCGGTGAAAAAGGCCCATCTGACTGCGTTGTCGGCGGGGCTTCTCGCTTCGACGTGCAGGAGCACGCCTGCGCTGCGAGGACCCACCTCCGCCTTGCATCTGAACCTTTTTGACCAACCGTTAAAATTGCCGTTTTTAAAAACGAAAAAAGCCACTCTGGGGGAAGAGTGGCTTTTTTGCGTTTGGGGGTGGGGTCTAATTAGAAGCAGTAGTTGTTTGCCATGGACTGGAACTGGGAAGTTGTGAACTGACCAGACTTGCCATAGAACGGGTGCAGCTTCTGCAGAACACCGGCGCGGGTAGAGCCGCCGTCGTTAGCGTAGTCTGCTGGGTTTGCAGAGAACAGTGGCAACAGACCGTCAACTGTGTTGATCGCTTTGTTGGTGGAAGCATCGTAGTTAGAGATCTTCAAAGCATCGTATTCACCATTTGGATCTTTCAGATCAACCAGGATGTTTACATTGTTGAAGAAAGTCTGTGGATCGGTGTAGCCCATGCCGGAAGCAACAGTCACAACATCAGACCATTTCAAAGTCGTCTTCCAGCCAGTCAGGTATTGACCGTTAGCCGGGTTCATCAAAGCGAAGTTCAAAGCGGAAGTGTCCAGGTTTGTGTAACCGGATGGGTTCGCCAGCCATTTCCACAAAGAGATATAAGAGCCACCAGTTTTGAAAGTCGCTGGCAGTGAAGTCAGGCGAAGGTAAACGTATTCCATGCGAACATAGTTGCTGGAATCAACGAAGACCTTCATTTTACCGATGATGTCGTTGCCCGAAGCCTGATTGCAATAAGCCAAAGCTTTAGAAGATGCAGAACCAATATCTGTTACCGGTGTGCGGCTGGAAGAATCCGTAGAGCCTGCTACCTGCTGGCTGGATCCGCAAGCTGTCAACATGGACAGTGCACCGAGTGTAAGAAGAGTTGTGAAGATTTGTTTCGCATTTTTCATAAAGCCCCCTGATGCCAATCTATAAAGCAACAGCGGTGCCATAGGTCAGACTGAGACAAAATAAAAAACCACCTGATTTCAGGTGGTTGCAGATTCCATCATTCTCATGCTGAAACGTTCCCAGAGTGAAACGTCAAACTTCTAAGGGGGTGCCGCGCAACGCGTGTCACTTTGCGCGCACAAATCTCAATTTAATTCAGAGTTACGGTCCCTAAGCAGGTTCGCCGGTTCCATCATCCCTGCCAAATACGGGGCCGTAGGATCCTGAGTGAACGCGTTCCCACCACTGGCCATTTTGGCGCAGGTCTTTGAATTCGCTGAAGCGGTATTCGTATCGTTCAAAACGCAGGTATCTTGGTGAGGTTCCTTTGAAGGGATCCTTGCTGAACAAGGCCATCACGTCGGGGGATTGTTCAAATACGCGGGTTGCGAGGTTCTGCAGCCACATGTTTTCGTTGAAATTTTCAAGAGCTGCAAACCACATCTGCCAGTCCATGCGCGGCTGGTGTGGGGCACACACCGGGGGGGCTTTTTTAAGGCCGCCAGGTTTGAACTGGAATTCATAGTCTTCCCAGTGAAGTCCGTCGTTACTTCCCTGCAGAACCACTTCCGGACGGGTCTTTGTCATCACGGCGAACAAACCATAAGGATTGTTGATGCGGAAAGGGTAAAAGAAGCGCATGTACGGAAGCATGAAGTTTAGCTTCGTGCTGTTTTCAGAAAGTGTTTTTAAAATCCAGAACAGCGATGACGGAACCAAGATCAGAGCCGGAATCACCATTATTGCTGTCGGCAGGGTGGTGGCTTCAACCCAGTTAATTCTGAACCCCCACTCAGAATCCGGCAGTACTGACAGACACAGCCCCAAAGTCAGCAGGTTAAAGAAACCATAGTTGCCCGTCAGTATGATTAAAAACTGCAGAAACAACAAAAGGCCGACAGCGACGATCTGGGTCTTTCCGGGCACCAACATCAGGAACGGGCAGGCTAGCTCGATAAAGAACATGATCACAGTGCTCATTTTTTGGAACCAGCGGGGCATCTTGTGGGCGAAGTAAGCCACGGGTGTTGGCAGCGGCTGTGTCCAGTAATGATAGGTCAAAGCCGTCAGATCCTTCCAGCTGCCATCCTTATGTGTAAGCTTCACTACGCCAGACAAGAACATCAGTTTGAACAACAGGAAAATCACCAGCCCCAGCATGATCGGGTGCAGATTGTGCGCCGCCAGCGGAATCCATTCCCACTGCCACGGAGCGAAGAACAATCCCAGGAAACCAAGTTCCAGCAGCAGACTGTCCCACTGGTAACTTAAAAAAATCTGTCCGCAGCTGACAAAAGAAAGATAACAAATGAAACAGGTCAGAAACATGAAGCTTTGGGAAAACCCCAGAAACGCCAGTGAAGACGCCGTCATGCCGACAAAGCAGAAAAATTTCAAAGTCAGATCGCCAGAAGAAAACCAGAACAGACTGGGAACATGATAGAAGCGTTCGGCTTTTAGTTCTTTGTCCAAAAGATTTAAAAGATGATCAATCGACAAAATGCCTTGTGAACCATAAAGGCCCAACACCTGCGGCAGCAAAGACAAAAAGGCGACAAAGTAAGACAGCGCCAGTGTCTTTGAAATGATCCAGCTTGCGATGTTGTAGTCTTCAATTAACATATTCATTCTTTCTGTCGCTGATTTCCGGCACGCCGATCTGAAATCAATAGCAAGTCCAAGGTGCTTCCTTTTAGCCTGATCCCGGATCGCATACATCAATCATAACCCAGGAGAATATATGAAAGCATTCGTTCTATCTCTCTTTGCAGTGGTGGCCTTGTCAAGTGCCACGTCTTTTGCTGCTGAGGAAGTGGTCAATCTTCAGGAAACTCAAGAAAACTTCGTGGTGGAGCCTATTTTTGAGGCCAATCGCCTTAGCTGCCCATCCGACATGATGCCGATTGCGAAATACTGCTGGAACACCGGCCGGGGCTGTTTTGTGAAGTGTGGAGTGGTCTGTCATCCCAAGCGTGAAACTCCGCCACCAGTTCCAGAGCCTAACTTTGTTGAATAAATAAAAAAAAAGCGCGCCTTTTAAGGGGCGCGCTTAAGTTGCGTCAATAAAGCCGACGTATCGGCTAGGATCTTGTGACGACCCGGTTCACCAGAACCAGAATCACGGCGCCACCAATGCCGATGGCGATGCCTTCCCAACTGAAGGCGTTGTACTTGGGCCAGTGAAAAACCTTGGGCGTCAGGAAGTTCCCAATGAAAGATCCCGCCAGCCCCAAAAGAATTGTCCGAATCCATCCCATGTTTTCGCTGCCGGGGATGATGATCTTGGCAATCACGCCCACACCCAGTCCCAACAGGGACCAAAGCACAAACAGATTAAACCAAGGGTGATTCAAAACCATATTCACGTATGTCATAAAAGGTCCTTATGCTTCGCCGATTTCAACCCACGTGATGCCGTCGCCGCCACCTTCTGGTGAACCTGCCTTCCATTTTTTTACGTAAATGGAACGGGACAGGTACGTGCGCACAGCTTTCTTCAAGGCTTCGGTGCCGTGACCGTGGATGATCTTAATACGATCTTCGCGGGCCTGAGCGGCTTTGTCCAATGCCAATTCAAGTTCCTGCAAGGCATCCTCGACCGTGCGACCGCGCAGATCCAGCGTGCGATCATCGTCAGCCAAAGCCACGGTGATGTTGGAACTTTGACGGATCAGCTGGGACGTCGGATTGGACGGTTTACCCGCAGGCTTCAGGATAGTCCATGGCAGTTGCAAGCGCACAGAGCCTGACAAAATCATGACCTCGCCCTTGGAATTTGGCGTGCTCTGAATAATGCCGTCCTGATTTAAGGTCGGCACATACACTTTGGATCCCGGTGGGAACTTCTTGCCAAATTCTTCGGCGGTTTCCGGGGCGCCTGGTTGCGTGATCGGTTTTGCTTTTACGATCTCTGGCAGTTTGTATTTGATCTCCTGCAAAGCGGTGTGACGTTTGAAGGTCTCATCGGCTTTGGCGTGGGCAATGGCTTCTTCCACTTTGCGTTCGGCTTTTTTCACCGTGCGCTGCAACCATTCGTCCTTGTCCTTGTTGAATTGCTCAAGCATGCCTTCATACTTGCGCCTCATCTCGGTGGCTTTCTTGGTTTCTTTTTTCAGGTGGTCCTGCAAAAGATTGATGTCAGCCTTCAGTTGTTCGATCTGTTCAAGACCTTCCAGACGCGCCCGCGTGGCTGGAGCCAGCACATCCAAAGCGCGCTGAACGATGGTCTGTGCAACGCCCACGCGTTTCGCGGTCTGAATCGCCATGGAATCACCGGGGATACCCGCCAGGAATGAATAAGTCGGACGGCCGGTTTTCGGGTCGTATTCCAGGCTTCCGTTGTAAACACGGCTTTGCTCGTCCCAGCCGGATTTCAACGGCCCCAAGTGGGACGTGATCACAGCAAAGACGTCGTTGTTAGAGAACTCTTCGATGAAGGCGCGTCCCAGGGCGCTGCCTTCTTCCGGATCGGTGGATCCGCAGATCTCATCAATCAGAATCAGGTTGTCGCGGCCTTTGACAGACGCGGCTTTGCCTAAAATTTTCAAGTGTGCCGCAAAGGTGGAAAGCTCTTCATCCACACTTTGCGCATCCCCGATGCCGATCAGAACATTTTTAAAGAACGGCAGTTTGGAGGTTTCGCTGGCACAAATCGGCAGACCACAGCGGGCCATTTGCGCCGCCAGACCGATGGATTTCAATAGCACGGTTTTACCGCCGGCATTGGGACCACTTAAAAGCAAAATACTTTTGTGACCTTCTAGCAGCACCGTATTGGCGATCACTTTTTTGCCAGACAGTTGCAGCAGCGGATGGCGAACTTCGATCAGCTCCATGCTGTCATCAGAAAACTCAATCGGGTGGGCTTCCACCTGATTGGCAAACTGGGCTTGGGCAAAACGCACGTCGGCGTCTTTCATCAGCACTTGCGAGCTTTCAATGTCCAAAGACTTGGAAGACAGATAACGGGAAAGTTCCGTCAAAAGTCTTTCGATCTCGTCTTCAATTTCCACCTCGATCTGGCGCAGGCGGTTGTTGGACGGGATTACTTTTTCCGGTTCAATGAACACGGTCTGCTTGGTTTGTGAAGACCCGTGGATCACGCCCGGCAGGTGGTGCTGCATGCCGCTTCGAACCGGCAAAACCCAGCGACCGTCGCGGGTGGTGACGTACTTGTCCTGAAGCACGTTTTCCATCTGATGATCTTTCACCAGACGATCCAAAGTGCTTTGCACTTCGCGCGCCAGACGTTCTTTTTCGCGGAAAAGTCGGAACAGGGTTTCGCTGGCGTCAGATCTGATGTCTCCGCTTGGGGTCAGAATCTGGTCAATGGCGGATACGGGTTCCTCGGCCTTCATCAGGCTTTGGTGAATGCGCTGGGCCCAGTCGTTTTGCACCGGGTGCAGGGCTTCTTTCAAAGCCAGCGCTTCCAAACAGAAGCTTCTGACGTCTTTCATTTCCAAAGTTTTTAGGACCGCATTTTTTTTCAGGCGCAGAATCCAGGTCGAATAAAGATCCAGACTGGTCATGAACGGGCGGATGCCTTGGTTTAAGACTTCCGTGGCGTTGTTGATTTCCTGAAAGCTTGCGTGAGCCTCTTGCGGAGTTTTTAGCGGCTCCGTCTGCATGATGGCTTCACGACCCATGTCACTGGTGGCGTGGGATTTGATTTTTTCTAGAATTTCTATCCAGTCAAGAACGACGAGATCTTGCATTAAGGGCTCCTCGGCCAATCACTGCTCCCAGCACAAGCAAAATAACAATCCAGTCCCAATGACCCCATTGGACAAAGAAAGTAAGGGGAGCGTTTTTAAGATACTTTATCACGAACTGTCCGCTCCATTCTTCATGGAGTGGTGATTTTTGTAGAACGTCACCGTTTGCCAAAACAGCGGTGCTGACCCCGGTGTTAGTTGAACGCACCAAAGGACGGCGCACTTCAATCGCACGAGCCAGAGTCATGTACAGGTGCTGTTGCGGCTCAAAGGTTTTTCCAAACCACGAGTCGTTGGTCACGTTCACCAGAATATCAGCGCCTTTTTCAGCAAGGCCGCGGGTGAAGGACGGGTAAAGGCCTTCATAGCAGATCTGCCCACCCCAACGAATTGAACCTTGTGCAGTTTCCCACTTCATCACTTCCGGGCCATGGCCGCGGCCGAAGTTTGAAACAAACGGCAAAAGCTTCAGCAGGAACGGGAACTGCTCGCTCAGTGGCAGATATTCGCCAAACGCCAAAAGCTCGGTCTTGCGGTAAGGTTTGTCCAGATTGTTACCCAGTGGATCCACCAGGAAAAGGGCGTTGTAAGTGGACGTGTCTTGTTTTTCATCGGCCTTGGGATCTTTGGAATAAGCGCCGGTAATCAATGGACGGCCCAGCGGCTGCAGCCCTGAAATCAGGATCTGTGCGTGTTTGCGGTCCAAAAGATGCTGATCCAGATAATCCGGGAAAGCCGTTTCCGGCCAGATCAGGATGTCGGTTTGCGGGTGCTTTTGCATAGCAGCAAAAGACAGATCCAGGAACTTGCGGGTGATGACTTCCTGATAGGCGCGGCCCTGTTCCGCATAGATCTTTTCCAGATTGCCGATGTTGGCCTGAACCACGGTGGCCTTGGTTTCGCCGTCAAACTTGTTCCAGGCTTTGCCGTGCCAGAAGCCCCAGCCCACCAAAGCAGCAAAAGTCAGCGCCAGCAGTGACAGGTGACTTAAGGCTTTTTTGACAAAGCTTTGTTTCAGCCACACGTAACCCATCCAGGCGTTAAAAAGCAATACCACAGCGGAAAGCCCGTGGAAGCCGACCAGATCCGCCAGATGATATATCGGAATTTTCGACCAGATCAGAGTGTAGCCAAGATGCCACTCAAAGATCACCGGCCAGGTTCGCTCCAAAAGTGCATGCAAAAGAGCGATCGTAAACAGCGTCTGTCCGCCGGAAAGCTTGAATCTGAGGCGCAGCCAGGTTCCCGCGGCCACGGCCACCGGGATATACAAATGCATAAACGCACAAAAAAGCAGCAGCGCCAGATAGGACACAGCCCACGGAAGCTGACCGAATTCATGCGCAGTGTAGGCAATCCAATGAAAGCCGATCAAGGTCAGAATGAATTGTGTGATCCATCCGGCCCAGAAAGATTTCTTCACCGACGAGGATTCTTCGGTCACGTAAATCCACAGAGGCGTGTAGCAGAAGATCAACGCCCAAGGAGGAAACGGAATGTAACTTGTGCCGACGAGAATTCCGGAGAGAATCGCCCAACGAAAATCGTAGGCTTTATGCTTGAAAAATTGAAACCATCTCTTCATCATGGTATTAGTAACATAAAGAGTGAGTGAGTCCACGTGAAATTGAAGATCAGATGCCCATCATGCGCGAAATTGTACGAGGTTGAAAACGACGACATCCAGACGGAGTCGCCGCTGTTTCAGTGCATTTCCTGCGAGGGCAGATTTAGTTTCGAATATCCTCCTCAGGATCCGGCGAATGTGATCTGTTTTGCAGTTTCTCTTGAAGCTGAAGAGGCATCACCTGTCGAATCCGCTCCAGAATTGGAGAAAAGCGAGCTCGTTCTTGCTGCTAAGCGACAAGATGACATGGCGATGGAGCCGGGTGCTCAAGAGATGAAGGGCTGCCCGAAGTGTGGGGCTTTGAACGGTCGTCGTGCGAAAGAGTGTTACTCTTGCCATGTGATCTTTGAAAAGCTGGAAGGCCTGCCAAAGGACCCTTCCCTGAAAGCTCAGCCAAGCCTTGTGCGCAAGTGGAAGAACCTGGTTGAAAACTTCGACAACGAAGAGCTTCATGACGAGTTCATCCGTTCCTGTCATGAGCTGGATGCTTTGCGCTTTGCTATTTTGAAGTACGAAGATCTAAAGACCGCGCAAGGCGGGGATCCACAGTGCGATCAGATGATCGCGCGTATCAATTCTTTGATGATGGTGGGTTTGAGCCAAAAGCCGACGGCGAAAGATGCTGGCGTGAAGCCAAAATGGAACAAGTACATGTACTGGGGTCCGTTTGGTCTGAGCGCACTTTTGATTTTGTTGGGCATGATCAATCTTGGTCACCGCAACCTGATTGGGGTGGGCGTGGCGCTGGCGTGTATGGCGGCCGGCCTCATTGTAATGATTAAGGGAAAGATTTCCGCATCCGATTTCTTGGATTAAAAAACAAAAGGCTCCCATCGGGAGCCTTTTTAGTTTTTCTTTATCAATTAATTAAAGGCAGTAGTTGTTTTCGTTGAAGTAACGGCGACACATTGATGTGCCGTTTTGGCAGTCGGACGGCATGTTGGATGTGTAGCTGCCGTTTCTGGAGCAGTTTTTTGTGCCGCCGTCTTTGATTTCGGCGATGAATTCCCCAGAGGCTGTCACTTTGCCGTTGGATGTGATTTTGTATCTGACAGTGTTTGTGCCCGGATCCAGAAGCGGGCGTTGTAGTAAGGTTGCGATCCACAGATTGATGGATTTCTTGCTTTGGCCTTTGGCGCTGTCGTAATCAACAGTTTTAGTTCTTTGAGAACCATCCTGGTGCAGGGCTGTCAGTGTGACCGAGTCACCTTTAACTCCCGCAGGGCCAACGAAGAAGTCATATTCCCCGGCTGTTAGAATCTCTTCGCGGCAGACGAAGGAACCATAAGAAGGTCCTCCGGGATTGGAGCCATTGCCGAAGCAGTGGACGACGATTCGGCCTTGAGCAAGAACAGCTGTTTTTTGATTTCCGTTTTTGAAGCCGACTTCGGCGTGGGCAGACAGACCTAGCAAGAAAATGAATACTGAAAATACCGATTTCATAAAGTTCCCCCTGTGCAATCAAGTCTGGCACGATCCAGACTTGAAATGCAAGGCAGGAGAGACTTTTACGGCACAGGGCAGAGATTGTCTTTTTGGCAGTGGATGATTCTGTCGCGCAACTGGGTCATTTCATCCAAGTTGTGCTCAAGCTCTACATCAAAGCCCACGGCCTTTCCGCCTTTTTGCGATACAGAGATGAAATCACGCACATATTGGAATTTGTCATAAGCGTACTTTTCACCAGTGGAAGTGTTGATGAACTCCAAAGGTGCGCCGGATCCCAAATGAGTCAGGAAGCGTTTGCGCTGTTGTTTGGCTTTGGTCAGGCCGTTCTTCAGGTTGCTGTAACATTTTACTTCGCCCACCATCGCAACTTTTTGCGTATTGTGATCCATCAAAACCATGTCCAGTTCGCCCACGGTGCGACCTTTCAGGTTGTAGGCAATTCCCACGATCACTTCGTATTGGGGCGCAGGGTATTTTTCAGAAAACTCAGCACGAGCGACCTCTTCGCAAACCGCACCGGGGTCACGATAGTGGCGGGCCTGATTGCGGATTTTTTCGAAAGTTCCATCCAGGTCCGCAAAGGCAGAGACTGAGGAAAGAAGAAGAACAGCTAAAATAACAAATTTATTCATGGAATGCCCCCGAATGGCGGGGAGTGTGCCACAAGGTAGGGGCTTTTCCCAGCAGCGCAAGACCCCTGGGAAAAACCGACAGGTCTGTCAAGATTCTAGACAGCGGCAGAAGGGCTGGCTTGTGTTTAATTCTTTCTATTGCCGTTTTAAGATCAACGCACTCCGCCCTCGTAGCGAGGGCGGAGTGCGTTAGTTGAGCAGTTCGTTTTGACCTATTTTTTTGGATAAAAAAAAGAGCCTTTGCGGCTCTTCTTTTTTAACAGATGGGAAGGTTTGTATTAGAAGCCTTCGTTCTCTTGTTTTGTACCGAGTTTGCTTGGGCGAACTTTGGTGCCCATGGCATCGATCAGAGACCGGCCAAAGTGGCTCATCTCTTTGGCGGTGGCGTCAACGCCGTCTTCCGCCGCGCGGGAATTCTTGTCGTTAGGGTCCCCACTGAAACTTTTCATATTCGCCGTATTCACGGCAATCACACCTGTGGCGCCCACACCCTGATCCAAGATGGTCAGTGCTTTGTACAGATTCAACTGACGGGAGGTGCGGGTTTTGGAAGCCAGCTGAGACTGGGCATCACCTGTTGCCAGGATGTATTTTTTCACATCGCCCGCCATAAAGGACTGCTTGTGGGCCATCACCAGGGCGGCGGCACCGGTTACAAACGCCGTGGCTTGGGAAGTCCCGGTCATATAACCGTAAGAGTTCCCCGGTAGACAGGACAGAATGTTCTGGCCCGGAGCCGCGATATCCACGGTCTCGACACCATAGTTGGAAGACGCCAGGACTTGCGTGCTTGGGTCAATCGCGGTGACCGAGATAATATTGCTCAGTTTATAATCGGCCGGGTAGTAGTGATGCTGATCCGAGTTCGATCTTTCATTCCCCGCAGCCGCGACAAAAAGGATGCCCTTTTTCTCGGCTTCGGCGATGGCATCATGTTCTTCCTGTGAAAATTCGGTACCACCACCGGAATAGTTGATGATGTGGGCGCCCATTTTCACCGCATAGCGAATGGAGGCGACAGTGTTTTTCAAGTTGTCTGTGCCTGGAACCTTTGGGTCATAGTATTTCAGAATCATCAGGCTGACTTCCGGAGCAATACCAGTGATGCCTTTGCCGTTTCCAGCTTCTGCACCAATAATACCGGCGATATGCGTGCCGTGTCCGTGGTTGTCATCCAGTTTTGGATTGTTGGAAACAAAGTTCCAGCCATAGACGTCATCGACGAAGCCATTGCCGTCATCGTCGATGCCATTGGTGGCTTTGTCGCGGCCCTTGGAATCTTTGCCGGTTTCGCCAGGGTTGCGCCAAAGGTTGCTGGCCAAGTCTTCGTGTTTGATGTCGATGCCGGTGTCGATCACGGCAATCACGATATCACGACTGCCTTTGGTGACGGACCACGCGCGGGCCGCATCGGATTTTTTCAAACCCCAGGCCTGACTGATTGCGGGGTCGTTGAAAAGAGCACTGGGTTCATCGATGACTTTGTCAGTCTGGGAAGTGATGAAGGATTTTTCCAAGGCACGCGTACTGTCTTTTTTGGAGCTTTGAGAACGGGAAGGGGAATGTTCTTCAGAGGAATACAGGTATAGACCCAGTCCACCAAAAAACACCAAACCGGAACAGCCAGCTGCAACAATCATCTTGCGAGAAAACATGAAGTATTCCCCTTTCTCCACAAACACTTATCGGAATTTAAAGGGCTAGCATAAGCACGAAAGGGTTTGATCTCATCTTGAGACAGTCGGTCGGGCCAGTGTAGGCATACATTATATAGATACTGCCGGAATGGTTTAAACTAAAGCCTGGAGGCCCTTAACCGAAGAGAAGAACATGAAAAAGTTTAGAATGTTTCTGACCTTCAGCGCTTTGTTCCTGATCTCGTGCAACCAGACCGTGGGATCGGGCGAATTGGATTTGGGAAGCCTGAGCGAAGACGCCACCTTCCACAATCAAACCGAAACCGGTACTGACACCGGCAGCGAATTTCATTACGTTAAAATGGATCTGAAAGCCAACGGCGACTTTGAACAAACCGAGGCCTTGTTTGACCAGGCCGGTGTCGGCACAAGTTGCGTGATTAAAGGCACTTGGGCCATAGAGCCGGGCGCCGTGGATTCCGAAGTCGGCAACGAACTGGTTGTCACAGTGACTGAGCTGAATGGCGGGGCGGTGACGCTGGAAAAGCGTTACGATCTGCGCGAGCTGAGCTATCAGAGTCTGAAATACAAATGGAATGAAAATTCCGACCTGTTGGATTTGACTAATACCATCTACGCAGACTATCCCGAATACACAGCAGCCCAAGCCGGTCTTGTGGCCAACACATTCTGCAATCGCTAAGTAATTATCAATCTACGATCCTAAGACGGGCGGCACAGATGTTTTCAAAAGACCTTGGGGATGGCTTTTCGGTGAAAGAGGTTTCTGCGGCGGAGCTAAACGCCTGCTTGGATCAGCACTTTGCTTCGGTCTATTCGAACAGGCATGACTCGGGTGCGGTGCCTTTTGATGATCCCCACGCGCAGGTGAAAATAGATGAGCGTCGCAAGTCGGATCAGAGGTACAGACTTCGCTTGGCTGTTTTCTTTGAGGGAAGTATCGTGGGGTGGCATTATGGTCACGCGACTGATGCTGAAACCTATTATATGCAAAATTCAGCGGTGCTGTCATCCTTCCGGGGTAAGGGTCTTTATTCTCAACTCCTGACATGCACGCTTGATAAGCTTCGCGAGGAGGGGTTTCAGGTTATTACAAGCATTCATCACCCCAACAATCCGTCAGTCCTGATTCCGAAATTAAAGGCGGGATTCATCGTAACGGGAATGCAATTTCATGAGCGATTTCGTTCATTGATAGAACTGAAATACATTTTTAGTCCGGAACGCCGAAAGCTGTTTTGTCGGAGCTTGGGATTGGATATCTAAATAAAAAAAAGCCACCTTGTTGGGGGGCTTTTTTATTTTAAGCTATTTGGAAAGCTTCAGCAGTTCTTCCGGGAACAGCGAGCCTTTGTCCTGATGAAGCAGTCTTTGATAGAAGACGTAATTTCGCATCGTCAGTTTGATATAAGACCTTGTCTCTTCGTACGGGACCTCTTCAATAAATTCGACAGAATCATCACGGTAGCGGGTTTTTAGCCAGCCGCGGATCGCACTGTCATTGGCGTTGTAGCCGGACACTGCCAGAATGTACTGATCCTTATATTTGCGCATAAGGTTTTTTAATTCAAAAGCGCCCAGCGGGACGTTGATTTCAGGCTTGTACAGATCAAGAGCTTCTCCATAAGGCAGGCCGTTTTGTTTCGCCAGTTGCTTGGCTACGCTTGGCAGAAGCTGCATCAAACCGAAAGCGTCGACAGGACTGCGTGCTTCCGGATTGAATGCGGATTCTTGGCGGATGATCGAGAAAATAAATTCCTGCGGCACGCCACTTTTCTTTGAAGCTGTAGCTATGATATCGCCGTAGGCTTGAGGGAACAGCAGATCCGGGTGGTCGTTCAAAAGACGATCCTTCACCTGCGGTTCCAAGGCCCCTATGGCCGAGAACAAAGGCAGGTAAAGGCCTGAGCGGGCATAGCCTGAAGATACCGCAAGCCAGGTCTTTTCAGCAGTGACATTACGTTTTTTAAGATCATCCACGGCGATGTTCAGGATCTTTTCCGCAAAGGGCTTTTCGTTCACCGCAATCAGCCATTCGGTTGTCATGCGTGTTTGCACATCCAGTTCTTCAATCGAAAACAGGCTTAAACCCTGCAACTCGTTCACATCCACTTTTAGTGGGGGGAATTCCCAACCCAGTTCGCGGTAAGCCAAGACACCATAGTAACCCAGCGGATCTTCTTTGATCAGGGTTTGCAGTTCGACTTGGGCTTCCGGGGCTTGATCAAGCTTCTTCAGCGTTCGAGCCAGCCAGAAACGGGCGCGCGCCTTGTCGGAAGAATCCTTCACCAGGTCCTTCATTTGCTCAAGACTGCTTTTGGCCTCAGGCCATTGGGAAAGTTTGTAGTAGTTCCAGGATTTCAGCCACGCAATCTTGTCGCGTAATCCAGCAAAGCTGACGGGCTGCTGATAGCTGGCTTCGAAATATTCCAGGGCTTTTTTGAAATCACCTTTTTCTTCGTCGATGCGGCCCAGGATGAAGTAAACCTCATCCATCGGGTAGGACCCACGAAGCAGGCGGTGAGTTTCATTCAATACTTTCACCGCACGCGATGTTTGATCCTCCGTCCACAGGGTTTTTGCAAACAGCACTTGAGAATCATGGAAGCGAGCAATCGAACGGCGGTCTTTTTTGTTTTTCTGGAACTGAGTTTTGGACCAGTTTACAACATCCGCCGTCGCGTTGATGTATTCTGTGCGACGCTGGGCCACCTTGTAGGTTTGGCGGATGTTTTTCAAAGCCTGAAACTGTTCGTCTGCCGTGGCTTCTTTGGACGCTAGAATTTTTTTGTAGGTCGCAAGAGCCTGATCAAATTCACGGTGGAAACGATAATCCGAAGCTACTGCACTGAGATCCTTGTAAGCCGGCAGCGGGTTCAGGCGCGGAGAGTTTTTATATAATTGTGTCTGAATGCTTTGAATGTCCTCTTTTAATTCGAGCTTTTGCGCGATCAAAAGGGCTTTCATGTAGTATTCTTCTTTTTTCTTTTTATTGCTTTCCGCGCGGGCTTTTTCAATGTACGCCGGCAGATCATCCTGAAGTTCTTCGGAAGCCAAAGCCTGTTTCAGTTTGATGTCGATATAAAGCTCGCGGTACCACGGCGCCACGTTTGCGGGAAGTTCTGCCAGGGTGTTAATGCGTTCACAGGACTCGTAGGCACGTAGCAAAGCCAGATCATGCAAGGGGAATTCCGGAATCAAAGAAAGGCGCGTGAAGCCGGCGCAGGCCTGTTGGGGCTGTTTTTCTTTTTTGGCCATGGAAACGGTGTAGGTCTTCCACCACAGAATGTTGTTTTCGTTGGAACCAACTTCCAGTTTTTCCAGGTCTGAAACAGGAGCAGATCTCCATTTAGCCATAAAGTTCGGCAATGGCGGAGTCAGACGCTTGTCGATACGGGAATCAAAACGCGAGGTGGTCGCGCAACCAAGAATCACAGAGAAGAATGTCAGGGCTAGTACTATACGAGGCATACGAAAAGGGTATGCGCATTCAGAGGAAGAAACAACCCCGCAGGGCGGAAAGCCATTCTAAAGTTGGCCTTCCGCTGCAGGCGGTCTTGCTGGTCGTCTTAGAAGCGACCGCGCTGAAGAGCTTCGATACGAACTTCCAGCGGAGGGTGAGTCATGAACAATTTGGCGATTCCACCTTTGTCGCGGTTGGAAATCATCAAAGTGGCAGTCTGACCTTCTTCCGGTGGAATTGGCAGATCATACACAGAACGCAGTTTTTGCAAAGCTGCAACCATGCTGTCGCGGGAAGAATACTTCGCGCCCCCGGCATCCGCACGGAACTCACGTTTGCGAGAGTAGTAATTCACCACGATGGAGCCCAGCATAGTGAAGGCAATATCACCCAGGATCGTCACGGCAAAACGAACGATCTCGCGGTACTTCTCATCCACGTTGGCAGCCACAAGGCCCGCCAGGATACGGGAGAAGAACATCGCAAAGGCATTCACGATACCCTGGATCAGAGTCATGGTCACCATGTCACCGTTGGCGATGTGGGCCACTTCGTGGGCCAGAACGCCGTCGATTTCTTTTTCATTCATTCTTTGCAGAAGGCCTGTGGAAACCGCAACCAAAGAGTTCTTTTTGGAAGGACCTGTCGCAAAAGCGTTGATGTCCACGGATTCGTAGATACCAACCTCTGGCATTTTAGGGAGTTGAGCGCGTCTTGCGAACTCATGAACCTTGTTAACCAGATTGCGAAGTTCCGGATTTGGATTGTTGGCGTCGATGATTTTCACGCCATGGAACATCTTCGCCATCCACTTGGACATCAGCAAAGAAATGAACGCGCCACCCATACCCCAAACGGCACAGAAAGCCATCAGGAACGGAATATAGGAATTCAATCCCGCCATACCCAGGAAGCGGCTGACGATAGACCAAACAATCCCGATCGTGACGATCACAAGGACGTTCGTTAGAACAAATAGACCAATACGTTTCAAAAATGCCATTTATGCACTCCTTCTAGAGTCATCACTAATAATGATAACTCTAAAAGGAATGTCAATGCCATCACGTTGTGACAGGTTGTTTTTGATTTTTTTGACCGCTGCCGCCAGTAGGGGTGGTGCTAAAATGGAACTTGAGCAAATCCTTTTCTAGTTCAACACTTACGCGTCCACCGTCAACAAGACGGCCGAAAAGAAGTTCGTCCACCAAGGCTTTCTTCAGATTTTCGTCCACGCAACGAGCCAAAGGACGCGCTCCGTAAACCTTGTCATAGCCCTTTTTCATTAGCCACTTAATGACATCTTGAGAAACGTTCAGTTCCACTTTTTTCTCAAGCAAAGTCATCTTCAGTTCGTCCACAAATTTCTGAGTGATACGGATGACCATATCTTCAGACAGATCGCGGAAGGCCACCACGGCATCCAAACGGTTGATGAATTCTGGTGCAAACGCTTTTTTGATCGCATCCATCGACAAAGACCCGCGGTTTTCATCGATCAACCCAATCGTGCCACGGGAAGTTTCAAGCGCGCCGGCGTTGGAAGTCATCACCAATACCACGTTTTTGAAATCAGCCACGCGACCATTGCTGTCGGTCAAACGACCCGCATCCATCACTTGCAACAAAATGTTGGTGATGTCCGGATGCGCTTTTTCGATTTCGTCCAGCAACAGAACGCAGTAAGGATGCTTGTTCACGGCTTCCGTCAACAAACCACCTTCTTCATAACCCACGTATCCCGGAGGCGCGCCGACCATACGGGCGACGGCGTGTTTTTCCATGTATTCGCTCATGTCAAAGCGTTCAAAGTGAACACCCATGATCGTCGCCAGCTGTCGACAGACTTCGGTTTTACCGACACCCGTAGGGCCTGTGAACAGGAAGCTTCCGATCGGCTTGTTCGGACGACCCAGGCCGCTGCGCGCGTACTTGATGTTCGCGACCAGGCGGTCAATGGCTTCGTCCTGACCAAAGATAAGGGCTTTTAGTTTTTTATCCAGATCACGCAACTGCGTTTTTTCACTGGAAGAAATGCTTGCCACCGGAAGACCGGTCATTTTGGCAATGACTTCTTCGATTTCAGGGACGCCGATTTTGATGTCTTCCGCATTTTCGTATTTCAGGCGGAAGTACGCCCCAGCTTCGTCCAAAACGTCGATGGCTTTATCTGGAAGCAGTTTTCCGTGAATATGTTTCTGGGAAAGTTCCACAGAGGCCTGAATGGCTTCATCCGAATAAGAAACCTGATGGAATTCTTCATAGGATTTGCGCAGGCCTTTCAGGATTTTCACGCAGTCTTCTTTAGACGGTTCGTGAATGTCGATTTTTTGGAAGCGACGGTTCAGCGCACGGTCCTTTTCAAAGTACTGGCGGTATTCCGTGTGGGTGGTGGAGCCAATGCAGCTGATATCCCCACTGGCTAAAGCGGGCTTCAATAGATTGGAAGCATCCATCGAACCGCCACTGGTCGCGCCGGCACCCACGATGGTGTGGATTTCGTCGATGAACAAGATGGCGTTGGGGTGTTTTTCGATTTCTTTCACGACGGCTTTCAGGCGTCCTTCAAAGTCACCGCGGAATTTGGTTCCCGCAAGCAGGCCGCCCAGATCCAAAGAGTAAATAACGGCATTTTTCAGCTTTTCAGGAACCTGGTTTTGCACGATTTTTTGCGCCAAACCTTCCGCGATCGCGGTTTTGCCCACACCGGGTTCGCCGATCAAAAGCGGATTGTTTTTCGTGCGACGGCAAAGGACCTGAATGGTTCTTTCAATGACGTCTTCACGGCCAATCAAAGGATCTAACTTTCCTTGTTTGGCGCGTTCGTTCAGGTTCACGCAGAAACTTTCAAGCGGGGAGCCACGGGTTTCATCCATGCCCTCGGCCTGATATTCGCCTGAACGTGGAGCCGAAGCCGGTGGGATCTCGTGATCTTTGCCGTCTTTGGTGATCCCGTGCGAGATAAAGTTGATGATGTCAAACTGGGTCAGGCCCTGTCTGGCCAGAGCGAAGGCTGCGTGGGAATCTTGTTCATAGAACAAAGACACCAGCAGGCTGCCTTCAGAGATCTGATTGCGTCCGGCGCTTTTCATTTGGATAGCCGCACGCTGAATCAGTCGGTGGCAGGCGAGGGTGAACTCAGGGGTCCAGGATTCAAAACCTCCATAGGATCCCAATTGTTCATCGGTGATTTGCGGGATGCCGACCTTCAGGTGATCTCGTAAATCCTGTTTTAGTTTCTGCACATTGACTGCGCAGGCTTCCAGGATTTCCACCATGACCGGGGATTCGGACAGAATCAGAAGTATATGTTCCAGAGTCACAAATTCGTGTCGGTTGCGTTTGGCGAGTTCAGTGGCTTCGGCGAGCTTGCGCTCAAGTTCTCGGCTCATCATGCTTCCTCCTCCAGTGTGCTCTTTAGGGGGTACTGATTGAGTTGCGCGAATTGGTTGACCTGCATCACCTTCATCTCGGCAATCTCAAGGCTGAAGACCCCTGCGACACCTGCACCCTTCTTATGAACATCTAACATTATTTCAGTGGCTTGCTCTTCTGTTTTCGCAAAAAAGCGACGCAATACAAGGACGACAAAGTCCATGGGCGTATAGTCATCGTTAAGTAGGATCACCTTATACATCTTCGGAGTGTCCAGTTTTGGGACAAGCTGGACGCCCGCTTCCCCCTCGGGAGATGCAAAAGGATAGTTGCTGTTGCTGTCTTTTTTATTGTTACCCATGTGTTTATTCTACCTTATGACTCAATTTGAGCACTCTTTCGTATCTGGCAAGTCTAGCAGAGGGAAAAAAGCTGGTAATAGGTCGAGAGTGCTATGTGTCCCTTACATAATAAACATGAAACAAATTAGACCGTCTTATTCGAGACAGGACCTTGCAATACTAATTCACTTTTGACACACTTATGTGGGTAAACAGTTAGTAAAAGAACCATGGAGGTCTTTAAATGTTTTCAGTTAAAAGAAAATCTCAAAGCGGTTTCTCGCTTGTAGAGTTGATGGTCGTTGTTGCGATCATTGGTATCCTGGCATCTATCGCCATTCCGTCTATCAACAAGTACATGGCGAAAGCTCGTCAGTCTGAGGCGAAGACAAACTTGTCTTCTATCTACACTGCGGAGAAAGCTTTCTTCACAGAGTACAATACATATGACGGTCGTTTTGCTGCCGTTGGTTACACACCAGAAGGTAAACTGAGATACAATGTTGGTTTTGCTGGTGTGGGTGTTACTGCTGGTGCTGGTGATGGTTATGCGACTGCTCCATCCAACTTGTCATTTGATGCTCGTGGTTACTGCGGTACTACAGCAGGTACATTCCAGAATGGTTGTACTCTGTTGAATGGTGCTTCTGGTGGTTTGCCAGTTGCTCTTGCAGCAGCACACTGTACAGCGGTAGCGGGTGTAACACCTGCTGGTTGTGCAACAGCTAAAACTACTTTCCAGGCTGGTGCCGTAGCAATTATTCAAGGTACTGCAACTGATGCTTGGGCTATCGATCAGGCGAAAAACTTGAGAAATACCGTAAACGGTATCAACTAAGTTTAATGACTCAATTGAAAGTATTCTTTCACGACGGGATCCCAAGCATACTGCTTGGGATCTTTGCGTTTTTGGCGGTAGTAGTAACCAGCCAAAGTAATAACGGATATTCTACGGCTCAAAAACAGCTGATTGCACCACCTCCGATGATCGAGAGAATGACATCTGGGTACGGTGAGGTGATTGCGGATCTTTTATGGATTCGTGCAGTTCAGGATTTTGACTATTGTGACCAGCAAATTGCAGACAATGTCTGTCGTAATAACTCGTGGCTTTTCCTGATGCTTGATGCAGTAACAACGTTGTCACCAAACTTCCGCGTTCCCTATGCGGCCGGAGCCTTGGCATTAACTGTTATTATCTCTGATATTGATGGCGCCACAAAAATCTTCGACAAAGGTGCTAAAGCCTTTCCCAATGACTGGCCGATTCTGTATCGCGCAGCCTACCACTATATGTACGAAGTTAAAGACAACAAGCGTGCCGCCGAACTGCTGATCCAAGCAGGAAAGAACGGTGCTCCGCCGTGGGTGTTCACCTTGGCCGGTCGTTTGTATTCAGATGCAGGTAATTTAGAGCTTGCAGAGTCAGTCCTTCAGGACATGATCAACACTGAACAAGATCCGGTTCTGATCAAGCGCCTTCAAGATAAAATTCAGTCAATGAAAAGCAAATCCAATTAGTTTTAATCTATAAACAGTATTCAGTCTAGATTTTCCAATCTGGATTGCCTCTTTTTTCTAAAAACAATACTTTGTTTTTCTGGAGGACGGGATGAGAGCTGTTTTTGTTTTAGCTGTTTTAACTAATATCTTTTGTGTGCGGAACGTAAGTGCGCAAACTTGTGAAGAAACTAGGGCAGTCACGTTGAAGGGCACGATCGATTCCTGTGGTCCAAACAAATGTGATTACTTCCAGTATGAAACGATATGTTGGTCCTATCGAACAACTCTCAAGTCAATCAGCGCCGGCGGACTAACAGGTGTGGAAGGTATATGCGGACAGACTGTCGTCCAAGATAAGTTTTATCCAGATTCACCACCGTGGCACTCGAGTGACTATTCAGAGGCTTCGTGGGGGATCGTTTATGATTGTGAGAAAATGATAGTAAATCCTCCAGCATCTGGTGGCGGGGCGGGCGGGGGGAGTGGTGGCCCGCCAGGAGGTTGTCCGATTGATGGTTCGATCGTATATGCTGAGGATGGAACTCTTACAGAAGAGGTTGGCGTAGTTGGGGGCATGTCCCTAGCTTATCATTCGGGTTTTCAAGCTGGCAAAAACGGTGATTTTGAGCTTGAAGTAGTGCTCTCTGGTGCAAGTGTACGGGACCACATTACGTCTTTTTCTCTTGAAACAAGAAGAAGTGGTGTTTTGGTCGATACGGCATCATTTTTGAACAATGTGGTCAATCAAAGTTATACATATATCTGGGATGGGTTAGATACGCTTGGTTCAGAGAAGGCACTGTCAGCAGAGTTTGAGGTTAAATTAACGGAAAACTCTCCGACCGGAAGTTTTACGTCAATAATTCAGAAAACACTGGGGCACTTGGATGCAAAGGGCTATGGGTTGGGAGGGTGGTTACCAAAACAGTTGAAGGTTTATGATGCTGCTACGAAACGTTTGTATAATGCGATGGGTGGTTATGTAAATGTTGAAGCAAAGCCTTATGGAACCTCTGGCAATGTAATGGTTGCAGATGGCGACGGGCATGAGGTGTATATTTTTGATGGTAGCGGGAGACATTTATCGACGAAAACATCTCTTACGGGGTCGAATAAATATACTTTTACCTATGATCTTCAAAAACGCCTTACGGAAATTTCTGAACCCTTTGGGAGAGTTATTGCTTTCAATAGGAACTCTTCCGGTGATCTCCTGTCTATTACGGCACCTAACGGACAGATTACTAGCATTGCTCTTGATGTAAATGGGTATGTGTCTTCTTTCGCGAATCCTGGAGGTGAAGTCTTTTCAGTTACCTACTTCGGTACAAAAGGTTTGCTTCATACATTCCAGAAACCTAATGGGGAGGTGAGTACATTTGAGTATTCCAGTAAAGGGGTAGTGACCAAAGATACCCACTCTGGTGGATACTTCTTCGAATTGGTGAGGAACTTAAATTCAAGCTACTCTTTCGACGTTAACGTAGTGTCAGCCGAGGGACGTGTCGCCCAGATTATTTCTTCATTATCGGAAGATGGAGCTGTGAACAGAACATCAACAGCCCCAAGTGGGGTCGTACAGACTTCTTCTTATAGCCAATCAAGTGGTGCCTACTATCGTAATGATATTTATCATGGAGTTAACCATTCTATTAGCTCAATCGACGATCAGCGATTTGGGAATATGGTTAGATTCCCGCAAAGTGTATCCACAGTATTCAATGGGGGGAGCTCGAGGACTTTAGAGCAAAGTCAAAATGTTACCCTGTCTGATCCGAATGATCCTTTTTCTATTCTCACCTGGCAGGAATGTTCCTGACCCCGATTTTATTTGGACACCCAACCCAGGGGGTCTTTATGGAAACAACGTCTAACAGACGGAAAGTATTTACACAGGAAAAGAAGCAATTAATCATCAAAGAGCACAATTCCCAGGGAATTTCTATCCCAGTGCTTGCCAGGAAATACGGGGTTCATGCTATCACTCTTTATAGTTGGAAGAGGCAAATGAACCACAAAAAAGACGAATCCCCAATCAGTGCGGAATACATTCAAAAGTTGATCGAAGAAAACGACAAACTCAAGGCTGAGAATCAGAATCTCAAAGCTAAAGTTGGCGATTTGACGATCAAGAATGACATCTTAAAAGATGGCCTGGAGATCGTTCAAAAAAAAGCGATATTAAAAGCACTTCAACCGCCAAAGAAGTCAAAGCGCTTAATCGGTATGAAGTAAGTCAGATCGCAGAAGTTTTCGAAATCAGCCGAAGTTCAATTTATTACGAACCAGTTTCTCAGGAGGAAATTGGCATGCCTCGCCATTACCAAAAATCAGACGATCAAATAATTTTAGAAGAAATCAAAGCCGTTATTGCAATTAGAGCCACCTATGGCTACCGCCGGGTGACAACGATGGTGAATCGCCAAAGATCCCTTGATGGTCGCAATAAGATCAATCGCAAGCGTGTTCAAAGAATCATGCGCATGAATGGTCTTTCATTGCCACAAACAATGCCACAGCCAAAAAGGCCACATACGGGAGTTGTTATGACTATGTTCCCGAATCTGCGTTGGTGTTCAGATGGCATGGAAATCCGCTGTTTTAACGGCGACAAAGTTTTCGTGGCGTTTGCTTTGGATTGTTGTGATCGCGAAGCATTTGCTTACGTCGCTAGGACTGAGCCGCTATCAGCTACCGACATAGAGGAATTGATGGTTAAAGCTGTTGAAGCGAGATTTGGTGAGTCATTGAGATGTCCTCGCGAAATTCAGTGGTTGTCAGATCGAGGGTCAATTTACCGTGCGAAGTCCGTGAAGGATCTTGGCAAAGAGTTAAATCTGAATTGCTGTTACACCAGAGCCTACAGCCCAGAATCCAACGGCATGGCTGAAGCATTCGTTAAAACAATCAAAAGGGATTACGTTTATCAGGCTGACTGTGACAGCGCAGAGACGGTTCTCAAGCTTTTGCCGCAGTGGTTTGCAGATTATAACAATATTGCTCCGCACTCAGCACTTGGCATGAAGAGCCCGGTCGAGTACAAAGGGTCCGTGAACTTTTAAACCGTGTCCAAAAAATCGGGGTTCACTCCAGGAAACTAGTCAGCTGTCTGGCGCAAATACACAAGTCACCACCGTCTATAATCCAAGTACAATGAGGTTCACCGCAACAACGTATCTAGGGAAAACGAACGAATGGGGCCTCGATAGCTACGAGCGCCTTGTTTCCACAAAGCGGGGCGCTTTGAATGCGACAGCCTTCAATTATACTAACGAAAACTTAACTTCAATTACCCAAGGTACTCGCACGATGGGCCTGGCTTATAACACGCTAGGTCTTCTTGAAAGTATAATAAACCCGTTAAGTCAAACGACGTCTTATGTGTACAACTCTGCAAATAGACTTGTGACTCAAGTTCTTCCAGATAGTCGGGTAGTGGGTTACTCTTATGATGGTGTTGGAAATCTGACATCTATTACCCCGCCTGGCCGACCGGCTCACAACTTTTTACTGAATGGTCACGGACTGGTGGGCGTGTATCAGGCGCCTACCTTGTCGGGTGTTGCTGTAGTGAATACTACCTACACTTATAATTTGGATAAACAATTAACAGCAATTGTTCGACCTGATGGTGGATTTGTTAATTACAACTACAATGCGACCACTGGGGTGCTCGAGAGCGTTGAAACGCCAGCAGGTATCTATTATCATTCTTTTGATACTACGGTAGGTTTGCCTTCCTATATTAGCGATCCTTTTGGGAATGGCATTCACATCGGGTATGTGGGTAGAGCCCCTGCGTCGTACTCTATGAGTAATGCAATAGGTAGCTTTATTTACACGCCAACTTTTGGCGCTGCCAATCGCCTTGAGTCCGACACTGTCACCGGACCTCTTGGCACAACATCGGTAATTTCGTATTTGTATAACGACGACGAAGACCTAAGAAAAGCCGGCGACGTCAACCTAACCTACAACGTTCCAAACGGCCAGTTGACGGGCACTACCATGGGTTCAGGAACCACAGGCTTCACTGACACTTATACATACAACAACTACGGCGAAGTCACTGGCTATCAGGCAAAACGCGGAACCACGGTCATCTATGATTTGACCCTGAACCGCGATGCCATGGGACGCATTGACGGTAAAACCCAGGTGATGAACGCGGTCACTGACAATTACGTTTATACCTTTGATAGCACCGGTCGTCTGACTCAAACTAATAAGAACTCTGCGACAGTTGCCACCTACGGCTATGACAGCAATAGCAACCGTAACGGCGGAACTATCGGAGCACAACCAACCACAGCTACTTACGACGACCAGGACCGACTGCTGACCTATAACACCTTGTCGTTCACCTACAACGCAAACGGTGACTTGCTGACTAAAACCAACAGTGCCACAAGTACGACAACTCAATACGTTTACGACGTGTTCGGCAATTTGACGCAAGTGACCCTGCCTTCGGGGGCCGTGATCACCTACGAAATCGATGCCTTGAATCGCAGAACTGGGAAGCTTGTAAACGGAGTCGTGCAAAAACGCTGGATCTATATGGATCAGTACCGAATCGCTGCCGAGCTGAATGCCACAGGTACTATTACAAAGCGCTTCATCTATGGTTCAAAAGGCAATATCCCTGACTACATGATCGCATCCGGAGTGAAATACAGAATCATTTCCGATCACCTCGGTTCACCACGTCTAGTGGTCAAGCAATCCGATGGCACAGTAATCCAAAGGATGGACCACGATGAATACGGCCGAGTGATCGCCGACACCAACCCAGGCTATCTGCCGTTTGGCTTCGCCGGGGGATTGTACGACCATCAAACGAGCCTAGTAAGATTTGGAGCTCGTGATTATGATCCGGAGACGGGGAGATGGACGAGTAAGGATCCGATTCTATTTAACGGTGGGGACGTTAATCTGTTTGGGTATGTTTTCAACGATCCAGTGAATTTTATTGATAGCAATGGCTTGAGCGCGAAAGATGTAAGTCGCTTTAGAGGTAGCTTCAATGACCTTGTCAGTACAATGAACAATCTCGGTTATAGACGTCCTGGTACCGGTAGTTTAAATGGCTGGTTGGGCAACGTAAGCTATCATAAAGAGTATATGGGCTGTGTGGATCAGGCAGGGGTGGCTCAGCGTCAAATGGGCGGAATGAGTACCGACGACAAATGGACATTTTCAATTAACCAGGAGTCTCTTGGACTTCATAAAAACGTGATAGGAATTTCTTCAAACCCAAATGATCCAATGCTAATAATTGATACTTGGAGAAATAGCTTTGAAGAGAGACCTAGATAAAGGAAGTTCTTATGGTTAGAAAAATTGCCTGGGCTATAGTGGGTATTGGTGTCGCCGTCGTGGGTTTTGGTAAGAGCGGTGTTTCCGATACCTCTTTGGGTATCTTATTAGCAGCGGGAGCCTGCGTCGGAGTTTTGTATTCAATCGTCCTGGACCGCTTTAAGGCGCAAACAAATAAAATCATTTGGTTGACGCTCGCTATTTCGACGTTTGTCTTCATGTTTTTTGGTCCCGACGCGAAGTTAGTCTCTTACTACGGTATTATGCTCTTTTCTTTTCCTGTATCGTTGATAGTAGACGGCGTAAATTATGTGGCCTTTCCAATGCCTATTAATGATTTTATGCCTTTATTTTGGGTTGCTGCCTTTGTCTTGGGATATCTACAGTGGTTTGTGCTCGTGCCTCGAATCAAATCTCGGCATGCGGTTAAAAACAAGTATTTCTGATTTTATAGTGCCTAAAGCGTGCCAATAAAATTCAGAAAATCCGGAAAATTTGGACAAAAACAGCCAGAAAAAATTAGCTATTTGAACTAAAGATTCGTATGGTTTCAAAAACGTTCGCGTGCCCCATAAGCTTTTGCAAGGCGTTCATAGAAGCACCATTGCTAGAAAGTTCACGCCGAACGAGTGGCGAAGGTCCAAGAGATTCCAATTTTTTTCGGCCCCGTGCAATTTAAGGGAGCTCTAAAGAGCTTTCTTAAAAACCGCTTTTTCAATCGCCGACAGTCGACTTTCAATCGAAGGTTTGCTCATGACTTCACGCAGATACTTGTTCATTAGTGTCTGGTAGGGAATGTGCTGTCTTTCAGCCTCGGCTTGCAGCCAAAGGAAAATATCACCATCAATTCTGACGCTGGTTTGAATCTTGGTTTCTTTGGGATTCAGTGCAGGCTTTTTTCGAACTTTGCCTTTGGTAAGATCATATTCTTTCTTCATAAACTTTAGCCTCATTTTTTGTCGCTTTTCGCGCATAGATAATTCTAATTTCGTCTTCGTGTCGGTGGGCGTAAACCACAGATGATGCCTCTTCGAAGGAAACACCATGTTTTTTGATATTACTTGCTGCCTTCCTCGGGTCCCACCGAACAACGACATGTGATACATTGTAATACAACGTATTTATATTTTCAAGGTCTTTGGATTCACTCAAATGGACTGTATTGGTTTTGGGTTTGTTTTGCATAAGACCTCGGTTAGTTTCCGGATCCCCCATGCAAAACTCACCAACCGCAATTCTAACAATTACTCAAAACCCACTCCCACCAAGTGACGCCCCACGGACACGTCCCTAGACGCCCCGCGCACCCGAAAAACTCCCTTCAGGGCCCTTGGCGCGGAGCTTAGCCCTTGCGCAAGTTCCGCAGCCGAAGGCGAGGACTGTCCGAAGCGAAAGGGCTAAGCTCCTCCCCCAAGGGACCGCCTGCCCAGGAAGTTTTTTCGAGGAAGCCTTGACGGGCGTGGTTTTGACACCCTATTTTGTCATATTCATCACGAAAAATAGCGCACAACGTTAGGTTCCATAAACTATGGCTGGCAAAAGAGATTACTACGAAATTCTGGGCGTCGAAAAAGGCGCTGATCAGGACACCATCAAAAAAGCTTATCGCAAACTGGCGATGCAGCTGCATCCCGACAAAAACCCCGGCAACAAAGAGGCCGAGGAAAAGTTCAAGGAAGCCGCAGGGGCTTATGAAGTTCTGAGCGACGCACAAAAACGCGCGCAGTACGATCGCTTTGGTCATGATGCCTTCACCCGTGGTGGTGGCGGCGGTGGTTTCACGGATGCGGAAGACATCTTCTCGCACTTCGGGGATATTTTCGGTGATCTGTTTGGTGGCGGCGGTCAGCAAAGACAGCGCCGAAACCGCAATGAACCGCGCCGTGGTTCTGACCTTCGTTATGTGACCGAGATCACGTTGAAAGACGTCATCACCGGCATTGAAAAAGAAATCGAATTTGATACCGACAAAAACTGTGACGAGTGCAAAGGCACGGGCGCCGAAAAAGGCTCGCAAGTCAGCACTTGCGGTACGTGCGGCGGCTCTGGTCAGGTCGTGCGTCAGCAGGGCTTCTTTGCGATGGCTTCCACATGCCCAACCTGTCATGGGCAGGGCACGGTGATCAAAAATCCATGCAAGCCGTGCAAAGGCAAGGGCCGCGTGGCTGAACACCGCAAGATCCGTCTGAACATCCCGGCAGGGGTGGACACCGGCACGCGTCTGCGTGTGGCGACGGAAGGTGAGGGCGGTTATATGGGTGGTCCCGCGGGCGACCTGTATGTTGAAATCCGCGTAAAACAACACAACAACTTCGAACGTCGCAACGAAGATCTTTTCGCCGAGCTGTCACTGCCGTACGTGCAGATGCTTCTGGGCGCGGAAATCGAAGTGCCGACCGTCACTGGCAAAGCCAAGCTGGAAGTCCCTAAGGGCACTCACAATGGTGACAACGTGAAACTTGCGGGTGAAGGGTTGCCATCACTAAGAGGCAACCGTCGCGGTGATATCTACTTCACTGTGAACGTGCAGTTCCCCGAGAAATTACATAAAGACGAAGAGAAGCTTTTGCGAGAAATTGCTAAGGCACGCGGTCTGAATGTGACATCGGAAGGTGGCTTCTTCGGCAAGAAGAAATAGGATCCCGCAAAAAATTGCGGCCCCGGCGCAGAAGGGTTACGCCAGGGCCTAGAGGGGTCTTGTTTTTGTTTTGTTTTAAGAGAGGAGCGAGGTCACATCATGCCTTCAGCTGCCTCATAACACGAGTTAAAACCCTGTAAGATATTGATATTATTCGTTAAATAATTGTCATAAAAAAGTGAGCCCGTAAGCTTGACGAAATCAGGGTCGGACACACATTTAAATTGCTGAAAACAGCTAATTTTAAGGAGATTTAGGTATGGGTAAAATTATTGGTATCGACTTAGGAACGACGAACTCATGCGTCGCGATTATGGAAGGCGGAGAGCCTAAAGTACTCGTGAACGAAGAGGGCGCTCGTACCACTCCTTCAGTTGTCGCGTACACCAAAGACGGTGACCGCTTGGTTGGTCAAATTGCCAAACGTCAGGCTGTAACCAATCCTGAGAACACAATCTATTCTGCGAAACGTTTCATCGGTCGCAGATTCGAAGAGATTTCTGAAGAAATCAAACTGGTTCCTTACACTGTTGTTGCCAAAGGCAATGACTGTGCGTTCAAGGTTCAGGGCAAAACCGCTTCTCCGGAAGAGATCGGTGCGGCGGTTCTTGCGAAACTGAAAAAAGTGGCAGAAGACTATTTGGGTGAACCGGTGACTGAAGCCGTTGTCACCGTTCCAGCTTACTTCAACGATGCGCAAAGACAGGCGACAAAAGATGCCGGTCGTATCGCTGGTTTGGAAGTAAAACGTATCATCAATGAGCCGACAGCGGCGGCATTGGCGTACGGTATGGATAAAAAGAAAGACGAAAAAATCGTTATCTACGATTTCGGTGGTGGTACGTTCGACGTTTCCATCCTGGAAGTGGGCGACGGTGTTGTTGAAGTTCGCGCGACCAACGGTGACACTCACCTGGGTGGTGACAACTTCGATACAGTGATCCTTGAGTGGCTGATCACAGAGTTCAAAAAAGATCAGGGTATTGATCTTAAGAACGACAAAATGGCTTTGCAGCGTCTGAAAGAAGCCGCTGAAAAAGCGAAGATCGAACTTTCTTCCGCTCAGGAAACTGAAATCAATCTTCCGTTCATCACGGCGGATCAATCCGGTCCTAAGCACTTGCAGACTCGTCTGTCTCGCGCGAAATTTGACCAGATGACTGAAGATCTTGTGAAACGCTCTATGGAGCCTTGCCGTAAAGCTTTGGCCGATTCCGGTTTGAAAGCTTCTGAAATCGACGAGGTTGTCCTGGTGGGTGGTTCCACTCGTATCCCGGCGATCCAGAAAGCCGTTAAAGACTTCTTCGGTAAAGAGCCAAACCGCTCTGTGAATCCGGATGAAGTTGTGGCGATCGGTGCCGCAGTTCAGGGTGGCGTTCTTGCCGGTGACGTGAAAGACGTTCTGTTGCTTGACGTGACTCCACTTAGCCTGGGGATTGAAACCCTGGGTGGCGTGATGACGACTTTGATCGAAAGAAACACGGCGATTCCTTCCAAGAAATCCCAGGTGTTCTCGACGGCTGCTGACAATCAACCTGCTGTGGACATCCACGTATTGCAGGGCGAGCGTAAAATGGCTGGCGACAACAAAACTCTGGGCCGTTTCGAATTGGTAGGCATCCCACCAGCTCCACGTGGTGTTCCGCAAGTTGAAGTTACTTTCGACATCGACGCCAACGGTATCCTGCACGTATCTGCGAAAGACATGTCTTCGGGCAAAACTCAGCAGATCAAGATCACAGCTCAGTCTGGTATGTCTGAGGACGAGATCAAACGCGCAGTGAACGATGCTGAAGGTCACGCAGAGGAAGATAAACGCAAGGCCGAGGCGGCAACACAAAGAAACAACCTCGACAACCTGGTTTATCAGACTGAAAAGCTGATCAAAGATTCCGGTGCTCAGTTGCCAGAATCTGAAGTGAAGTCTGCGAACGAAGCGGTTGCTGAAGCCAAGAAGATCCTTGAAAACAAAGCCGCTTCTGGCGACGAGTTGAAAGGTGCTTTCGAAAGACTTCAGAACCTGACGCACAAGCTGACTTCTGAGCTTTACAAAAAGCAAGGTGGCCAGCCAGGTGCTGAAGGTCAACAAGCTGATGCTGGTCAAGAAGGCGAAGCTTCTGCCAACAAAGGCGGCGACGACGTGATCGACGCTGACTACAAAGACGTAAACTAATCAGGGATTCCTGAAACTAAAAAGCCGGGTTGGAAACAGCCCGGCTTTTTTTATGTCCAAAATTTACTTCACCGGAACTTTTAAGTATCGCGCGCCGTTGTCCTCAGGATCAGGCAGACGGCCTCCGCGGATGTTAACCTGAATGCTTGGCAATAACAGCTTGGGCGCAGCCAGCGTGGCATCACGTGCGGTGCGGAACTTTACGAAATCCTCTTTCGTTGTCTGACCTTTTAGCTGAATGTTCTGGGATTTTTCTTCAGCCACCGTGGTCTGACATTTCAGTTCGCGCCCATTGGGTTGGTAATCATGCCCAACAAAGATACGGGTTGTGTCGGGCAGGGAATAAATCTTCATCACGGATTCATAAAGTTTTTCAGCACTGCCAGCAGGGAAGTCACAGCGGCCGGTGCCGGAATCAGGCATAAACAGCGCATCACCTGAAAACAGCGCATCCTCAATAAGGTACGAAGCACACGCCGGCGTGTGCCCCGGAGTGAACAGCACGCGGATTTTCAAAGATCCGGCCTGCAGTTCCTGATTTTCTTTCAGCAGCAGATCAAAGTCCTCGCCGGTGGCGGAAAATTCCATGTTGAAGATGCCTTTAAAGGTTTTTTGCACTTCGGTGATGCGTTCGCCGATGGCGACCTTGATATCCGGGAAAAAGTTTTTAAACAGTTGCGAGCTTGAAAGGTGATCTGCATGGGCGTGGGTTTCCATGACATAATGCGGGCGCAAGTTGTTGATTTTGATGAAATCAATCACCGGCTGCATGGATTGGGTGGAAAGGGCCCCTGATGCTGCATCAAAATCCCACACCGGATCAATCACCACGGCATCGCGGGTGTCCTGATCAAACACCACATAAGTCAGTGTCGAAGTGCCGGCATCAAAAAAATGCTGAATCTGCAGTTTCATTCGTTTCCCTTCAAAAGCGGTGGCCATCCCAGCGAGGATAGCGTTAGGATCAGGTTCTTGGAAGGGAAATTTCCCGACCCCAAACCTGGAGGTCAACCGATGGTGGACAGCATTTTAATGGCACTTCTTGGCGGCGCGCTGATCGGGGTGGCGGCTTCGATCATGCTGATTTTCAACGGCCGGGTGACCGGAATCAGTGGCATTCTGAATGGCTTTTTAGGCGGAGTTTCTGCCGAACGCCTGTGGCGCGGGGCTTTTTTGCTGGGACTTTTGGTCGGCGGATTTTTCATGGGCCTTTTGCGGCCAGATCTGTTCCTGAACACATCGGCAAGGTCTTTGACGTTGATTGTGATAGCCGGTCTTTTTGTGGGCTTTGGCACGGTCATGGGAAGTGGCTGCACCAGTGGCCACGGGGTATGCGGGATCTCACGCTTTTCGGTTCGCTCCATCCTTGCGACAGTTGTTTTCATCGTGACCGGAATGATGGTCGCCACGGGGCTTAAATTTTTGGCGGGAGGTCTTTAGTGAAACACTATCCAAGTCAGGCCGTGATGGCCTTTGTTGCCGGAGTGATTTTTGCTGTGGGGTTGGCGCTTTCAGGCATGACTCAGCCGCAGAAAGTGATCGGTTTTTTGCAGCTGGGTGAAGGCTGGGATCCCAGTTTGATGTTTGTGATGCTTGCGGCAATTCCGGTGCACATGCTGAGCTATCGCTGGATTCGTGGACGCAGATCTCCGCTATTAGATACGCGCTGGCACATTCCTGAAACCAAGGATGTCACCAAGTCGTTAATTGCAGGCAGTTTGCTATTCGGAATCGGCTGGGGTTTGGGCGGCTTCTGTCCGGGGCCCGCGTTAACTTCGCTGGGCGCAGGTCATTTCACGGCGGTGGTTTTTGTCGTGGCCATGCTTGCCGGAATGGGCCTGCACGCGGTGTATGTGCGCGTTTCTGGTAAGAATTAATTAACACTTTTAAACACTTCCCTTGGCGTTAGTGTTTGACCTCATTCTCAGTTGATTTACGATTATGTCATCGTGAGGTGAGTATGCACAAAGATCTTTATCCCGTAGACGCTGAAGTCGCGAAAAACGCCCTGATCAACGAAGCAAAGTACAAAGAAATGTATGAGCGTTCGATCAAGGACAACGAAGCCTTCTGGGCCGAACAAGCTGAGCGACTGGATTGGATCAAAAAGTGGGACAAGGTCAAAGAAGTCAGTTTCAAGAAGCCTGTCAGCATCAAGTGGTACCTGGGTGGAAAGCTCAATGTTTCAGTTAACTGCGTGGATCGTCATTTAAAAACCCGCGGCGATAAGACGGCTTTGTTGTGGGAAGCTGACAACCCATCCACACCTTCACGCAAAATCACTTACAAAGAACTGCATCTTGAGGTTTGCCGCTTTGCCAATGTCCTGAAAAAAATGGGCGTGAAAAAAGGCGACGTGGTCACGATCTATATGCCGATGATTCCGGACACGGCCGTGGCGATGCTGGCTTGTGCGCGCATCGGGGCCGTTCATTCCGTGGTGTTTGCCGGTTTTTCTCCGGATTCTATTTCGGATCGTATTTTGGACGGGCAGTGCAAATTTGTTATCACCGGTGATGCCGGCTATCGCGGCAGCAAAGTGGTGGCGCTGAAAGAAAACATCGACAAAGCGCTGGTGAAAACACCGGACGTGGAAAAAGTTCTGGTGGTGAAATACGCTGGCACCTCTGTTGATATGAAGCCGGGCCGTGATCTTTGGTATCACGAGGAAGTAAAAACCGTCAGCGATCAGTGTGAACCAGAGCCAATGGATGCGGAAGATCCATTGTTTATTTTGTACACGTCCGGATCCACAGGAAAACCCAAAGGCGTGATGCACACCACGGGTGGTTATCTGGTTTATGCCAGCATGACCCATCAGTATGTTTTTGATTATCACGAAAACGATATTTACTGGTGTTCAGCGGACGTGGGTTGGGTCACCGGGCACAGTTACATTGTCTATGGTCCACTGGCGAATGGCGCGACCACCTTGTTCTTTGAAGGGGTGCCGAATTATCCGACACCGTCCCGTTTCTGGGAAGTGGTTGATAAACACAAAGTTACAATCTTCTATACTTCACCCACTGCGATTCGTTCCCTGATGCGTGAAGGGGATGGCCCGGTGAAATCCACTTCAAGAAAGTCCTTGCGCTTGTTGGGCTCTGTCGGTGAACCGATCAATCCCGAAGCTTGGGCATGGTATCACGACGTTGTCGGTGAAGGACGCTGTCCTATTGTGGATACGTGGTGGCAGACAGAAACCGGTGGTATTTTGATCACTCCGCTGCCGGGCGCGATTGCGCAAAAACCGGGTTCGGCGACCTTGCCATTCTTTGGTGTGCAGCCAAAGCTTCTGACCAACGAAGGTCAGGAAATTCAAGGGGCAGGCGAAGGCGTGCTGGTAATTGCGGATTCCTGGCCGGGCCAGATGCGCACGGTGTATCGCAACCACGAACGTTTTGAAGACACTTATTTCTCGAACTATCCAGGATACTATTTCACCGGCGACGGCTGTCGTCGCGATCAGGACGGGTACTATTGGATCACGGGCCGCGTGGATGATGTGATTAATGTTTCCGGGCACCGCCTGGGAACGGCAGAAATTGAATCCGCGCTGGTGGCTCATCACAAGGTGGCTGAAGCCGCGGTGGTGGGATACCCGCATGATATCAAAGGGCAGGGGATCTATGCCTTTGTAACCTTGAAGGCCGGGGAAACCGCTACGGACGAGCTTAGAAAAGAACTGATTCAGACCGTGCGTAAAGAGATCGGCCCTATTGCGACTCCGGATCTGATTCAGTGGGCGCCACGCCTGCCGAAGACCCGGTCGGGTAAGATTATGCGCCGAATCCTGCGTAAAATCGCCGAGAACCACCCGGATCAACTGGGGGATACGACAACCTTGTCAGAGCCAGCGGTGGTCCAAGAACTGGTGGACAACCGAATGAACCGGTGATAGCTTGCGCGTCATGAACACACGTATGATGACCCTGATTTTGATGGTAGTTGCAGCGGCTTTCAGCCGTTTGATCCCTCATCCTTGGAACTTCACCGCGATTGGTGCGATGGCTTTGTTTGGTGGGGCTTACTTCCCATCCAAAAAACAATCTTTGTTGATCCCGCTGGCAGCGCTGTTCATCAGTGACTTGGCTTTGGGTTTCCATAACACCATGTTGTTTGTGTACCTGGGCTTCACTTTGGTGGTGATGCTGGGTTGGGCTTTGCGCGATCAAAGAAGCGTTTTCAAAGTGGGCACTTCCGCTTTGGTGACAAGCTCTGTGTTCTTCCTGGTTTCTAACTTCGGTGTTTGGGTGATGGGTACAATGTACGCTCCGACCTTCAACGGTCTGGTGCAGTGCCTGGTTGCTGGTATCCCTTTCTTTGACAACCAGATTTACGGAGACTTGTTCTTCTCTGGTTTGTTGTTCGGTGGCTATGAAGCCGTCAAAAAATACGCGCCTGAATTCGTGGGCGCGGCTGTAAAATAAATAAACCAGTGAAACTGGGTCTGCATCGTCCGGTTCTGGACGGTAAAGTGAACTTCCCGTTGTGTCTGGCCCCGATGGTGGGCCTGACTCACGTGGCTTTGCGCGAAGTCATGCGCGACTATCTTCCGGCGGATGCTTACACCATCTGGCCGACCGAGATGCTGAACTCCCGCCGTATTCCTGGCGAAAATCTGCAAACAACTCCTGAAACCATGCGCGCGGCTTACGAGCCGGGCCTGGTTCCTCAAATTCTGGGTAACGAAGAAGACGCCATCACCGAAAGTGTGAAACGTCTGGTGGAATGGGGTGCGGAAGCCATCGACATCAACATGGGCTGTCCGGTACAAAAAGCTTTGAAGCACAATTACGGTGTGGCGTTGATGGGGGATCCGGCGTATGCCGCCGAAGTGGTGCGCATGACCGTCAAAAATTCCACGGTGCCTGTCAGTGTAAAACTGCGCGCCGTGGGCAGCACCAAAGAGTTCGACGAACTATTGACGTTTGTTTCGGGGCTTCGCAACTCGGGCGCGGCCTGGGTGTGTCTGCATCCCAGAACAGCGGCGCAAAAACGCCGGGGCGCTGCGGACTGGGAACAGATCAAACAACTGCATAAGGCCGTCGACTTTCCGGTCATTGGTAACGGAGATGTTCAGACAGTGGAAGACGCCATCAACATGCTGAAAGAAACCGGCTGTGATATGGCGATGGCGGGTCGTGGCCTTGCTGCTCGTCCGTGGATGATGTGGCAGTTGGGTGAAGAGCTGGGCTTTGCTGCTCCGGCTGGTAAAGAGGGCCAGAAGGCTCCACGCACGTCTGAAGAAGAGGGCGCTGAATACGGTAAATGTCTTTTGAAACTGATTGAACGCTGTCGTTTTTATTTTGGTGATGATCTGGCGATGCGCAAAGTGCGTTTCTATGTGCGCACGACAAGTGTGTGGCTGCCATTTGGTAACACGCTGGTTGGTGTTTGCGCCAAAGCCCGCACGGCGGATGAAATGGTCGAAGGGGTTGCAAAGTTCTTCGAAGGCTCCGTCGAGATGAGTCTGCGCACGGAGCTTCGACAGTAATTCTTACGGACGCCCTGGGAATGGCGGCGTCGGTGGACGAGGGATGTTTCTGAACGGATCTTCCTCACCCCAGGCAGACACCTGCACTTTATAATTCTTGTCAGAAGTCCATACTTTCAAAGTTCCGCTGGCAGGGCCCGGGAACGTATTCCAGTAAGTCACAAAGATTTTGCAGGCTTTGCCCGGAACAAGCTCTTTCGGGCAGTTGTCCTGAGCGCTGAAACCCATACCAGAAATATCCCAAACAATTTTAGTCAGGTTTTTTTCGCCGGTGTTTTTCAATTCCAGTGAACCACGAGTCACACCGTTGTAAGGTGCGCGGCCCAAAGACATATAGATGATTTCATCCTGAGGGATGGCGGCATCGATGACTTCCGCTTGTGCGGCAAATCCGGTGAACAGTAAAGCAGTCAGTACCAAAAGCTTCATGAGGACTCCTTTTATTAACTTTATCAAGTGAAAGGGGCTTACTCTGCCAGCATGGGCATCAGTTTGCCTTCTTCATCCAAAGCTTTCAAATCCGTGTAACCACCGATCAGTTTGCCATTGATCATGATGATAGGGACGGTTCTCCAGCCGGTTTCGTTTTTGATTTTTTCAATCTCTTCAGGTTTGTCGGTCAGATCGACGATATCAAAGGCAATGCCTTTGTCTTCCATAAAGTGGATCGCGCGATCGCAATAAGGACACGGGTTTTTCTTGTAGATTAATACTTTTGCCATAATTCTTTTTGACATAGCTGGGTGGGGGAGACAAGGTTTCATCTAAGATGAACTGCCTGCTCTGTCATTCACCTCATTCAGCGCCCTTCAAAGTGGATAAAAAGCCTGTCCGCAGCTATTTTCATTGCGCAGAGTGTGATTTGATCTTTATGGATCCCGCAGAGCGTCTTGGCCCGCAGGAAGAAAAAGCGCGTTACGACGAACATGACAATTCTCCGACGCCGGCTTATCTGGCTTTCTTCGAACCCCTGATCAGTGGCATCGAACAGCACTTCAAAGCTGCCGGTGTGATGAATCAGCCGCTGACATCTTTGGATTTCGGTTGTGGTCCCACTGCAGTTCTGTCGCAGCTGCTGACGATGCGTGGATTTAAAACTCACGATTACGATTTGTACTATCGTCCGAATCAGGATGAACTTCGGAAGACTTATCATCTGGTGACTAGCACCGAAGTGTGGGAGCACTTGTATAGTCCTCGTACCGAAATCGAACGAATGCTGCGCCTTTTGAAGCCCGGAGGACTGCTTGGAGTGATGACTTCCGGTCATCGTGGTGAAGCTGTCTTCCATGATTGGCACTATCGCCGGGATACGACTCACGTCGTATTTTTCTCAGAGCAGACCATGAACTGGATTGCCCAGACTTATAAAATGCAGTTGATAAAATCCCGAAGCCCGTACTGGATATTCCAGAAATTGTTCTAGCCTTAACGGGTGATACAATAGTTGCCGACTCAAAATGAGAATTTTTTGATCGGCTTTTGACCAAAGACCCATATTCCGAAGAGTTAGGTGAGGAATATGAGTTGGGTCTTCACATAATTGTCACCATCTTAACAATAATCTGGGCCAGTCCTGGCAAAGCGATGCCGAATGTGGCTTTGGCGATGGCTTGTATTAATCAGTCGCAATGCACTGATCAGATAAAAAAAATCCAAAATCAACTGCAGTGGAACTGTGAAGTTGAAACCAAATCCCAAAACTGTGTGAAGCTTTCTGAAGAACATCCTGACTGGGCGCCGTTGATGCGCAAGTGTGATCTGGCTTCGCAGTGTCAGGAACAAAAAGAGTACATGCAAAAAAAATCCCTGGCCTGTCTGCGCGGATATAAAAACGCGATGGTGGATCTGGGAATTTCCTTGAAAGACATGACCGTGTCACTGGCGGGTTTGGTTGAAGACAGCTGGGAATCCATCAAGAAAAACAGTCGTGAGCGTGCAGCGTTCCTCAAACAATGCAACAGCTCCATAGACTGCAAAAAAGATCTGGTGAAAGACGATCACCGCTACAACAAGCTTTCCGATGAAGACCTGAATAAGTTACCGGCGTCCTTCCTGTATGTGCAGGCTCAGGATATGAAGGCTTACATGTCCACGCTGGAACGTATGCGCCCGAAACCTTATGTGCCCATCGCTGAGCGCGCTCGTGATGAGGTCACGCTGACCCCCGAGCAGACGCAGAAGCTGCAAAGTCTGATGAGCATTGCGGGCTCCAAAATCAAAGAGCAGTACGATCGCTACATGTGTTACAACGCTTTGGCGCGCGAAGAGCTGGAGTGTTACGCGGTCGGCACCGTCGTGGATCCGACCCTGCTTGCGGGCTACTTCGTTAAAGGCGCCAGAGCCGCCACGGCGGCCGGTCGATTGATGAAGGCTGAAAAAGAAGTTCAAGCCGGGGCGGAAGTTGCGGCAGCTTCGGCAAAGATTTCCCGCAGTGAGCTGACGGGCCGTTATATCAGTTATTCGCCGACCAGTGTGGAGCAGAACACGGCGTGGATGGCACGGGCTGAAAAAGGGGCTGATTCCAAGGTCACTTTCCTGGATGTTGAAAACAGCCAGATGAAATATCTGAATGACAGCTTGAAAGACAAAAACCTTGTGACGGGACTGACCAACTATCACAAGGAATTGCTGTTTGATAATATCAAGGCGCTGGAAGCCGCGAATCCGGGGCTGGTCATTGATAAGTATTCGGACTTTAAATCCTCGCGTTTTGCGTTCTCGGGGAAGGTGCCGAAGGATATTGATGCTCAGCTGAAAGCCGTTTTTGATAAAACCAACGCCGATTTCAATAAAAAGCTGAAAGAGTCTGACGCCCTGGCGGCAGGTACAAAGACCGAAGACTGGTTCCGGGCCGGAATCGGGAATTCAGCGGATGAAGCCAATATGGCGGCACGGTATTCCAGGCAGCTGGATAAAAATGAAATGCAAAGTTTCAGTCAGGGCGGTTTAAAAACAACCATGCAGCAGAAACTGACAGGCCTTGAAAAACAACGTGTCGAACTGCGACGTGAAGTTGGTGGCACATCCATGGTGGATGGAAACACCTTTGATCAGGATGTGTTTGATATCGTCCGTAAAGGTAAGGGCGACACGGCTCAAGTGCAGCAGGCGCTGAAGAACCGCTATGCTTTAAGTGAAGTTTCCACAGGCACTGTGCAAAAACTGCAGTCCTATGTGAATGCGACAGACGAGTTTTCGCCGGGAATCTATATCGCCAAACGCGAGATCGCGCACTTAAACGCCGCCGATCAGGGTGGTTTGTCGGTGGATATCATCGGACTTGGTTCGGCCAACTTAAAAGGCACGGCCGAAGCTTTGGCCTCCTCATCCAACGTGAACAAAGCCCTTGAGTCCACGCGTGCGGCGGAAAAAGCCGTCACCAGGAAATTCAATGATCAGAAAAAACAGTTCGAAGATGTGCTGACAAGGGCTGTACCATCCGGAAAGCTGAAATCCCTGTGTTCCGGGGATGACTGCGTGGCGGTGGCGGTGAAGCCGCTGAATCAGGCGGAAAAGCAGGACATCCTAAAAGGTCTGGCGAATACAGATTATTCGGGCAGTTACCGACTGGCATTCATCCCGGATGGCGTGCAGAATGTGTCTGCCCGCAATGCTTTGGCCAATCACGGGGAATCGGTTGAAAAAATCCTGCGCCAGTCCTTGGGCTCTGAAATGGAGCCACGAAAACTCAAAGGCCTGACATTCGGCGTGGACATGCGGACTCAGAACTTGAACGAAGGCAGTGTCAAATTGCTGATGGGCGAAGCCAATGGCGTCAACCTGACTGCCCACGAACGCAAACGCATCCAGGAAGCCTTCAAAGCAGCCATCCAAAAATTCAACACCACCACCTCCACCAACTACAACGCCCTCCCTTAAAAGGTGCCTGGTTGTTTTTTCTGGCTACAGCGCAATATCTTGTTTGAAATACATTTATCCTGACAACGGGGACTGAGCTATCGTGAAGGCCTGAGGCCGTGATGAAAAGACTGATCCTGTTGTCCTTTCTTGTTGTGAATATATTTTGCCCACTGGCTGGGGCCGAGGATATCACGTGGATCCGCTGGGATGACCCGCCGATTTTTGTTTTCAGTGGTCCGTTCAAAGGGCAGGGGGTGCTGGACACCGTGGAAGATGAGCTTCGTAAAAAACTGCCCCAGTACCAGCACAAAACTTTGGAAGGCACCGTGCCTCGGGTTTTGAAAGAGGCTGAGAGCAGAACCCACATCTGCAACGCCGGCTGGCTGGCTACACCCGAATGGTCCAAGCTGTTTTATTTTTCAACGCCTGTGTTTGTGATTCCCGCCAACGGCATCTTACTGCCAAAAAGCCGACTGGGCGAAGTTCGAAATTTGGCGCCGTATTCGTTGCAAAAGTTCCTCGATGCCAAGAAATCCTGGAAGCTCGGGGTCGGTCGCCTTTATGGCGAGGGCATCGACGAAGTGCTGACCAAGAACAACTATCAGAAAAACCCTCAGGTGATCACCATTGCCACCAGCCTAAGGGTTCACAAGATGCTTCACGCCAATCGTATTCAGTACACGTTGGGTTATCCATTCGAGGCGGTTTATTACAACGAACTTCTGAACAGCAAGGCCGATTCAGTGGTGCACATTCCGGTGACCGAAAATTCCGCGCGGGTGGAAGTGGTTGTGGCGTGTCCTAAAACACCATGGGGAGCCAAAGTGATCGCCGATGTGGATCGGGCCCTTCAAAACAAAGCATTGCTGGAAAAATTTGAAAAAGGCGTGGATCGCTGGCTCAGTGCCGAGGACCAGGAAAAACTCGCTCCGGCCCGTAAGGAATTTTATCGAAAGAACTATCCTTCACTCAAGTGATCGATACCGCACAAAGCGTGCAGCTTGGCTTTGAACTCTGTTGGTTTTTTAAGAACCTTGATTTCATCAAAGATCGCCTTGGCTTCCTGATTTTTCAAAGACAAAGCCTTCAGCCATTGTTTGGAGCGGGACACAGCAAAATAGTCATTGATGTACAAAGTGCTGGATTCAAAGAACTGCGGCAGCAGGGGACGGGCGCGTTCCCAGCTCATGTCTTCCACGGGCTGTTGATTCAGGCTTTGTTTGATCTGGCTGAAGATGAAGGGATTGCTCATAACCCCGCGGCCGATCATATAGTCTTCACACTGGGTGACTTCCACGCAGCGGTTGAAGTCCGCGACATTCCAGATTTCACCGTTGGCGATAAGTTTAATTTTGGTCTTTTCTTTGATCTTCGGGATCCAGTCCCAGTAAGCCGGTGGTTTATAGCCATCAGTTTTGGTGCGGCAGTGAACCGTCAACCAAGTGGCATTGGCTTCTTCCACGGCCTGGGCAATTTCCAAACACCTGGTCGGATCGTCAAAGCCCAGACGGATTTTTGCCGTCACTGGAACGTCTGCGGGAACTGCTTTGCGAACGGTGTCGACAATGTTAAACACACGATCGCAGGATTTCAGAAGACTGGCGCCGCCATCGTGACGATTGACGGTTTTTGCCGGGCAGCCGAAATTAAGGTCCACACCCAAGGCGCCCAGTTTCACGGCACGCTGGGCATTCAAAGCCAAAGGTTCGGCCTGACCACCCAGAAGCTGCACAAAGACTGGCGTGCCCCAGCGGGTGCGCGATCCGGTTTTCAGCTCGGGGCAGTTTTTATAGAAAACACTTTCCGGGTGCAGACGGTCGGTGACACGCAGGAATTCGGTCACGCACTGATCAATGCCGCTTAAGGAAGTGAGAGTATCACGCATCACCCAGTCGACAACACCTTCCATCGGAGCCAGAAACAGTTTCATTTCTAAGCGCCACCCAGTTTGGTCAGAATATCAAAGTGCTTTTTTTCGACAGGCTGAATGGAAAGGCGGGAGCCTTTTTGCAAGACCAGCATGTCAGCAAGTTTCGTGTTGTCACGCAGCTCAGGCAGACTGATGTAGTTTTTAAAGTGCGATACATATTCGACCTGCACGCAGAACCAGATTGGTTTTTCTTTGGTCGCCTTGGGATCAAAGTATTCAGATTTTTTGTCGAACTGCTCTTTGTCGGGCTCAGCCACTTTGGAAATACGGGCAATTCCAGCCACGCCCGGCGGAGTCGCATTGGAGTGATAGAACAGCACTTCGTCGCCGACTTGCATGTCTTTCATCATGAAGTTGCGCGCCTGGTAGTTGCGCACACCGGTCCACCAGGTGGTTTTGTCTTTCTTCAGTTGATCCAAAGAAAAGACATCCGGTTCTGATTTCATCAGCCAGTACTTCATTTGGTTTTCTCCGCTTTGATTTTTCCGGATTTGAAGAACCATTCGCCCGCTTGTTTGCGGAAAAGGCTGACTTCGTGATGGATAAAGTCTTCATCATCGACGTTGTAGTAGGCTTTGAACTCGACAGTTCCTTTGGTGCCCTTTTCTTCGGCGTGAACAATCTCAAGCTTCAGGAATTTTGCACGCTCAGCCCATTCGCGGTTGGCCTCTTCGTCGATTTGATCCAAAGTCTGAGGATCTGTCGTATCCTGCAGGTACTCCATTTGATTCTTGGCAAAAGCGCTGTAACGAGAGCGCATCAAAGCTTCGGCGGTTGGCGCTAAAGCTTTGCCAGAGTGATAAACACCACAACATTCAGAATAAGTTTTCTCAGAACCACAAGGACATTTCATAGCCCGCGAAACTACCAGAATTCCCCCTAAAAGGTACCTGCTTACTTTTTCCGAAGCGTTGCGTTAATTGGCTTGCAGGGGTGCCCTTCCAGAGGGGGGCTGCTATCGTTTTGGGGTGAGGTGAAATGATGGCTAAATGGGCTTTGATTACTGGGGCAAGTTCGGGAATTGGCTGGGCAACGGCGGAAGCGCTGGCAGCGCAAGGATTTGATATTTTCGTGACCGGACGTCGCTATGAAAAACTGCAGGAACTGGAAAAGTCCATCAAAGCCCGTCATCCCGGGATTCAAGTGAAGCTGGCTTGTTTTGACGTGTCGGACCGTTTCGAGGTCAGTGAATTCGTCAAAGCCCACAAGACGGAAATTTCCGAGGTGGAAATTCTGGTCAACAATGCGGGCCTGGCTCGTGGGGTTGAAAAAATGCAGGACGCCTCTTTGGATGATTGGGAGGTCATGATCGACACGAACATCAAAGGCTTGCTGTTCATGACCCGCGCCGTGGTGGAACACATGGTGAAAAAGAACTCGGGTCATATTATAAATTTAGGCTCGGTGGCGGGCCGCTGGACTTATCCAGGCGGAGGCGTTTACTGCGCCACCAAATTTGCTGTGCGCGCGCTGTCTGAAGGACTGCGTATGGATTTGCTGGGGACGCGCGTGCGTGTGACCAACATTGAGCCCGGCATGGTGAACACGGAGTTTTCCGTGGTGCGCTTGGGGGATCAGGCCAAGGCCGACAAGGTCTATGAAGGCATGACTCCGCTGTCAGCACAGGATATTGCAGACACTGTTGCATGGTGCGCAGCCAGACCGGCCCATGTGAATATTCAAGAACTCGTTATTTATCCCACAGACCAGGCCCATGTCGGCCAGGTCGCTCGCAAAGGAGTGTAGTGATGGCAGAGGGCGGATTCAGAATCGAAAAAGACACCATGGGTGAAGTGAAAGTTCCCGCAGACAGGTTCTGGGGGGCGCAGACCCAAAGGTCCACGGAAAACTTCCGCATTGGGGGCGATCGTTTCCCACGCGAAATGATCCGGGCCCTGGGGATTTTGAAAAAGTCCGCCGCCATCACTAACGAAAAATTAGGCCTGCTTGATCCGAAGAAAGCCACGGTCATTGTGAAGGCCGCTGATGAAGTGATCGCGGGGAAGCTTGATGCGCACTTTCCATTGGTGGTGTGGCAGACTGGTTCCGGCACACAGACCAACATGAATGCCAATGAAGTGATCGCCAATCGTGCGATGGACATGATGGGCATCAAACTTCCCAGCAAGGAAGTTCATCCCAATGATGATGTGAACAAAGGCCAGTCGTCGAATGATACCTTCCCAACGGCGATGCACATTGCCGTGGGCGAGCAAGTTCATCATCGTCTGATTCCCATGCTGGAAAAGCTGCATAAAGCTTTGGAAAACAAACAGAAGGAATTCAAAGACATCGTGAAAATCGGTCGCACCCACTTGATGGATGCAACCCCGCTGACGCTGGGACAGGAGTTTTCCGGTTACAGCACCCAGGTAAAACACTCGATCCAACGAGTGAAAAACACCTTGCCGCATCTGTATGAGCTGGCACTGGGCGGGACTGCCGTGGGAACTGGTTTGAATACGCATCCGAAGTTTGCTGTTGAAGCTGCTGCTGAAATCGCCCGCGAGACGGGGATTGCCTTTGTTTCTGCGGAAAACAAGTTTGAGGCTCTGGCAGCACATGACGCTTTGGTGGAAGTCAGCGGAGCGCTGAACTCGGTCGCGGTGTCTTTGATGAAAATTGGGAACGACATCCGCCTGCTGGGTTCGGGCCCGCGCTGCGGGATCGGAGAGCTGCATTTGCCGGAAAATGAACCGGGAAGTTCCATCATGCCGGGCAAGGTGAACCCCACCCAGAGCGAGGCCATGACCATGGTCTGTGCCCAAGTGATGGGAAACCACGTCGCTGCCACAATTGGCGGGGCGACCGGGCACTTTGAGCTGAACGTATTTAAGCCCGTTATCGTGTTCAATGTTCTGAATTCCGTGCGCTTGCTGGCGGACGCCGCAGAATCCTTTACCGATCACTGCGTGGTGGGCATTGAAGCCAACCGTAAACAGATTCAGAAGCATCTGGAGCAGTCTTTGATGCTGGTGACGGCACTGAATCCTCACATTGGCTATGACAATGCAGCCAAAATTGCCAAAACTGCCCATAAAAACGGCACAACACTGCGCGAAGAAGCCATCAATCTTGGACTGCTCTCTGGCGAAGAATTTGATAGGATAGTAAAACCGGAACAGATGGTTGGCGCCGCGGACGCGGGCAGAGGCGCGTAGGCGCACAGAGTGCAGCGCCCACAGGTGCGGAACTGGAGTAACTTAGAATGAATTCTCTTTTGGCAAAAGCGGACTGGATGAATCGTGACGACATCAGACCCTATGTCTTTGTTCGTCCCGAAAATCAGATCGCCCAGCCCGGATCAGCGCACCGCTTGGACTGGTTCACTCAAGCTCCAGTGATCAAAAATCCCCTGGACGTGAAAGAGCTGGCTTTTGCCGATCGTATTTACTCTTTGGAAGAGCGTGCCTTTGGACCGTCAAACATGGCCATGCCTCGCTGGGTCTTTTATGACTGTGCGGTGATGCCGGGGTTTGTGGCGGGCTTTGCGGCTCGTCCATCGGCTCTTTCTAAGGCGGCGCGTGAGGCGCTGGACCCCAAAAAGTTCCCGGCCAGCCTTTCTCCGATCAAGTCCTCCGGGGTTCTAAAAGAAGTTGAGTCCCTGGATGACATGGACTGGATCCCATTGTCCCTGTTTATCATTATCCCGACGATGCATAAGGGCGAGTGGGTGGCGCACAATCTGTGTTCTGTGAACTCTCTGTTGCCTAAAGAGGAGCAGTTCTACGGTCTGGGTTTCATGTCCAAGGCCTTTGGTCTTTGGTACGCCAACGTGGAGCAATGCTCCGGGATGACCCAGTGGGGAAGTCCGGCTTTGAAGCTGCACTCGCATTATGGTCATTTAGAGGTAATTGGGGCTTACGCTCCGGTGCATTCTCATGCTAAAACTATTACTTACCGCGTACAGGTAAATACCCAGTGCTGGGAAAAGTTCTTCAACAAAGAACCGGATCTGGCCTTCCTGGAAAACTACGGACCGACGGGCACGTTCATCGATCCGAAACAGGAAGTGAGTATGTTGAACTTCCAGCAGCGCATTGAGCGCGGAGAGGGCCCTTTCTACCTGAGTGCAGGGGAGATTGCCCAGAAGAAGCTCGACGAACAATTGATGATTTATAGTTTGAAACAACAATACTAGATAGGAAGATACACATGTCCATGAATGCCCTGCCACCGGTCGCGAAGTCCTTTTTTGCGTTCTGTAAAAAATGTGATGCTGACAGATACCATGTAGTTCTGGCGCACACGACGGCGACTTCCGCAAAGATCAAATGCGAGATCTGCGGTTCTCAGAAGACGTATTCTCTTCCTAAAGCTCAGACTAAAACAGGCAAGCCTTTGACAGGTGCTGCAGCGAAAAAACGTGAGCAGACAATGAGCTCCCGCAAGTCCAGCCACCGCAATGAATACGAAATGCTGATGTCCAACGACGCGGCAGCGACGGCGACTTACAACATGAAGGGCAAGTTCGAAAAGAACACCAAGCTGCAACATCCTAAGTTCGGCCTGGGCTTCATCAAGGACGCCTTGACTGATAAAATTGAAGTTGTGTTCGAAGACGAAGTTCGTACTTTGATCCACAACCGTCAGTAATTTTTTATAGAATCGAAAATTAATGGATTGGTTTAAGGGGCTTAACCCCGAACAACAAAAGGCCGTGAAGCACAACTTCGGGCCTTTGTTGATTTTGGCGGGTGCCGGTTCAGGCAAAACGACGGTTCTGGTTTCCAGAACAGGACGACTGATTTCAGAGCGTGTGGCACAGGCTCAGGAAATCTGCGTGCTTACTTTTACCAACAAAGCCGCGCGCGAGCTGAAACATCGCGTGGGCGCAAAGCTGGGAAGTTCCGGCTCGGGCATGTGGGCAGGGACTTTCCACTCGTTCGGATTGCAGATTTTGCGCCGGTTCCACAAACATGCGGGTCTTTCCCCGTATTTCGGCATTGTCGATCAAAGTGACTGCAATGCCATCGTCAAAGACTTGATCAAAGACATCAAAAACTCGGGCAAAGACAAGTTCGATGCCGACAAGATCCTGAACATGATCAATGACCGTCGCACGGGCATGGCCCCGCAGACGGAAGCTTTTGACGAATACCACGAGATGGTTGAAGTCCTGACGCCGAAATTCACCAAACGCCTGGAACATCTGGGGGTCGTGGATTTCGAAGGTCTTTTGATCAAACCAATTACTTTGTTCAAAGAAAATCCCGAGATTCTGGAAAAAGTGCAGGGCATGTTCACGCAAGTGATGGTCGATGAGTTCCAGGACACGAATCGTCTGCAGATGGACCTGATCGCGCAGATCGTGAAAAGCCACAACAACATCGCGGTGGTGGGTGATGATGATCAGTCGATTTACGGCTGGCGGGGGGCGGAAGTGAAGAACATCCTGAACTTCCCGCAGGAATTCACACCGTGTGAAGTGATCAAGCTTGAACGCAACTATCGGTCCTCCGCCGAAATTCTAGCGGTGGCGAATGCGGCGATTTCCAAGAATAAAAACCGTCACGGCAAGATCCTGCGCCCGCAGGTTGCTGAAGACACCGGTCAGTTGCCAGAGCTGTTCATTCTGGATCGTGAAGAGGACGAGTGTGAATTCGTCGTCACTGAAATTCTGAATTTCCAAAGACAGGGCTATTCCTATAAGGACATGGCCGTGCTTTATCGTTCCAACACACAAGGGGGCTTGATTGAGTCCTCGTTGCGTCGTGCGAACGTGCCTTATCATATCTCGGGCGGCACTTCGATCTTTGACCGTCGAGAAATCAAGGACCTGATGGCTTATTTAAAGCAAGCCCTGGCTCCGAATGAAGTGTCCCTTCGTCGTATCATCAACGTGCCTTCGCGCGGGATTGGTGACACTTCCATTGAAAAACTGAGTGAATTTGCACTGAAAAAACGTATCAACTTTGTCGATGCCTGCCGTTTCTGGCAAGAGGCGGGTGTGCAGGATAAAGCCGGCGCTGCGATCGATGATCTGATGATGTTCATTGAAAATCTTCCGAAAAACATCCTCGATTTCCAGGTGGGTTCAACCCCTGGGGCGAAGATGGTTCAGATCTTCCAGGATATTGGTTACCGTGAATACGTTTATGGAACGGCCGCAGATCCGACCAGTGCCGAGAAAAAGTGGATGGTCGTGGAAATTCTGGGGCGCATCCTGGATTCTTTCCTGGGTCGGCGTTCCTATGATGTTGAAAACATCAAGTCCTTCGTGGACTGCATGCTTTTGCGTGATGATCTGTCCGAAGAAGAACTGGAAAACAAAGTTCAGCTGATGACCTTGCACGCTTCCAAGGGACTTGAGTTCCCGGTGGTGATTTTGGCGGGCCTTGAAGAAGACCTTCTGCCGCACAAGAATCTGGGATCTGACATCGATGAAGAACGTCGTTTGTTTTATGTGGGCGTGACCCGCGCAAAAAAGCGTCTGGTGATGTCGCGCTGTCAGCAGCGCAAGAAGAACGGCGCCGTTCGTCCGGTGGCGCCTTCACGATTCCTGCTGGAGCTTCCTAAAGAGCTTTACACGGAATTCCCTCTGGGAGCTCGACCTGTGGTCGGGCAAGAACGCGAGGATTTAGTGGCAAGTTTCCTGTCCAAGCTTGATAGTAAACTTGGGACCGCAAAGAAATAAGCGGTTTCCTCTCAAGATCTGAGTATTTTTTAATTTAATGTCTGAGCATCTGTCACTTTCGTCACTGAGAGCTAAGGATGCTCAGTAAAATGCCGATCAAAAAAAGTAATAGTTTTTTTGAGAGGTTCCCATGAAACGTCCAACGCCCACTCAGTCTGAAAGCCCCTTTGGCTTCGATGAATTCTTTTTCTCCACTACCGACAAACGGGGCGTGATCAGGTACGGAAACGATGTCTTCGTGCGTGTCAGCGTTTATCCGAAAGAAACCATGCTGGGGGCCCCGCACAGTCTGATTCGTCATCCTGACATGCCACGGGCCGTGTTTAAGGAATTCTGGAATTTCCTGAATCAGGGAAAAGCGGTGGGTGCTTATGTGAAGAATCTAGCCGGTAACGGCAGCTATTACTGGGTCTATGCTTTCGCGTTCCCGATTGGCGACGGATACCTGTCCGTGCGCTTTAAGCCCTCTTCCGAACTGTTCTCGGTCGTGCAGGGGCTTTATGCCGACGTTCTGGCTTTTGAGCAGCAAGAGCACAGCCTGGAGGAATCACATCAGTATCTGCTGGCGAAAATCCAGAAAGCTGGCTTCACGGACTATGAAAACTTCATGATGAAAGCCGTCATGGAAGAACTGAAGTCCCGCGCCGCGCAGGTGCTTGAATCAGAAACACGCTCGTCCTCGGCTCACGGTGCCGGACAGATTACCGCCGTCACCAGTTCCGCCACTCGTAAATTGAATGATGTCTTTGATAAGCTGCGGGATTTTCAAGGCGCCAATCAAAGCCTTGATGGTGCCATGGGCCGACTGGATCAGGGGTTTCAACAGCTTAAGTTTATTTCTATCAACATGAAAATTGCCGCAGCCAAGTTCGGTGAGATGGCGGCAAGTCTGGGCGTGGTTTCTCACGAGTTTTCGGTTTTGTCCGGTACGATTGAAAAACATCTGGGCGGACTTGCGGGCTTTGTTCAGGAGCTGTCGGGTGTGATTCAGAAGTGTGTGTTGCGGGCGGCGGCCTTGAATGTGCAGATGCTGATGGTGGACTTCTTTGTCCGTGAATCCATCGCAAAGCTGGCTTCATCAGAAAATGCCTTTGACGAAATGCTGCAGAATCAGAAGGCCTTTTCAGATCTGTTTGCCCAGTATTGCCAAAATCTGGATAAAGAGTTTTCTGAATTGAAGAAAAGCCTGTCTGCGATTTCCTTTGAAATGCTGGAAGTCGCCAAGTTTGTTACCGGCCTTGAAGTGGTTCGTCAGATGGGGGCGATTGAATCAGCCCGCACGACCGAGATCAAAAACAGCTTCACGCACTATCTGGAAGCCATGGATGATTTTATTCAGTTGCTGCGCGAAAGCACCGGCGAAATCGGCCGGGGAGTGACATCGCTGACTTCAAATTCCGAATTCATAGTGTCCTCGATTCGAAATATTTCTGGCAACGTGGATCAGATTTTTGCTCTGGCCTCTTCGTCGCAAGAGCAGCAGAAGGCCGGCTAATCAGCCTTTCAGCGCTTCTTTGAATTCCGGCGGCAGCGGGGCTTCAAAGGAGTGCTTGTACCCATTAATCATGACAGTCATACGTGCAGCGTGCAGAAACATGCGCTTGGTCTGATAGATGTTGGCCATGCGTTCGTTGTACTTGGGCTCGCCATAACGAGTGTCACCCACAATGGCATGACGGATCAGAACACTATGCTTGCGAATCTGATGCTGACGTCCGGTGATCAGACGAACTTCCACGAAAGAAAAATACTTGTTGGCTTCAAGGACTTTGTAAAGTGTGCGGGCTTCCACACGGTCTTTTAAAAGGCCTTGTGGATTCTTGCGTCCTTCGGCCTTGTCGGAAATAGGTGTGTTCCATTCCTGCCAATCGGTGCTGACGGGCAGTTCGCCGCGCAAAAGTGCGTAATAAGTCTTTTCAACTTTGTGTTCCTGAAACTGCCCGGAAAGATTGGCAGCAGTTTCGGCATCCAGGCCCACCAGCAACAAGCCGCTGGTTTCCTTGTCCAGGCGATGCACGGGGTGAATGTCCTGATAGGTTCCCGGTGTCAGTTGTTTTTTTAAAAGCGTGCGCACATCGGGTGGGTCATTGTGAACAGAAACGCCCGAAGGTTTGTTGATCACCAGCCAGTGTTTGGATTTTTCAAGGATGGGGATTTGGATCGGTGCAGGCGGGCGGCTCATGGGATCTCCTTCAGGATATCCTGCACCAATTCCTTGGGCAGATCCTGAGTGCTCAGTGGACTTTCAAACAGGGCTCTTTCTTTACGGGAGATCGCCAGTGAATGCACGGAAATTAAAACAATCAGATTGAACAGGAATCCGCCCCAGCTCAAAAACAGGAAAAAAGTTCCCATCAGCAGGATGTTCTTTTCATAGGCTTTCAGATTCTGCTCTTCGGCACCCTCAATGAAGGGCTCGACATCCGAGCGGGACTCGCGCCAGTAAAGTCCGACCTTTTGCAGGTTGTTTTGCAGCTGTCGGTAGGCAGGGGAATTAACCTTTTTTCGGTGCATCCACAAGTGCAGTCCGGTGACGGATGCCGAGGGAATCCAACCGATGACATAGGCGGCGGCAAGTTCGGGTGCCATAGAGGTCCTTTCAAGAGCTTTTAAAGCATATTCCTGTGGTTGATTCTTAGCAAGTCTGGGCCCGGGGGTTTGAGGCAGCAATGGGTTGCGGGGCAAAATACAACAAGGGAGGTTTCTATGAATCCGAACATCAATGAGTTCCTGAATTTCCTGGATAAAGAGGACGACACGGATTATGGCGACTTCAAGCGCGAGGTGGATCTGCATTTAATGCAACTGGCAGAGTCCATGCGCCCCCTAACTAACGAGCAGGTCCTGCAATTGCGTCGAATGCGCGAGCAATTACTCTGGTCTTATAAAGACGATATCGAGGAAATGCGCTCCCTGCTGAAGCAGGAGGTCAGCCACCTTGAGGATTTTGGACCTTCCTAGGTTTTTCGCGCTGCGTGTTTCCAAGCGGAAAACCCCCTTGTACGCTTGAAGGACTGACGGAGGTCCTTCATGTCCACTTTGGCGCAACAGGAGTTTTGCATTACTCTCAGCGATTTGGCCTCGTTCATGGAGATTCCTCCAAATCAAATCAAAGCCAAGGCTGAAAAAACTCTGCAACGAAAAATTAAATCCCCGTGGCTGCTTCCCGAAGAAGCCCGTCAGTTGTTGCTGGCTGAAGGTTACAAATATCCTCACAAGGTGATTTCCATCCAGATGCTCAAGGGTGGGGTGGCGAAGACCACATCCGTGCTGAACATGGGCCTGCGAGCCGCGATGTACGGAGCACGCGTGCTGTTTGTGGATTTGGATCAACAGGCCAATTTGAGTTTTGCTTTGGGTGTCGAGGACGAATCCCTTCCTGTTTGGGTGGATGTCGTCGAAAAAAAGAAAAGCATCGACGAGTGTGTGCGCTTTATCGAGCCGCATGTTGATTTGATTCCGTCCAGCCTGAACAATTCAGTTTTGGACCGGGTGTTGCTGAACTCCAACCGTAACTGGTCTTTGGCGGTGAAATCTCCGCTGGAAAAAATCAAACACCGCTATGACCTGATCCTGATCGACACGGCTCCAGCCCTTAGTGCCACGAACACGGCCGTGACTGTGGCTTCGGACGAGGTGATTTTGCCGGTGAATCCGGACAAGTTCGCCTTTATGGGGCTGCAAAAGAACCTCAGCGAACTGGAAGACATCCGCAGCGACTTCAGTCTGGAGTTCTCGCGTAAAGTTCTCTTTACCAAGTTCGATGGACGTGAGAAGTTCAGTCATGAGCTTTTACAAAAGTGCATAGAGTCTTTTGAGGACTCGCTGATGAAAGGATATATTCGAACATCAGCCGAGGTGAAAAATACCGTGCGCTCCGGTAAAAGTCTTTATGCCGGAAAGTCTCCGATCAAAGCTGACTATGATTTTGTAACCCGCGAAATGTTGGGATTTGTTTAAAAGGAAGTAAACATGCCAGAGATCAAACATTACGACGCAAAGAAAAAGCATCATCATCCAAAAAAACGCCGTCCTCATCACGAGGCTCAGGCTGAAATCGACGAAGCCGCTGAAATTCGTGGTGACGCCGAAGAAATCATCGACGAGGCCCACGCTTCTATGAACGAAGCCCATGCCACAATGGAAGCCGCGGATGAAATCAACACCGAAGCACAAAACGAAGGTGTGAAAGTGGACGAAACCATGCGTGAAGCCAAAAAAATGGTTTCCGAAGGTGCGCCGATTTACTCGGAAGACACTGTGGATTCTGACATTCACCATGCAGAAGAAAAAGTTCACCTGGAATTCTATGGCAGTGAAGTGATCCGCCAAAAAGCCCCCAAAGTGATGGAAATCGCCGACACCGTGGCTGACGAGTGGAAAAAAGACGGGCAGTTTGAAGGTTTGCCAGTCGGAAACCCGATCGCCCAGATGGCCGCCGCAAAAGCTTTGCGCACAGCCAAGGATGTTGATAAGAAGCTTGAAGAAAAAGGCGTCTATGCCATGGCCAAAATGGGCATCGACCTTATCAAATCCAAGATCGAGAAAAGAAATCACTAGAACATGTCCCGAGAATCCCGTATCCGCGAAATCCTAAACCAGTCCCTGGCTCCAATCGAGCTGGGGGTTGAAAACGAAAGCCACATGCACTCGGTGCCCCCAAACAGCGAAACTCATTTCAAAGTGCTGGTGGTATCAGAAGCCTTCGAAGGCAAATCCCGCATCGACCGCCAACGTATGGTGAACGATCTATTGAAGTCGGAACTTCAAACAGGCCTGCATGCTCTCACGCAAAAGGCTCTAACGCCGACCGAATGGGCGTCCCAAAAAGACACTCTGAACTTCGTTTCCCCAGAATGCCTTGGTGGCAGCAAGCACGATCGTCGTTCTTAGGGCGAGGGTTTTGGCTGTGGCTTGGGGCTGTCTGAAGCTCTGGGGCACGCCGTCCGGGCTCAGTTGCCGCCGCCTTCGGCGGTTCGCGCCATCGTGGCGCCGGCAAAGGCCCCTGCCGCTTCAAACATCCCCAAGCCACAGCCAAAACTGGCCAGCACAACGATGAGGCTCCCTTGAGGCTTCGCCTCCGAATTAATCAAATTGGAGCATGTGTGAAAGCAAGAAGGCATGTTTAAGAAAAGACGAGTTCGAGCAACTTCCCCTCCTAATTCCTTCGAAGCAAAATTGCCTTAAGGGCCGGGTTCTCCCAGCTCTTAAGGCAATCCCCGCATCAAAGACAAAAGGAAGTGAAAGGGAATTATTCGTCGAATTGATTCAATTTGGATTTAAGCTCGCCCAGAAGGCGTTTGACTTCCTGCAGCTGTTCTTCGTCCGGAGAAACCTTGTTGGCCGCTTCTTCAGTCAGAGTTTCCCAGGTGTTCAGGGCGTGCTTCAGGTCAGAGTTCAGGTTGCCGAACAGGGACTTTTTGGACGACGGCTCACGCTTCTCCGGTTTTTCCGGGGAATTCGGCGTGTCAGTATTCGAATTTTGCTGCCGCTCTAGGTTGCCGCCACTCATTAAATGCTTATTTCTGTCCGTAATTTAAGCTCAGTGCTTATTTTTTGTGCCGGAAAACCGGCTTTCTATCAGAAGCGCATCCTGCGCTAGGGGCGATAGTGTGATAAATGGAACTCCATTTGACAAGCGTTTTCGGGCTGGTAAATTACTTCGTTTATAGACGAAGTCAGGGCCGAATCCGGTCTTTTTAGGAGTGTGACGTCATGTCTCAAGAGATTATCTACACAATGAAGGGCGTAAGTAAAGTATATCCTCCACAAAGATATGTGTTGAAGGATATTTATCTTTCTTACTTCTATGGCGCCAAGATTGGTGTTTTGGGTCTGAACGGTTCTGGTAAATCCACTTTGCTCAGAATTATGGCAGGCGTGGACAAGGACTTCCTGGGTGAAGCTTTCCCTTCCAAGACAATGAAAGTCGGCTATTTCGAGCAAGAGCCTCATTTGGATGATGCACTGACAGTGAAAGAAAATATCTTCGCTGGCATGGGCGAACTGCCGAAAGTGATGAAAGAATACAACGCGATCAACGACAAGTTCTCTGACCCGGATCTGGATCCGGACGAGATGAACAAACTGATCGAAAAACAGGGCGCGCTTCAGGAAAAACTGGAAGCCCTTGGTGCCTGGGACGTCGATCAAAAGATCGAAATCGTGATGGACGCTCTTCGCTGTCCAGATGGTGATCTGGCGGTGACAAACCTTTCCGGAGGTGAAAAACGCCGTGTGGCTTTGGCCCGTTTGATCATGTCTGAACCAGATATTTTGCTTTTGGATGAGCCAACGAATCACCTGGATGCCGAATCGGTAGCGTGGCTTGAACAATATCTTTCCAAGTTCCCGGGAACTGTTATCGCAGTTACGCATGATCGTTACTTCCTGGACAACGTGGCAGGCTGGATCCTTGAGTTAGATCGCGGTGAAGGTATTCCTTGGAAAGGGAACTATACCTCCTGGTTGGAACAAAAAGACAAGCGTCAGGCGAACGAAGCCAAAGACCAGGCTCGCAAGGCCCGTACTTTGGAAAAAGAATTGGATTGGATCCGTCAGGGCGCGAAAGCCCGTCAGGCAAAATCCAAAGCTCGTATCTCCAACTACGAAAACCTGCTGAAAGAAGCAACGCCTGAAAAAATCCAGGAGATGTCCATCTACATCCCGCCAGGACCTCGTCTGGGCGATATCGTGGTGGAAGCTCATGGAATCACCAAAGCCTACAACCACAAAGTTCTTTTGGATGACGTGAGCTTCACGATTCCAAAAGGGGCGATCGTGGGTGTGATCGGGCCGAACGGTGTGGGTAAATCAACTTTGTTCCGCATGATCACGGGCAAAGAACAGCCTGATTCCGGCACATTCAAAGTCGGTGACACCGTGAAGATCGCCTATGTTGACCAGACTCGTGAAACCTTGGATCCGAACAAGTCCATTTACGAGGAATTGTCCGGTGGGGCTGATGTGATCCAGTTGGGCACGCGTGAAATCAATGCGCGTCAGTACGTTTCCTGGTTTAACTTCTCGGGTTCTGATCAGCAGAAAAAAGTGGGTCAGTTGTCCGGTGGTGAACGCAACCGTGTGAACATGGCAAAAATCCTGAAAGAAGGCGCGAACTTGTTGCTTCTGGATGAGCCGACGAATGATCTGGACGTAAACACCATGCGTGCGCTGGAAGAAGCGCTGCTGGAATTCGGTGGATCTGCTGTGGTGATCTCGCACGATCGTTGGTTCCTGGATCGCGTGTGCACGCACATCATGGCGTTCGAAGGTGATTCCAAGATTGAATTCTATCCTGGAAACTTCACCGAGTATGAAGAAGACCGCAAGCGCCGTCTGGGCGAAAATGCGGGACCAAAACGTATCCGCTTCAAAATGGTTTAATATCTGATGAAAAATCAGTGGGTGAGGGCAGGGTTATTCCTGCTCTTTCTTTTTGGCGCATCGAAGGTGGTACCGGCCGGTTCCATCGATCCCTGGGGGCTGTTCCGCCCCCAGAAGATTCTATTTATGTTCTTTGCTCTTTCAACACTGCAGGTGATGGGAAAGGTGTTGTCTTCCTTTGTCGGTCACCGCGCCGGAATGCTGATGACTGGTTTTCTTGGAGGCATGCTTTCAAGTACGGCCACCACGGTGCGACTGGCCAAAGACAGCCATGACACCGAAGGCTCCCAAAGTGTCAGGATGGCCGCAATGCAGGCGGCGATTCTGGCTATGCTGCTGCAGGCGATTGTGCTGGTCGGTGCAGGCAGTATCGCGGCCCTGCAAGTGGTGTCAGTGCATTTCCTGGCACTATTTGTAATAACAGTGGTGATGATCATTGTTCTATGGCGACGACAAAGCCGCCCGCGACATATTGCGACCGGCCCGGAAAAAATTCTGGATGTCTGGGAGTCACTGAAGCTGACTGTCTTTATCGTTCTGATTTTAGCCGCCAGCCGGGGGGCTCAAGCCTGGATGGGCAACGACGGTTTGATGGCATTAACCTTTGTGGTGTCGTTGTTTGAAGTTCATGGGTCATTGATTTCCACAGCCCAGCTTTTGGCAGCGGATCAGGTGGGGCTTGCTCAGTACGAGCGACTTGTCGAGATGTCCTTGCTGGCAAGTTTTGTATCAAAAATGTTTCTTATCTCCATCATGTCCAGTGCCCCATTTAAAAAGAGGGCACTTTTAAGTCTGATGCCCGCTGTACTGTTTTTGGTTTTGCATCTTTTTGGCTGGATTCATATTTAGTTCTGGCACATATATACGACACGAATATCGTAAATGGCATTCCCCGCGGCAGCGACGTCTGTAGAGAAGCCAAATCCACCATTCGCATTGGCAGAGCATGATCCGGGGCATCCCGGATAGACGGATTCATTTGGACCTAACGCAGAAACGTTACTTTCCATGCCCGTAAGAACACTTTTTGAGATGTACCCAACACAAGTTGCATTGGGAACCCCGTCGGTACATTCCGCGGTAATCCAGTTATGAACGTTGTAAGCTGCGACAGTTGTCCCTGTCTGAGTGGCGTAAGAGCAGACGGTCATTCTTCCAATCGGAGCGCTGGTTCCGATTTTGACGGCACCATTGACTTCAAGTTTTGCAGTCGGGTTCGTCACTCCAATCCCCACATTTCCATTGTGGTTGATCACCATTTTTTCAGAGGATCCCGAAGAGCCATTGTTCGTGGTCTGGAAGGTGATTTTTGCACCTCCGGCTGATGCCGTGTGAGTCTCTGTCGCATAGAAATTGACAGCGGCATTGCCGCCACTCTGGTATTGTGTGCCGTTATAGGCAAAAGCTGTCAGGCTGGTGATTCCCTGTCCGCTGATGACAGCCGTGGGAGATGCCAGCGTCCCGGCGCTTTGGTAGCCCGAGAATGTAGCCATTTCTATTGCGCTGGAAACAAGGGTGGCAACGCGGCCGCCGACATCGGTGCCTTCGCCGACGGCTTGAATGCCTGCTCTATGCGGATGAACAGTCGACGAAGGTACGCGGGTTGCGACCTGTAAAGGCACGGTGGGCGCGGTCGTTCCGATTCCCACGCTTCCAGAGCCAGTGATTCGCATGCGTTCGGAATCAGTTCCGGCGGCCGCTGTATAAAAACGCAGATTCCCGTTCACCGCGGTTGCAAAGTCCGTTTCCGCACTGGAAGAAATTCGTGCACTATAAGCATGGGTTGCGCCGTCGTAAGCGCGGAAAGCCAGCGTACCGATGGTGTCATTGGCAAGCGCCGGATTTCTGGTGGTGGTGGTGCCGCGTGAGCGGACCAGACTGATCTGGGGCACAGCGGTTTCAGAGTTCACGGCCTCCATAAAGATATCATCGCCATAATCAGTGCCATCACCAACGATGTGCAGTTTGCGGGTCGGCGCCGTCGTGCCGATCCCCATCATGCCCGAGCTGTCCATGCGCATGCGTTCAGTGCCGTTCACGCTGAAGCCCAGAATGTTGGTGGCGGAGAACATTCCCGTCGTGGTGTAGCTGCCGAAAGCATATGTTGGGTTGGACGCTCCGTAAACCCCACCACCCAGGCGCATGTACGGAGCATAGCTTCCGTTAAGTTGCATGACGTTGTTGCTAAGATCCATGACAAGACTTCCGCTGGAAGTAAATCGCATGATCCCGCCGTTGTTCGAAATCCCGGTGTTGGTGTTATTGGCGAAACTGATGGAAGGAGCACTCCAGGTGCCATCTCCGATAAGCAACTTGCCAGACCCACTGATGTTGTAAGTGGCCATGTTCAAGTTTGCGGTGGCCGTGTGATTTCCCAGATTGTCACCCACAGACGGAAGCAAAGCTGCCGGAACTTTCCCGGTGCCATCAAGTTCCACCAGATTGCCGGCCGCAGTGCCAAAGTCCTTCGCTGCGGCGGTTCCCAGTCCTGAAACCTGCGTGTTGCTGATTGCGATGTCGGCACAAGTGAACGTGTCGGTGATTGCACTCCAGTTCAGGGTTTTGTTTGCGGTCGCACAAGCTGCGGGCATTTGGGTGTTGCCAGTGACGGTTGAGCGCAATTGGCCAAAACCCACGTATTGCACTTTCCATTTCGTGGCATCATGAACCAGCATCTGGCCGGTCAAAGGAGTTGTCGTGTCTATCGCCACACCTTGGATTTTTTCAACCTTGGTGTTGCTAAGGCCCGCAGTTGAGGTCACATCGCCGGCGACATTGGCGTAATCTGCCGCGGCCATATTCGAACCACTGGTCACAAGACCTTTGGCGCTGACCACAACGCGGTTGTAGGTGCCAGCGGTCACACCCGAATCATTCAAAGAAATAACCGGAGCCGTACCCCCGGAACTGGCCAGGGGAGCGGAAGCGGTGACGCCGGTCACGGTGCCGCCACTGGTGGTCACGGTTGTCCATGACAATTTGCCAGTGCCGTCGGTTTTCAACAGCTGCCCATCGGTGCCGTCGGCCGCAGGTAATTCGTAACTGGAATTTGCGCTTAAGGCCGGGGCTTTCAGTTCTACATAATTCGAGCCGGAATACACGCGGATCCCGCTGGAAGTCTGAATCAGGCCGCTGGTGTTGATGGCCGTACTGCCGCCGATGGTGCCCGATGTGATGGCACCGCCTGACACTTTGCCGGCTGTGGAAATAGTCGCAAGCTTGGAATCTGCAATCGCCGCCGAACCGGAAATGTCCTCGTTCAAAATCGTGCCGTTCACGATTTTGGCCGTGGTCACCGTGTCGTCGTTCAAAGTCACAGTGGCAGCAGGGCTTCCAGAGGAAGACACTGCACCTGTCAAAGAGGTGATCGCACCGGCAGTGCCGGCATTGTCATCTGCCGGTGCCCAGTTCGTACCGTCAAATTTCAGTACTTTTCCCGAAGCCAGGCCGGAGTTCACCACCGGTGTGCCTTTGATGCGATCCACAGAGGTCGCACTTTGAGTGCCTGAAACATCCCCAGTCAAATTGCCGGTGAAACCCGCGGCACTGCCGCTGATGTTTCCGGTGACGTTGCCTCCGGTGACGGTGGGGGCCGTGCATTCAAAAGTGCCGGCAGGGGCGATGTGACGCAAATAGCTGCCAGCTCCGCAGAAAGGCAAAGAGGCTTTGGCGACAAAGTCACTGGCAACTTGAGTTCCCAGTTTCTGCGCGGTTTGTGCGATTTTGGCGTGACCGGCATAGGGGACGGAGCGGATTTCATTGTCCGGTGTGATCAGTTTCCAACCAGTGCCGTCATGGAATTGCACGCGCAGCAAACGTTTGTCGTCAGCAACCGGAGTGTAGGATCCGCCGCCTTCGCATGGAATTGCCGCCGAGTTGTCAAAGCTGTCCAACAATTTAAAACCAGCCGCGGCAGGATAGTTTTTTGTGCCGGTGCCGATGGGAACGTCAAACACTCCGGAAGAGTTGCGCATATCAATGGCGCCGGAAGTTTCCCGGTAAAGGACGCAGGTGCCGTTTGGATTGGTCACCGAAAACTCAAAGCGAACGCCATTGACCTCAAGTGCATCCCCTTGAGCATTTCTGATGCGTCCTTGATAGGTGAGTGAACCCGGTGTGGCGAAGGCCCCCGACGAAAGAAAAAGCAGGGTGAATACCGTTACGTACAGGTGTTTTTCCATACACGACTTATCGGCATATTACGGGGTCCCATTCAGTATTTTTGCGCAATTCTTTACAAGGCGAGGGGGGCTAGAGTCTTGAATTGAGACGTTTACAGGACGGTCTTGACCAAAGGCATCTTCAAAACCACCCGGGTGCCGCTGGGGTCCGACGAGCTGGTTTCTTCACTTGAGAATATCTCAATGGATCCATTCATCATCTGCAGATACTCGCGAACCAGCGGCATGCCATAGCCTGTGCCTTTTTCCCCTTGGGTGCCCGGACGGGTGGTCTGGGCGTTCAGGTTGAAGATGTTGGCCAGGATCTCTTTCGGGATGCCGATTCCATAGTCGCGGATCTCGATGATCACTTCGGTTTCAGTTGGGTAGGCGCGCAGATCAATGCGTTCGCCGGGGTGAGAAAACTTGATGGCGTTATTGATAAGGTTCTGCAGCACAACACTGCTCAGGATGGTTTTTTCGCCATTGATAGGCATGCGGTCGCGCGAGATATCCAGCTGCATCTTGATGCCTTTTTGCTGGGCCGTGGCGACGGTGTTTTCATAAACCTCGTTCAGCACCATGGTCAGATTCAAAGGTTTCAAGGGCATGGCCGCCTTGCCGTCCTTCACGGACTTCAGATGTCGCACCTGCGCCAGCAGATTGACGATGTCATCCACGGCGCGCTCAATCTTGTCCAGCTCTTGCACGCCGGACAGGTTTTCCTCGCGGTCCTCTTTGGCTTTCACCAGATTGTAGGTCATCGAAGACAGGGTGTTGGCGATATCATGGATCAGAACGCGAAGCAGGTTTTCAACGTCGAGGTTCTTTTCCTCGAGGTTCTTCATCAGGGTCTTTTCGCCGCGGATATAGTAGTGGGTGTTAAAGGCCGAGAACAGCAGGAAGACAACGACATTAAAGAGCTTTTCACGGTTATAATCGCCGTATTCCGCAATGACGTTCGGACCGAACCCTTGGGTGCGGGCGAACCAGAAGAACCACAGGATCGCAAAGACGATCAGATAGCCCCCAATCGCCCCAGGAACGCCGACCAGGATGCCGCAGACCAAAGGGATGGCCGTCAGCCAGAAGATGCCCGGCGCTTCAATGCCGCCCGATAGGTAAAGCAGATAGGCCAGGATCAGCGAGCACATCGTGCCCATAACACAGGCAGAGATCAGATAGTTTTTAAGGAACCTTAGGCAGGCTTGCGGAACAATCAGCAGCACCACCCAGATCGGGATCAGGGCCGAGTTGTAGTCGGCGACCTTATATTGGAAATTGAATTTCACTATATAGACAAGCGAGACCAGGAGGGTCAAAGAATAGATGACCTTGAAATAAGTCAGTCGTTTCTTGTAGGCATCCTCAGATGTAAAAGTCAGGTCTCGCATGGTGCTTTATATTCCTGGTTGCTTCCATTATGCAATATCGGCGATGAAACAAAAGGCCTGAGGGTATTTCAGCAATGTAATCTATGTTTAGCTGAAATTTGTTCGTTCTAGAGTGAGACAAGCGGGCGCAAGGTCTCGTAGTGTGCTTTCAACTCTACGAATTGCGGGGCGTTCCCACCGTGGTCGGGATGCAGAATCATGGCAGCCTGACGGAAGGCCTTTTTCAATTCGCTTGCGGTAAAGCCGGCGGGAAGGTCAAAGATCCAGCTTTTCAAAAACTCGTAAGCCTGCTGTTGAGACGGGGAAAAACTGTGAGCTTTGCGTTGTGGACGAACTTTAGGGGCAGGATATTGTCCACGTGGGGAGTTGAATTCTTTGCGACCAACCTGCCCCATCAAGAAGGCAAGGTGGGAGGGGTCGGCATTTAATAAGCTTTCTTCGGAGGCGTTCACGAAGGTTTCGGAACCCATTTTCTCTCTGAGAATTTGCTTGAAGCTTGCCTGAAAACTCATGCCTTTCTTATCGGTACAAGGGGTAAAAGTCTCAGTCCAGAAGGTCGTTTCCCAGTGAAAAATGGACTTTTTTAGAGGGGAAAAGGGGCCTTTCCCTAGGGGAAAACACCGTTTCCCGAGGGGGGAGGGGGTGGTTTTAGAGGGGAAAACGGGGTCTTTTCCGCTTCCCGTGCGAAAAAAAAATGATTTCCCCTGCATTTTTCTTTAGACAAACGACTGGACTTGGATACACACTAAGCTCATTCGAGATAAACAAGACTAAAAACCTAACGGAGGAATTTCGAATGGCAAAAGCAAAAGCTACAAAAAAAGCTACAACTAAGAAAGCAGCTCCTAAAAAAGCAGCAGCAAAAAAAGCAGCTCCAAAAGCAGCTAAAAAAGCCGCTCCTAAAGCAGCAGCAAAAAAAGCAGCTCCAAAAAAAGCAGCAGCTCCTAAAAAAGCTAAAACTGCTCGTAAACCAAACGCAGCTTTCATGAAAGCGTTGACTCCATCTGCAGCTTTGGCAGCAGTTGTTGGTGCTTCTCCACTTCCACGTACTGAAGTTGTTAAAAAACTTTGGGCTTACATCAAGAAGAACAACCTTCAAGATGCTAAAAACAAAAGAAACATCAATGCTGACGCTAAATTGAAAGAAGTTTTCGGCGGCAAAACTCAAGTTTCTATGTTCGACATGACTAAATTGGTTTCTAAGCACCTTAAATAGGTCTTAGCCAGTTCAGTTTTTGAACGACGAAAAAGCCTAGGATTATACCTAGGCTTTTTTTTGCTTTTTTTTCGGGGCCGGTGAAAAAGGCCCATCTCCTGCGTTGTCGGCGGGTCTTCTCGCTCCGACGTACCATGGGTACGCCTCCGCTGCGAGGACCCACCTCCGCCTTGTATATGGACCTTTTTGACCAGCTCCTCGTCCCGTTGTGGGTGGGCTTCCGCTTCGCGGGATCGCCGTTTTGTGGGCTCGACTTCGTCGTCGCCTTTGGGAGGGGTTTGTTAGTTCGATTTTAGAGGGGAAACGGCGGCTTTTATCTAAGGTGGGCTTGGATTTTCCCTGCTCGGGGCTTGGGTTTTGGTCTGTTCAAGGGTGGGGGGCTGTGCTATACCATCCTCTATGGGAATTAAGCCGCTTTCTTTGGAAGAAATCAAAAAGATGACTGTTGCCTGCCGTATTGCAGCCGACACTCTGACCTACCTGGATAAATATATCAAAATTGGTATGACCACGAACGAGATCGATCAGCTTTGCTTCGATTTTATGGCTACCAAAGGTGCCAAGTCGGCATGTCTGGGTTATCACGGCTATCCTAAGTACACTTGTACTTCCATCAATGAAGTTGTCTGCCATGGCGTTCCTGATGACAAAACAATCTTGAAAGACGGGGACATTATCAATGTCGACGTGACGGCCTGGATTGATGGTTTCTTTGGGGACACTTCCAAGATGTACATGATCGGCAACGTTTCTGATGATGCCAAAGATCTTATCGAAACCGCCCGTATGGCTCGTGACGTGGGTATCGAGGCCATCCGTCCGAACGGTTATACCGGGGACATCGGTTTTGAAACGAACAAGCTTGTGACTCGCAAGGGTTATGTCGCCGTGAAAGAGATCGGCGGCCACGGGGTGGGCCGCAAGTTCCATGAAGAGCCGTTTGTTCCATCCTATGGCAAAAAAGGCAAAGGCGAGCGCCTGGTGCCGTTCCACTGTATCACCGTCGAGCCGATGGTGAATCAAGGGACTGACGAAATCATCGAATTCGACATTCCAGGAAGCAGCATTAAGTACTATCATACTGCAGATAGTCTACTGTCCGCACAATTTGAACATACCGTGCTTGTGACAGATACTGGCTATGAAATCTTGACGCTGCCTTAAGCGGCGAAAGCCGGCAGAGCTGGAGTGCCGGTAGGCACGCAAGCTGAAGCAGATTTGAATTTAGAAACATAACAAGACAAGGACTTCAATCAAATGTCATTGACTACGACGAACGGAAAAACCGCTATGAAGAAAAATGCTAAAATGAAAGCTCCTGCAGCAACTAAAGCGGCTGCTAAAACTCCTGCTGTTGACTACAGAGTCAGCAAAGAAGCGATGGAAAACCCAGAGGTTTTCGCAAAGCTTGCTAAATGGGGTCGTGAAGAAATCAAGATTGCTGAAACTGAAATGCCAGGTTTGATGGCTCTTCGTAAAGAATACAAAAAACAGCAGCCTTTGAAAGGCGCTCGTATCGCTGGTTGCCTTCACATGACTATCCAGACTGCGGTTCTGATCGAAACACTTGTAGAGCTGGGTGCGGAAATCCGCTGGTCTTCTTGCAACATCTTCTCCACTCAGGATCACGCAGCAGCAGCTATCGCGGCAGCGGGTATTCCAGTATTTGCCTGGAAAGGTCTGACTGAGGAAGAGTTCAACTGGTGTATCGAACAAACTATCGTGGGTTGGGGCAAAGAAGGCTACAACATGATCCTTGACGATGGTGGTGATTTGACGAACATGATGCACGAGCCTCGTTTCGCCAAAGAAATGAAGAAAATCATCGGTATCTCTGAAGAGACAACTACCGGTGTTCACAATCTGGAAGTCCTTGTAAAACAAGGTAAACTGAAAGTTCCAGCGATCAACATCAATGACTCTGTTACCAAATCCAAATTCGACAATCTGTACGGTTGCCGCGAATCTTTGGCTGACGGTATCAAACGTGCAACTGACGTGATGGTTGCCGGCAAAATCTGCGTTGTTGCAGGTTACGGCGATGTGGGTAAAGGTTCTGCGCATTCTTTGCGTGGTCTGGGTGCTCGCGTTCTTGTGACTGAAATCGATCCAATCTGCGCGCTTCAGGCGGCAATGGAAGGTTTCGAAGTGACGACTATGGAAGATGCAGCTCCACTGGGTGACATCTTCGTAACAGCGACTGGCTGCTGCGATATCATCACTGACAAGCACTTCATGAAAATGAAAAACAACGCGATCGTGTGCAACATCGGTCACTTCGATATCGAAATCGACATGGCTTGGTTGAACAAGAACTCCAAAATGCGTGAAGTTAAACCACAAGTGGACATCCACACTTTGAAAAACGGCAAACAGGTTATCATCCTGGCTAAAGGCCGTCTGGTGAATTTGGGTTGCGCTACGGGCCACCCAAGCTTCGTTATGTCCAACTCCTTCACCAATCAGGTGTTGGCACAAATGGAATTGTTCATGAACCGTGACAAGTACCAAGACATCGCAGTTTACCGTTTGCCTAAACACTTGGACGAAAAAGTGGCGGCATTGCACTTGGATAAATTGGGCGTGAAGTTGACTAAACTTTCCTCCAAACAAGCCAAGTACCTGCACATGAGTCCTCAGGGTCCATTCAAACCTGAGCACTACCGTTACTAGTCAACCCGCAAGGGAAGAGGGGCTGCCCGAGCCGGAAACGCCCAGACAGTCCTCGCGCTAGGGAGCCTTCGTGGCTCCCTTTTTTTATTTCGAAGGTGCCTGGTTGTTTTTTCTGGCTATGGTGCGACAGATGGGGGAGTAGAGTAGAAGTTCTTTTGTGTTGTTAAGAATTTTTGTGATGTTTTGAATTTGGATTTTTTTGAGGATCTTGAGTTTTTCTTTTTTGAAATCAAGATAATTTAACGGGGTTCTGCCTTAGGTTTCTTTACTGAGGGCCCGATAAATTCTCCCATTAAAGGGAGAATCATGAACGTACGCAGTTTGAATTTTAAAGTGTCAATGATTGTTGGGATCCTTGTGTTTTGTTCGGCTCTCATTGCAGTGATGAGCTGGCGCAGTCTTGGGGATTTGAATTCTACTCTGACTCATATTACTGACGTCACCGTGCCTCGAATTGATCGGGATCACATGATGAAAGAGGTCTTCCTTACTCAGGTCATTAATGAGCGAAACTTTGCTTTGAATCCGGCCGGTAGTCCTGCTCGGGATGCGGCTCGTAAGTTTATTGGTGAACGTCATAAAGAGATGGCCGGGATTCTTGAAGAGCGCAAAGCACTGGCGGATGAAGCCGGGCTGAAGCGTATCGCTGAATTTGAAGCCGTCTATAAAGAATGGACCGACCTGAATCAGCAAGTCACTGAGCTTTATGATCAAGGCCATGACAAGGAAGCTCTTAACATCCTTGTCACCAAAGGTCGTGACGTGCGCGTGCGCGGAACTGAAATTGTCGACAGCATGGTGAAAAGCAATAACGAACGCATGCTGGTTGAGCAAAAAGCTGCGGAAGTGGCCTATGCGCAATCCCGCAATATCCTTGTGGGCACGGTTTTGGGGGCTTTGCTGTTCGGTATTGCCTGTGCATTTGTAGTGTTGCGATCTTTGAGTTTCAGTATCAACCGCGTGATTTCCGATCTGACCGAAAATTCCACACAAGTGTCCGGGGCTTCCCAGCAGATCTCTGTATCTTCAGAACAACTGGCCGAGGCGTCCTCTGAACAGGCGGCTTCTTTGGAAGAAACCGTGGCTACGCTGGAAGAGCTGACTTCCATGATTAAGATCAATGCGGACAACGCTCGCGAGGCGGCTCGTCTTTCAGGTGAAACCAGTCAGGTGGCCAGTCGTGGGGATAAAGAAATTCATTCCCTGATGGACTCGATGCAGGCGATTTCCCAGGACTCCAAACGCATTGAAGAAATCATCAACGTGATTGACGATATCGCGTTTCAGACGAATTTGCTGGCCCTGAACGCGGCGGTCGAGGCAGCGCGTGCGGGTGAGCAGGGGAAAGGCTTTGCTGTTGTGGCGGAAGCGGTTCGCAATCTGGCTCAGCGCAGTTCTTCTGCGGCGAAAGACATCACCGAGCTGATCAAAGGCAGCGTCGAGAAAATCGACCGTGGTGCCAACCAAGCTCAACAAAGCGGTAAAGTGCTGGGTGAAATCGTGCAGTCCGCGCAGAAGGTGTCCAGTCTGAACGCTGAAATTGCCAGTGCCAGTGAAGAGCAATCCAATGGGGTTACTCAGATCAGCAAAGCCATGAACCAATTGGATCAGGTGACTCAAGTGAACGCCGCGACTTCGGAAGAAGCTGCTGCGGCTTCTCAAGAATTGTCCGCCCAGGCTCAGCAGCTGGATAAAGTCGTCGACTTGTTGACCTACACCATCAAAGGTGTGCGCCGTGAAATCGCCGCCGCGGTCAGCAGCGTGCAGGCCAAGGGTAAGACCATCGACATCAAGTCCGCCCAAAAACGCCCGGCCCCGGCAGCAGCCCCACGCAAAACCCCAGCAGCTGATTCCATGGACGACTGGGGCAAAGTAGGAACCACCGACGGCTTCTAAAAAAGGTGCCTGGTGACTTTTTACATCTACGCCGCAGCATGAGCGGCGTAGGCATTGTTATCTGCCTTCGCCGTGATAGGGTTTTAAGATATTCAGGAGGACTTATGAAGGTTCTTGGTTTTATCTTAACCCTGTTAATTGCGGCGTCCGCATTCGGTCGTCTTTCGGACGGCAAAGCCACATTCACCGTGAAAGACGGAAAGATTGTCGGCGCCATTCAAAAAGGTTTTCATTTCAATAGAGAAGCCCCTGCCGCTTTCGCTATGAAAGGTGTAGAGATCGCGCCTCTTGTTAAAGAGGAATCTCAGTTGGTCTTTGCTATGCCGACAAAAGAAAACGAAGCCTTTGAGCTTGGTTTCTATGTCTGTGACGACAAAAAAACCGTGTGTGAAGAGCAACGGATCACTTACGTGATTTCTGGCGGAAAGCTAAAGCCTGCTAGCGAAGTCAAAAAAGCCGAAGTCGCAAAGCCGGAAGTGAAAGCCACCGCGGGCAAAGTTCACAAGAATAGCCATGGCTTTATCGAAAACGATCTGGAAGCTGCCAAAACTTTGGCGGCAAAGCTTAAAAAGAATCTGCTGGTTGATTACGGCGCCCCTTGGTGCCCGGCCTGTGTTCGTCTTGAAACGGAAGTCTTTGGCACCAAGGCCTTTAAAAACGTCACGAAGGATTTTGTGCTGGTCGCTTTGAATGCGGATATGAGTGTCAATAAACCGTTCGGCAAACAATATAATATTAAAGCGATTCCGACAGTGTTGATCTTAAAACCTGATGGCACTGAACTTTATCGCGCCCTGGATTTTGCGCCGGCGGATGTTTATGCCAAACGCATCAAGGATGCGAAAAAGAACCTTCAGTCCGCGGCGGATCTTGAAAAGCTGGCACAAGCCGGTGATCAAAAAGCCATCGAGGCTTTGGCCGTCAGTGCCTACAATGCTCTGGATATGGAAACGTCCGTGAAATGGTATCGTCAGATCGATTCCAAGTCCGATCGTTTTGCTTCAGCTGAAACTCAACTGGCGTCTCAGCAGGCCCGTGCCGACAAAAAGTCCGATGAATACCTGGCCATTCTGAAAAAGTGGGCTGATCTGAAGCCGCAAAGTTTCACCAGTGTGACGGCCACCAATGAATGGGCTGAACTCCTGAAAAGTGAAAAGAAGGACCTGCCCGCGGATTTGAAAGAGCGCCTGAAAGCCAATACCGAGTTTTTGCAAAACCTGACCAAGTCCAAAGCCGACACCATCAAATGGGTCGAGGCTTGGGATGTCAGCCCCATGGCCCCGGTGGAAAGAGCCGAAGCCCTTTCCATGTGGAAGGCGTCAGCCGAAGCGCTGGGGCAAAAGGAAGAGATCGTCAAAATTCAGCAGGAACTGCAGGATGAAGTGCGTTCTTTGAAGCTTTCAGAAAAGCGTCCGGGCGAAGTGATGGCGACCCTGTTTTACTTCCGTCAGGCGGGACTTCCTGAAATTGAAGAGTCGTGGTTGCTGAAGCTTGAAAAGGAAAATCCTGACAGCTATGTGCCGCACATGAAGCTTGCCAGCTACTATGTGCGCAACAAGGCCTATGACAAAGCCCTGCCACAGGCCCAACTTGCCGTAGAGCTGGGCGAAGACCTTCGTCTTCATAACTTGAAAACTTTGGCCGAGATCCAGAAGGAACTGAAACAAAAGGATGAAGCCAAAAAGACCATCGAAATCGCTTTGGCTCATCCACAAGTGAAAGAGGATCGCTTCAAGGAAGTTCTAAAGTCCCTGGAGCAAATGAAGAAAGACCTTTAGTCCTTCAAAAGGAAAGTGGCCTTTCTCAGGCTCTTTCCATTTACGAAAATTTCTACGACATGAGAGCCCGGATAAAGCACTCGTGTTGTCACCGGGCGGAAGGAATGCTTTTTGGTGAATTCCATCCGCTCTTTTGCTTTCAGCTCTTTGTTGGCAAGCTTAAAAACTTTGGCTGAATTCGTGCCATTGGCCTTTTTATAATGAATCGCATAGTCCACCACAACCGTGGCGTCCTTGGGGCTTGAAAGGCCAAAGGACATTTCAAGATGACCGCCGGTTTTGACGGTTTTAGGTTTTAATGCCAGATCATGCAGCTTCACCGTGGCCTCAGTGTGATATCCCAAAAGCTTCAAAGCTTCAGGATTGCCAGCCTTCACCTGAGTTCTTAAGGCGTGACGGGTGATCCAGTCGATCTTGGCTTTATGTTCTTTCGGAGCTTCCTTCTGCCAGCGCTTCAGGGTTTTGATCACCACATCCGGATGGGTTTTGGTGATGTCATTCAGGTGATTGGCAACGGACTTGCGTACGTAAAGTTCTTCGTCGTATTTAAGCTCTTCCAAAAGCTTCAAAGTCGGTGCCGGGTCTTTGATGAATTCACGCAGCAGCTCGCCCCACGGCAGGCGGGGACGCGAACCTTCCGAAACCCAACGGCGCACGTGGTGGCTTTCGTCCTGAGTCCAAGCCATCAGTTGTTTCAGAGTTTCTTCCTGACGGTGGATCAGGAACGGACGCACGGCCCATTCAGCAGTGAATTTTTGTGTCAGTGCGTGCAGGCCCTTCATGGATTCATCAAAATGTTCCAGTCCATACACTTGCACAAATTCAGTGAACGCCCACAGGTCAAAACCGGACAGAGGTTCAACGCCGGGTTTGGGTTTGCTGACAGCTTTCAGCAGAATGTTTAAAGCCTTGGTGTAGTCTTTTGGAAGGTGTGATTGCAAGCGACCGCGGATCAGCTGCACGCGGGGTTTCATCTCAAGTGCGGAAAGCTCGCGGGCAAGCTTTTGAAAACTTTTGCTGTCAAAATCAGCGTGGTGATATTGCAGGTGCTCAGCTATGCGGCGTACGAGCGCCTCGTTAATCCAGTTTTTGAAAGCCGATTCGTTTTCAGCGGTTTTTTTCTGCGGCATAAAGCAGCCTTTCCGTCTGATCCGAATCTATTTGGTCGGATCAAACCACAGCTTCTTATTGTCGAAGGGAACCGTTGTTGGCAACAGCGGATTATCAATTCTGAACAGTTTTCTGTTCTTAAGGTTCAGATCCGCGATGACTTTGCCATAGGCCTTGTTAAACATCCGGTCAAAATCACCTGATTCGATCAGTTTTTCCAGGCCGTCTTTAGTTCGGCGTGCAAGTTTTTTGCCCTCGTCCGTTTGTGGGAACCAGAAATAGGTCGGCAGGGGATAGTACAGCAAAATGTTTTCTTCAATCATCAGCTGGGGCAGGCGCTCTTTGCGCGCGTTGAATTCTTCCAGCACTTCCGTCACGCCGCGGGGGAAAGCTGTGGTGTGCGCGCTGAACACAAGGTTTTCAAAGATACGGTCGTAATAAACCTCTTCCAGCACGCGAAAGCCCGCGCTTTCCAGAATGGCATTGTCGCCCCAGCCTTCGCCCTGGCGCATGGGGATTTTTTTCAGCTGATCCAGGGTGGTGATTTTGTCAAAGACGGCCTTGTCTTTTTTATTGATCAGCAGAACGCGATAAGAAATCAGACTTTTATCGATGGGGATGCGAACAGTTTCTAACTGGCGTTCGCGTTTGATCGAGGTTTCACGAATCATCACGGTCAGTTTTTGCGAGTTCGACAAAAGCTCGCGCATCTGACGGTCTTCCGTCATGCGCACGCTGGGCTTTAGAACGTAAGGCCCATATTTATCTTTGGTGATTTCCAACGCCGCCTTCAGAAGATCCCAGTGGTAGGCGTAACGACGATCTATTTCGGACTCTGGCGGATGGTAAATGTAAACCATCTCGGCATTTGGGGTGTTACCACCCAGGCCGGCCAGAGGAAGAAACAGACATAGCAAAAACAGCAGACTTTTGCGCATCATTCAGCTCCTGCTCATGAAAGTAGGGGCCTTTGATTTTCGAGTCAAAAGAAATGAGCATGCGTCCGCTGCCGTAAGATCTGCAGTGGACGCATGAATGCGCTACTTGGTGAAGTGCATTTTATCGGTATAGTGGCGCAGTTCCTGGATGCTTTCGCGGATGTCTTCCAGGGCGCGGTGTTTGTTAGCCTTCTGATAAACGTATTTGAATTTGTTATTGATGATCACTTTCCATGAAGACACATCCACCATGCGATAGTGAAGTCTTCCGGCAAATTCCGGCATGTACTTGTTGATGAAAAGACGGTCTTGCATGATTGAATTCCCCGCAAGAACAGGTTTGTCCTTGGGATCCGGGAAATGCTTTTTAACCATGTCCACAAGCTTGGCTTCAACCTGATCAGCGTCCATTCCGTTAGGCACCTTAGCGGTCAGGCCGGATTTTCTGTGATGTTCCGTGTTCCAGGCGTCCATGCTGTCCAGATACTTCTGGGGCTGTTTCACTACGGTTTCAAATGTTTCCAGTTCTTTGAAGTTCAGATCCGTGACGATGGCCGCCACTTCGATGATCACTTCCTTCTCGACATCAAGACCGGTCATCTCCATGTCGATCCAAAAGAGCTTGTTCATGAGAGTTCCTATTCTAGGGCGCCGTGCGCCCGGATGCTCTCTATGATGATGGATTTGGAAGGGGGAGACAAGACCTTTAGGCCTTCTTTTGCTCCATCCCAGTTTTTAGGGCGCGTTCCACGGTGGAAATCAGCGAGTTTTCATCCCACGGCTTGTCAATAAAGGCATACACGCCCAATCTTTGAGCTTCCAGCACCATGTCCTTCTGGCCATAACCAGTGTGAATGATGAACGGGATCTGCAGGCCGTTTTCACGCATCCACTTTAAAACTTCCAAGCCTGATTTTTTTGGCATCTTTTCGTCAGAAAGGACAGCGTCAAATTGCTGGGTTTTCAGCAGATCAATGCCTTCAATCCCGTTGTTGGCGCGGTGGATTTCAGAGGTGCTGTCTTCAAGGATGGCCGCCAGGACTTCAAGCAGTTCAAATTCGTCATCGATAATAAGCAGGCGACCCTTAGAGGATGCGGAAACTGTGTTAATCATGGGATCATTATGCCAAAGAAGTGCGGTCAGGTCATCGCGCTCGATGGTCAATTTTTTTTAATCGAACCCCCTGAACAGGGGATCCGATGATTCCACAATCTTACTTGGACTTTGAAGAGTTGATGATCTTGTATTCACCGGCTTTTGAAATCGCCGCTTGAATCTGATCTTGAGAAATCGTTGAACCGGCTTTAGGTGAGACAATCACTTTGCCGACAGTAACATCGCATTTTTCCAGGCCATCCATTTTGCATACCTGAGCCTTGATGGAGCGGGCGCAGGAGGTGCAGTGCATGCCTTCCACTTCGTAGGTGATTGTTTCCGCCAGGGCGGTTTGGCACAGTAGCAGGGCGGTCACAGCCAAAAGTTTCTTCATTTTGGGGTCTCCTTGATGGTGCAAAGACAGTATACCCTTCAAAACCGCACGGCTAGGGCTTTATTTGCTCAAAAAGAGGGCATAGGACGCCATGATATTAAGTTTTTTTAAAAATAATGTTGTCAGGGGTGTCCGACTTGGCTATAAATGATTCTCCGAAACGCCACTGGGGTGGTAGTTAAGTTGGTTATAACGTCCGCCTGTCACGCGGAAGGCCGCGGGTTCGAGTCCCGTCCACCCCGCCATTTTTTCCTAAAAATGGCCAAAATCACCGAAGCTGAGTCTTCGGTTTTTTTATGCCTAAAATCTGCCAAAACCATCACAAAATCTTACTCGCAAGCGATTGCTTGCATCTAAGGCACATGTCGACAACACTATCTGCTATATGGGATTTATCACGGATCGAATGCCTACCTATATGCCAGTTATTGGAATTTCATTCGATCTTCCGGGGCAAAAGCGGCGAGTGAAGTCGCTTCTTCTTATCTTCTTCGTGTTAACCATCAGCCTATGCGCTCAGGCTGAAGATAAAATGATCATTCGAGCCTCCATTCCTGCCGGATTGGCCCCACCTTTGCTGATTGAAAAGGGCGATAAAAAAGAGGGTCTCATTGTGGACTATACCAACGCCCTCGCTGAAATCCTGGGTCGTAAAGCTCAGTTTAGCGTCGTCACCCGCTATCGTCTGCTTGGATACTTGTTAAAAGGGCAAATGGATATCCTCTGCTACACGTCCCCCTTGTGGGACAGTAGTCAGGACAAAATGGATTTTTCAAAAACGCTTTTTATAAAACGGGAGATAGTCATTGGTCAGGCCCCCATGCCCAAGACGGTCGAAGGCCTCAAGGGAAAAACTCTGGGAACTATGCTTCAATATGTCTACCCAACTCTGGATCCTTATTTTTCCACCGGAAAGATAAATCGCGAGGACAACGTCAGCGAGGAAGCCAATTTAAAAAAGCTTCTTCATGGAAGAATTCAATACGTCGTCACCGATCAGATCTTTCTGGATTATTTTCGCTTGAAAAACCCGGACATCACAAAAAATCGGCAGACTATTTTTCTTAAAGACTATCCGATCATATGTTCAACCAGTCGCTTGGGACGAGTCACTAAAAAGGACCTGGACAATGCGATCACAAAGCTAAAGTCTTCAGGGAAGCTTGAACTGCTGTTTAAGAAATATGGCAGCACCATGATTAATGGTGAATAAAAAAAGGGTGTCTGGAAGTTCCCAAGCTCGTCTCAATTTGCAACAAGGCTGCGTATTTCAAATTAAGACATAACAGATTTGGTTGGCGTTTTTGGCGCCTTCGACAGTTCTGACGGCGTGGAATCAAGTTTATCCCACCTGGGGCTGGAATGACCTTGGCAATGTAAATGGTCAGAGGTGCCTTATGAAAAAAGTCTTGTTGGCAACTGTCTTAATTTTGAACTTCTCTGCCTTCCATGCTCATGCGAACCTGCTGCCATTCGCTCAGGATGTCAGTGTAGGTGATTACTCTGTCGCTGTTTCAAAAATTAAATTCAGTAAACGCGCTGACGCCGGTTCCTTTTGTCACACTTTGGGTAAACAACTTGGCTTGAACTTGAAACTGGCGGACCTTGAAGAGGTCATTCAAGTTGCAGCTTTCGGTAAACCGCAATTGGACAGCATGATGGTGCAGATTAAGAAGCAAGATGGCTCTGTTGATACGGCTATCGTCGCTTGGGATAACAAGAAAAAAATCAAAATCGACAAAGAGAATCCAGCGAACGTTGATACTCACCTGGTACTTAGAATTCGTGGCGGCGACGGCGTTGTCAGAGAAACAACCCTCAAAGAACTGAAAGAGCTAGGGGCCGTCGATTATCAGAATAGACCCATTGATAAGCTTCCGGCCTTTTGCATTCACGATATTAAAAAACAATAGTCAGGCTATTTGCAGCGAGCCTTTGAACTAAGAACAAGCGCCCGTGCTTGTTCTTCTGTACTGGCAGTGCCGATCGAGCAGGTATCCGCCCCATCCAAGCGAACCGCATACACGACTTCCACATCTGACGTTCCATCTTCCGTGGCTTCAGACAGGCGATAGATAAAGCCAATCCACTGCAACGATCCGCTGCCGTCTTCCAAAGAATTCGTTTTACGGTACATCCATTCCACTTTAGGTGAAGCCAGGTCATGGAACGAGTACGGGTTATTCAGTGCAATCTGCTGACCACCGTAAGCCAATTCCGGATGATAGCGAAGGTCGCCGCCAGCGATGTTTAGTTGATACCCGCCAAAACCCTTGCATTCAGCATCATAGAAATCAATCGGGGACTGCTCTGTTGCCGCACTGATTTCAACGCACTCGGTGGATAAATTAGTAAACACGCTGCCAACGGAGACCTGACGGCCTTCCTCGGCATAGGCCGTCAAAGTGGTCATTGAAATCATCGAAATCATCGCAATTGAAGAAAGAAACTGTTTCATCGTCCGATCCTTTACTGTTGGTAAGTCACTGACGAACTATTTATTGCGCCCGCTAAGAAAACACGAGCGGAACTTTAAGCTCCTGCCGAGTGACAGCAACATTTTGTATGCTTTGAACAGACTTCAACGGGGGCTTTTTATTTGTCTTCTGGTAATGGTGTCGCTAGAATCCTTCCCAATTAGACCCGTCTAGTAAAGGACCGATATGGAAACGCCCCACGATACAGAGATGGCAGAAAAAGAAGTACGTCGCAAAACCCTTTGGGTGCTTGGCTTGACGTTTATTTTGCCGGTACTAATCACTTTGTGCGGCATCTATTACATCGTGTCCACAGGAAAGTAATTCGCCGGATCATTTCAGGCGTTTCAAGACAGCTTCATTGTTCCACGCTCATTAAAGCTTTGGTGCCATGCAAAGGCCCGCTCAATCACATGAGGTGTATGCCCCCCGCGAGCCAGGGCTTCTTTATAGTAAGCTTTAAGCTGGTCGCGATATTCGGGGTGAACGCAACTTTCAATCACACGTAAAGCACGCTCTCGTGGCGCCAGACCGCGCAAATCCGCCAGTCCCTGGTCGGTGACCAGGATGTCCACGTCGTGTTCGTTGCTGTCGACGTGAGTCACCATGGGAACAACGTGGGAAATGTTGTTATTCTTGGAGGCAGACTGAGTCACGAAAATACTTAGATATGAATTTCGGGCGAAGTCTCCGGATCCACCAATCCCGTTCATCAGTTTGTTGCCACCGATGTGGGTGCTGTTGACGTTTCCATAAAGGTCAAACTCGATGGCTGTATTGATGGCGATGACGCCCAGACGGCGAATGACCTCGGGTGAATTGCTGATTTTTTCCGGGCGCAGCAAGACTTTGCCACGATATTGATCCAGATTCGCAAAGAATTTTTCATAGCAGCCTTCAGTCACGGCGAAAGAACAGGCTGAAGCGAATTTCATTTTGCCGGAATCAATCAGTTCAAAGGTGCTGTCCTGCAAAACTTCGGAATACATCTGCAGATTTTCAAAATTTCCTTTCTTGAAGCCGCTAAAGACGGCATTGGCAATATTCCCAATGCCTGTCTGCAGCGGTGGAAGATTCATGGACAAGCGGCCTTTTTTTACTTCCTGATTAAAGAAATCCATCAGGTGATCAGAGATTGCCTGGGTTTTGACGTCGACAGCACTGAGATCCACCGGGCTGTCTTTGATGTCAGAGATAACAATGCCCGCGATTTTCGCCGGATCAATATCCATTGTTTCAGTCCCGATACGAGAGCTGGGTTCTGTCACTGGAATGATCTGGCGGTGTGGCGACAGACCCGTGGCAAAGATATCGTGGAAGCCGCGAATCTCAAGTGGGATGGTCGTGTTAACTTCCAAAATCACGGACTTGGCGTGCCGGGCATAGGTCAGATTGTTGCCAACCGAAGTCGTTGGCAGGATGGAACCGTCCTCATAAATAGCAGCCACCTCAATAACAGCAATGTCCACTGACGGTAAAAAGCCATAAGCCAGCAGTTCGGCAGTTTCCCCCAGATGAGGATCGGTGAACATCACGTCGCCGGTATTAATTTTTTTGCGCAGCAGGGGATCGGCTTGAAAGGGCATGCGTCGGGCGATCACATCGGCCTCGGCCAGCAAACCGTCCAGATTGTGGCCCAGTGATGCTCCGGTCATTAAATTTATTTTCAGGGGATTCTTTTTTGCTTTTTCAACCAGAGCTTTCAATGTGGCTTTGGCATCGCCTGCTTTGGTGAATCCGCTGGCGCCCACGACCATTCCATCCTTGATAAGTTCAGCAGCTTGTTCCGCAGATATGATTCTATTTCGGTACTTTTCGGCAATGCGGTCGCGGTGCATGGAGCGTTCTCCCAAGTGACGTGGTGAAGGAACCAGTGTCTCATCTTGACATGGTTTTTCAAGCGGGAAGTCTTTTGTTGCTGAACTGAATACGTATTAATAAAAAACTGAAATCTCCACCTATGTGCGATATTCCATGGGTTGCTATTATATCAGCCATGAACATAACCAAGACTCATGGTGCCTTTGTTCTTTCGCTGTTGATTTTGACCGGGTGGAATGTCGGGTGCTCTCCGGCGGCAAGTTTTCATGCGCAGGGGGTGTCGGATGTGGGGAATGCTTTGGCGCAAGCCTCGGTCACCTGTTTGGCTCCTGCAGGGGTGTCGGCAAGGCCTTCCACCATTGAAGACGTTGTCGTTCTGATAAATTCACTGCCAAAGCCCGTCACGCTCAGTTGTTTTTTGGAAAGCCTGGAGCGACCCTTGAACATTACTTTGACCAACAGTCAAATGAGCGCGCAACCGGCGGCAGGCAATCGCAGTCCGCGCGTCTTTATCCTGAACGAAAAGCTTTATATGTCGGTGGTTTCCGAAGGACGGGGTCGCGACTATCTGGAGTTGAGCTATCAGACGACGGCAACGACATCGGTGAAGGCTGAGATTGAGTTTCCCATCATGCAATCGATTTCCAAAAGCAAGCCCTACAGCGGTGTGCGCTTTGGGAACGGTACAAACTGCAGTTCTTGCCACCGCGCTGAAAAACAGATCGGCACCATTGAGGGCGCACCCATGTTTGAATCCTGGGCCTATCAGCCGGATAAAGAGACCCTGGTGGACTTGCAGCAATTTGAAAATGAACTGAAGATCTGCAATTTTTCCAAAGAACCTGAACGCTGCGAAATTATCAGGGCCGTCCTGGGACACGGCGAAGTGCAAAGTCAGGATTTTCCGAAAAGCATGTATTTTAATTTTTCGGTGTGGTGATTATAAAACGCGTTTAAAGGACCGTATAAATCACTTCCAGACAGGTCTCACCATGCTGACGAATTTCTTTGATTTTAAAAGCGGTGTCGGTTTGACGGGCGAAAAGCTTTTTGCCCTGATTTAAAAAGACGGCCACCGTTTGAATGTGCATCTCGTTCAATAGACCCTGGTCGTAAAATTGCCCGGCCAGATCACCACCGCCCACAATCCAGATGTTTTTTCCCTGAGCTAATCTCTGCATTTCCTGATGATGGCTGGCAACGTCGCCCTGAACAAAGCGAATGTCAGCGCCGGCGTAAGGTTTAAGGTTCTGATGGGTGAAGACAAAGCAGGGGACTTTATACGGCCATTCTTCAGCATGCTGTTGCATCCACTTGTAGGTCGATGTACCCATGGCGAGGGCACCCACGGTGTTTACAAAGGTATCTATGAAGCTGATATCCGTGGGGCCATTTTTAAACAACCATTCCAAAGAGTCGTTGGGGTCAGCAATATACCCATCCAAACTAGCCGCAGTGAAATAAATGGTCTTCATCATTGATTGATAACATCCAGAATCTGGTTGTTGCCGTTGATTTTAAGTTTCAACGGCACGCGACCTTCCTGAGACTCTGTCAACAAGTGCAGTTTCGATTCAGGAAAGCTCATTAAATTCTTGATGATCAGAAGCTTTGGCAGACCCACTAGCTTAACCATGGCTTCGTTTTCAATGGCTTCGACGTGTTCAACCACGCCGGTCACGTATAGTTGTGAAGACGCGCCGGCGCTGACCGTGGCGTTCGCCTGTGAGGTCACAACGTTGAAAGCAGTGAATAGAACTACGATTAAAAGATACTTCGCCATAATTACCGTCCTAATCCTTTTACTTGAGATAAAATTAACTGATTATGTCCATAAACGTCTTCCACAAAACGGATAACACCATCCGAGTTCATTTGGGAAGTTACAGGTACTAAATAAACCGGCATGGGTTCTTTCAGATCCACACGGGTTTCCTGATCGACCAATTGGCCTTCTTTAACCACGAAGTTTTCAATCTGCGGTCGGGACCATTGCGTTCCGGCAAGAAGGTATTCGGCCAGATCCAGCGGTTTTTCCAAACGCACGCATCCTGAGCTGCGCAGGCGCTGGGCTTCGCCGAACAAATCGCGCTGGTTCGTGTCGTGCAGATAGATCGCATAGGGATTTGTCATCATGAACTTTACAACACCCAATGCATTGTTATAGCTCGGCTTCTGTCTGATGTAAAAATTCACGCTCGAAGACTTAATCGACTTCCAGTTAATGCTGGTGGGGTCAATGGTTCTGCTGAAATCAGCGGTGTACACTTCAAATCTGTTGTCTGTGAAATACTTGCGAATGCCTTTTGTGTCGAGCTTCTTCAGGATTTCAACCTTATCGTTCAGGAATACCGTGGGCGGAATGGTCCATGTCGGGTTCATCACCAGAAATGTGATACGATCCCGCAGTGTCGGAGTTTTTCGTTCCGCGGTGCCATTGATCGCTTTAAAGCTCATCGAGACATTGTTCTTTTTGTCCGTCATCATGAAGTGTGAAAATGCCGTATTCACGAAAATATGACGGTCTTCAAGATTCTGTGGGAACCAGCGCAGTTGTTCCATGTCCGCCTGCAACTGACTGAGTCGATCTAACAAAGACACGCTGAAGAACTTCCAGGTGCGACCGCCGGGTGAAATCACTCCATCCGGTTTCATTTTAAGGTTCATTTGAATGTCGTTGATCGCAATTAACATGTCCTGATCAAAAGTGTCATTCATGCTGTCGATGCGATAGCCCAGCTGACTCAGACGTTCCTTCAGCTTGATGATGACCGGATCTTTTTTACCCAGGGACAAAGGCTTTTTGGCCGGGGTGATTGTTTCCCACAATCCGGTGTCCTTTAATGGATACAGCTTTTGCATTGCCATTTTTAGGGACTGATAAACGGAAAACTGCGGGGCCATTTTATCAAGGGCCTGTCTTGCGTTGCTTTGGCTGCTCAGGACGACAAGGCGAACTTGTTCGGCCGTCAGGAGGTCCTTCTTTTTGACTTTGATATCTGAAGCCAAGCCCGTCGGATTGACCGAGCCGGCATAAACATCGCGCAGAGCCTTCACATAGACGGCCAGAATCTGACGTCGGTCGAAGTCAGCATCCAGAGTTCCGCGCAGGAAGGACTGCTCAAGATCGCTGCTCCAATAGACCGAGGGATTCAGTCCATGCTGCCACACAGACAACAGAGCTTCGCGGATGGAAGCCGCACTAAGGCTGTCGACAGCGGTTAGATAATCAATCGCACCGGGACCCTGTGTGGGCACCGCTGAAAAATAGGGAGGACTTTGAGCCTTCGCCGTCGAAAGCCCGCCTGCCAAAATCAGGGATGTGATCGCAAGAAATAAGCGAACAGGTTGTGTATCCATTTCCAGTCACCTCGTGGCAACGGGTACTACAAGAACTTTGCCAGCGCCGGAAAGAAACTGAATGTGATTTGGATACTATTTGAGAAATATCTTCATATCAGGCTGTCAGGCAGTGACACTTCTGGTGCCTCGCTCAGTCGCTGGACAGCCGGGGTCAGCTCCAGGCGGCTTATAGTTCTTCTAAGGTTCTGTGGCGTAGGCATAAGACTGGCAAGGGTGTTTAAAGCCTTATGAAAAGACTGTTAGTGCTTCTTTCACTTCTATTGATCAACTGCCAGGAAAGCCCGGAAAGCCTTCAAGGGACAGCCGTGGATTCGGCACAAGGGCAAGGGATTATCGGTGGGGCGACGGTTCCGGTTCAAAGTGATCTGTCGCAGATGGTTGTCAGCGTGCGGACCTACTACAACACCCGTGTTGAGATTATTAACGGCCAGAAGGTCGAAATCAATGACGTGTTTCAATGCACGGGAATTCCACTGAGCAGACAGCTGATTTTGACGGCGGGCCATTGTCTGATGACTCCAGATGGGTATTTACGCACGGTCGAATTTAAAACCAAAGCCGGAGAGCATCTGGCCTATGCAGAAGAAACGTTCGTTTTGCCTGAACAGTACAAAGCCGGAAATCAGGATTTTGATTTTGGGATTTTGAAGTTAAAGAAACAGCTGCCCCAGGACATCATTATCACGCCCCTGATGGATCACTCGGTGGGGGACTTGCGCTCTGTTCTTGCGGCCGGTTATGGGCGCACCAATGGCGTCTGGTCTGATATCAAGGGCGATGGTGCTAACACCCTGCGGTCGGTTCAGTTGAGGGTGTCAGCCTTCTCAAAAAATGAAAACCGTTTCCGTGTCCAGCAGACCCAAGGCAAAGGTTTTTGCCAGGGGGATTCTGGTGGCCCTGCATTTGCCCGAATCAAAGGGCAGACCTATGTGGTGGGGATTGCCTCGAAAACCACCCGTAGCTCGGGGGAACCCGCTACGGCTGATACTGAACGCTGCACCGATGAGGGCATTTATATCAACGTTCAAAAGCAATTTGGTATGATCCTAGAGCTGGCCAGGTCGTTAACCCCGGTACAGGATTAAAGCTGCGTTTAAGCTACGGGAAAGTCGGCTTTTTGCTGGCATCCCATGCCGGATTGGATTGATGGTCGAACAGAGTGGGGTCGACCCCCATTGGCAGCACCCAACCACTGATATCCTGAACAAACGAATCAGCGCTAAAGAACATCTGTTCCATCGACAACAGACCCGGTGTTGCAAAGATCCAATTTGAAATGTCATGGTTAAAGGCGTCTGCATTCTGGAACATCGAAGACATGTCGGTGACTTTTGATGTATTCCAGTAGTTTCCATTTCTGACCAACGGTTGATCGAAGACCAGGGCCCCCATGAACATAAAGCTCATGTCTGTGACTTTGAAAGTATCCCATTCGCTGATGTCCTGATTGAACGCTTTGGCGTCGCTGAACATGCTGGCCATTGTTGTGGCATTTGCAGTATCCCAGCCGCCGACCGGCTGATTAAAGGCTTCGGCTCCCATAAAGATGTTGCTCATGTCCTGAACATTGGAGGTGATCCAATGATCCACCGGGCTGTTGAAAGCCTTCGCGCCCATGAACATGCCTCTCATATCCGTGACGTTGCTCAGGTCAGGACGATCGATTGCTGAAACCTGCAGGTTCTCGCAGCCGGCGAACATCATCTGGGCAGTGCCCCACTGATTGGTTCCCCATTGTTTGACATCCAGAATTTTCAAGCGGTCGCCACCGCCACCAAAGCGGAAGTAGGGCATGGCTCCTTTGATTTTGATTTCATAGACATCAGGACCTGGATAGCTGTGAATGATGGCTCCCATGCCAGGATTCCAGGTCGCGGATTCAATGTCCTGCCAATCGCCGTCACCCCAATATACGGTGAAGTCATGGCCAGCCCAGCCGGTCAGGGGCAATTCAAACGTGTCGGTTCCATTGCCTTTCGTGGTGTCGACGGTGAAGATAAAGGAGTTTTGGATCGAGGTGTTTGCAGAAGGCCCATATGCCGGAGCCAGCAGGCCGTCGGCGTCTTCGGCTGTGTCAGCCGCGATGGAAATATTTAAAAGACCGTCTCCTGCGCAATCATTGATGGTTACGGTCGGAGTCATGGTCGTGCCATTCGTCACTGCGATGGTGCAGCCAGCCGTGTCGGGCCCACCCAGTGTGATGTCGGTGTCTTTTAAATCGACTGTGGTGGCGTCGTTATAGGTGACTGTATAAACAAAACTTGTGGCGACAGAACCATAGGGCACAGATGGTGCGCTGATGGTCAGTGTCGGACCTGTTGGAGCGGGTGGTGTTGAAGGTGATGGGGATTCTGAAGATACATCAATGCCGGTAGGGACGAGCTGCAGATCCAGCGTGCAGCCCGTTAAACAGAGCGTGGTCAGCAAAAGCATGACGTTCCAGAGTGAGACACGTACCAGTGTTATCATGATGTATATTTCGGAATACTATGAACGACCCTTAAATACATCTTGGTAACAATTGGCGGTTTTACCGTGGATAACGTGGAAATCTTTAAAAAACGAGGTCTGCTCTTTTTTGAGTTGTCCCCCAGCGGGGGGAAATTTTATTTTTCTGAATAGCAGACGCACGGGCTTGCGAATGAAATCTCATGCACGGTCATTTCGCCGGCACCGACTTTTGCCATTTCTTTTTTATGAGCCCAGGAAAATGAATGCATGTGGACCTTCCTTAAAGAGGACACGAAGGTCAGGTGAGAGTGTATTGACTGCCAATTGTTCTGGTCATTATAGTAGGGCTGTGGTCAACTGATTACAGATGAAATAACCCATAGGAAGAGACAATGAAAAATAAAAAATGGTTCGCCGTTAAGACCCTTTATGTAACTCGTGCTGTGGGTAAATCCAGCGCCAAAGGCAAACAAGCCTTCGCGGAACTGCTTGAAGAGCGCGTTGTATTGTTCCAGGCGGCAAATCCGAATGCAGCAGTGAAAGCCGCTGAAAAAGACGCAAAAGAATACAGCCAGTACACTTACACAAACTTCGAAGGTCAGGCCGTACGCACTGAGTACCTGAAGGCTTGTGATGTATTTGAGCTTTATGAAACTCTTGAAAGCGGTGTGGAGCTGTTTGCTTCCACAGAAGTTTTGACGAAGAAAGTTTCCAGCAAAGAGCTTATTTCCCGCAGACTTGGCGTTTTGGAGACAAAAAGCACAATCAAAATGCGCAAGCGTTTCATGAGCAAAGAACTGGGTTCTTACGTTTAATAGCTCAAGCTCGCAGGCCCCGGCAATCGGGGCTTTTTTTACGGAAAGCTGCCGATCAGTGTCCGACAGCGCCTTCAGTGTGCTTAAGTTCGGTAATTTGAAATTTCGCAGACAACAGTAGCGATACCAGAACAAAGATCGCACCGACATAACCCACAGAGCCAATATGGTTGGTGGACGAAATACTGCCCAGCAGAGCCCCGCCACCTATGCCGATATTGAAAATCCCCGAATACAGCGACATCGCCACATCCTGCACGTCAGGGGCCTCTTTCAGCACGGAAGACTGGAAGATCAGACACAGCATGGTTAAAGCTGTGCCCCAGATAAAGGCCAGCGCCATCAGCCAGATTTGCGAATGCACGGCCAAGGCCATCAGCAGCAGGCTGACAAACACGATCGCCAACGCGATCCACAGCGACTGCTTGGGATGTTTGTAAATGATCTTGCTGCCCAGGATGCTGCCAAAAATTCCCGAAGCCCCAAAAACCAAAAGCAGAACCACGACAAAATCTGTTGAAATGCCACCAACGGCCAGCAGGAAGGGTTTGATATAAGTGAAGGCGGTGAAGTGCCCTGTGACGGTCAGGGCGGTCATCAGATAAACCAGCACCAAAGATTTTCGTTTAAACAAAGACGGTACATTTCTGAACGTGGTCACGCTTTGACTCGGCAGCGGCGGAAGCATGCGATACAAAATAATGTAAATGACAAAAGCCACCAGGGCGATCACTGAAAAAGCCATGCGCCAGCCAAAGCTTTGCCCCAGGAACGTACCAAAAGGGATCCCCAGGATATTTCCCAGCGAAGCTCCCATCGCAATGATCGACAGGGCCTTGGCTCGGCCGCCTGCCGGCCCCAGGCGAATTGCCAACGGAATCGCGATGGACCAAAAGACGGCATGGGCGAAGGCCACGATGATCCGGCATATCAGCAGCATTCCGAAGCTTGCCGCAAGACCCGAAGCCAGGTTCGCGACGACAAACGTGCTCAGCAGAATCAACATCAGGCGACGTCGATCCCAGTGAGAACTGACGACTGTCATAGGCAGTGACATGGTCGCAACAATCCAGGCATAGATGGTCATCAATAGGCCCGTGAAGGCCTCGCTTTTACCAAGACCTGCGGAAATTTCTGGAAGCAAACCGACGGGAATAAACTCGCTGGTGACGAAGATGAAACTGGCCAGACTGATGCTGACAGTGGGAAGCCAGGATTTGAAAGAATTTGTGTTCATGACGAGCGCCACCTTAGGGGAATGCGCTCTAGTATGAACCTGTTAGAAAAGACTGGAAAGGGAAAAGCGCAGCCAAAACACAAAACTGACTTTGGCTACGAATCTTAATGAGGGTTACTTAGGTTTTCTGTACTTGTTGCGTACGGCATAGGCGCCATCAACAGAAGCCTTGGCATTAATCAGACCTTTACCGGTCTGATTCGGGATCTCTGTTTTAATTGGAGTCGCTGTGCCTTCCATGATCTGGCGAATTTTCCAGGAAGTGATGCCTGGGACCACGGATCTCATCAAAGCCACAACGCCCGCCACATATGGGGATGCCATGGATGTGCCGCTGAATTCGGCATAGTCTGCCGCCTGAACTTCAAACTGCACAGTCAGATCCGGGTTGTTTGCAAGTTGTGTGATCAAATCTTCACCGGCGGTTTTTTCAACCATGATGACCGGAACTTGAATGTCGTTAGGGTCTTCCGTCAAGGAACCACTGGCCAGGGCTGACTCATTATTGCAAATGATCAAAGCTGCCGCGCCCGCAGACTTTGCATTTTTGATTTTTTCAAGCAGCGGCAGATTGCCACGTTTCACGACAAGAATTTTCCCAGTGGCATTTACTTTCGCCAATTCATCAATGCTGCCGAATTCTGCATAAACGGCAGATTCGTGCAGGGATGTCGTTGGCACGCCGATAAAGGTCACAGAAGGCAGATTTTTGAATGTGCCGCCTGCGGATTCAAAACCAGCAAAGGCATTGCGACCCATCCCCAGAGGAACCGCGGAACGGATGCCTACGCCCGGCGCCATGACGTCCAATGCATGGGACCAATTAGAAAACGCCGCACGCTGGCCGGTGAAATCAACCGCACCAACGCCTGTCACCCCAGGGTAGCCCGCAGGCATTGGAGTGACTTCCTGACCGTGATTTCCCATCGCCGCAACCACAGGCATCTGTGCGCCATCCAGTTGTTTGATCATGAAACTTTCAGTGACACTGCCACCGCCGCCAAGGGACATGTTCACGACATCGACTTTTTCATTCAGGGCCCAGTTCAAGGCTCTGGCAACGGAATCAGTTTTACAGCCTTTTTTTCCGCAGACTTTGGCCACCAGGATTTTTGCTTCTGGAGCCACACCCACGGCTTCCACCGATGCTCGTGCGGCAACAATGCCAGCCACGTGCGTGCCGTGTCCGTCATAGTCTGTTACGTCCAGAACATCTCCGTTGGCATCATCAGTGAAGTTTTTGACTTTTTCGATACGGCCTGCGAATGCCGGGTGCTTTTGGTCGATACCGGAATCAATGATCATGACGCGAGCCCCGGCTCCGCGGGTCATAGGCCACACTTGCGGTGCTTGAATCATTTTCAAGCCTTGGGATACCGGCAACAAGGCGTTCATAGCAGTCATGCGCACAAAGCCTGAAGAAGGCGTCGGCACGATCTGCACGCGAGGAGCGGCAAAGGTCGTTTGTTTTTCAATGAAGTTGATATCTTGGGCTTTCACAAGATTTGAAAGCTGATTGTGGCTTGTGGCATCAACGATTAGAATTTTAACTTCTGGCAATTCTTCTTCCAGATGAATGTTCAAAGACTTTTGATTTTGAATCAGAGCTTTGAATTCCTGGGCTGCTTTGGATTCTTTGAAAGACATCATATAAGTGGCGGCGTTCGCGGCAGAAGCGAACAAAGACAGGGCAACGGCTGCGATCCAGATGTTGTGTTTTTGGCAGTTCATTTTTCAGTCCTTATTTTTTAGTGCAGATAAATTTATGACGAACGTTCATTGGAGCTTTGTCGGGGCAAAGAGCGATTGTGATATCATCCATTTCGATTTGATTGCCCACCGGGGTGAACAGCGAGATGGAATCAATGGACAGTGGCAATGAAGGACAGATCGAAGACGAAACTTGAGTCTGAATGCGCGCACGCAGGGTCTGTCCTTCGCAGCTGGTGGTGTAAGTTGTCGGGAACGCGTCGCCTCGGCGGCGGGTTTCAGGAGTCCCGTTGGCGATCAGTTTCGTCCCGTTAATGTAATAGACAACCTGGCCTTTTTCTGTGGTCGTTGAAATGGTGAAAGAGTTCACCGGACCGGTTTCGGCAGTGCAGTCAAAATTGCCAGAAAGTTGCGGGCATGACACGGCTGGAACAGCGGAAAACGCGATAAACAGAGTGATAAAATATTTAATCATGCGCAGGGACTAAATGTTTGGCGAATTGAAGTCAATATGTGCCAGCAGAATCCGTGGGATTAAGAAGTAAATGGCAAATGACCGCAACTAAATGTTGCCAGAAATGGCATTGTGAAACTACGCCGCGTTAACGCAGGACTTGATGGAACAGGGAAATGGCGGGATCATTATGTTTTCAGTTAGGGTTCGGGGAGGTTCCGTATGAAATATTTGATGTCGGTTTTGATGCTTCTTCTGGTCAGCGTGTCCTTTGCCATGGACAAGGAATACACCAAACCTTCCGATGCCGAACTTAAGAAATCCCTGACACCGATGCAGTACCAATGCACACAGCAGTCCGCCACCGAAAAGCCTTTTGACAATGCCTATTGGAACAACAAAAGAGAAGGTATCTATGTCGATATCGTCAGCGGCGAGCCCCTGTTCAGTTCAACCGACAAATACGATTCCGGCACTGGCTGGCCCAGCTTCACCAAACCTATCGATGACAGTTCGCTGGTGACCAAGCCCGATTATGAAATGTCAGTGGAGCGCACCGAGCTGCGTTCCAAGAAAGCCGATTCGCACCTGGGGCATCTGTTTGACGACGGCCCCAAAGACAAAGGCGGCAAACGCTATTGCATCAATTCTGCTGCTTTAAAGTTTATTCCCCTGGAAGAGATGCAAGCCAAGGGTTACGGCAAATACCTGTCGCTTTTCCCTAAAAATAAGAAGGAAAAGAAAAAATGACGAATGAAGAAATTGTCCGTGAAGTCTATGCGGCACTTAATCGCGACGATATCCCCGCACTTCGTCCTTACTTTGATTCCGAGGTTCAGCGAATTGAACCCGAGGGTTTTCCCATGTCTGGAACCTATAGCGGCATTGACGCCATGATGAAGCACTTCACCGAAGCCCGTAACACCTGGGCAGAAGGGACGTGCCAGCCTGAAAAGATCCAGATCGCAGGAGAAAAATTTGTGGTCTATGTAAAGGTCCACGTACGCTTGAAAGACCGCACCGATTGGATCGAAGGTAACGTCGTTGACGGCTTTATTGTCCGTAACGGTAAAATTATTTTTATGCGCACCTTCACGGACAGCCGGAAAGCTTTGGAGTGGGCTGAAATTTAATCGGAACTCGCCTTTGGTATTAAGGTTTTTGTAAAAACTCCGAAATGTTTATCGGATGAAACCTAATACTAAAATTGAACGCGCCTCTCTTATCAAAATGATACAGTCTGAGAGGCGAGCACAATACCACAAATATTTGTCCGAGATCGAGTCTTCGCTAAGTCAAATCTGTGATAGCGGTGATGCTCTTGGTCCTTTGGTTCTGAGTGAAAAGCTTGGATTTACGCGCTGGAAGTTAACCGGCAGTGTCTTTTTTTCTCGATTTAGACCAGGTGAAAGGGTTGAGATAAGAGTTCAAAAAAGCGGATCAGACTTATCGGAAAGTCTCTGTGACGGCTGGCTAGTGGAGTCAGTTCGATATCCGTTCCCAGGAAAAATTGAAGTTGTCATTTTTGGCAGTAAACCGCTTGATGAGGACCGGGCTATCGAGGTTTTTCTTTTTAAGAGTTCTACGGAAGGATTTAGTAATCTTCTGATTTCACAGATACGAAGAATGCCGACAAGTTTTGAGTCATTAATTTTAGGCACTGACAAGTTTGATTTGTCAGTGGATGAGCCGGAATTCAAAGTACATTACGATCAACTTAATGACACTCAGAAGAGCGCCCTGCATGAGTTGGTTGGCAATAATCTCAGTGGGGCGATTCAGGGACCTCCCGGCACCGGAAAGACACATTTACTGCGGGCTGTAGTTGCTTTGGCATTGAAGTCAAACATGCGGGTTTGTGTGACTTCTTTTACCCATGCGGCAGTTGACAATTTACTTGGTAAAATCGTTGGCGAAGAGTTTCCTTATAAGTGGGTTAGAGTAGGTAATTCTGAAAGGGTCCGGACGGAGTTTTATCGCAGCGATGTGGAGTTTGGCGGCTTTAGAGCGCCCACGTTTGGCGATGTAAGCGAAGCTAAGTTAATAGGAGCAACTCTTCATAAGCTTGCTTTCAATGGTTCTTCACAGATGTTTGACTTGTTGGTCGTTGATGAGGCCGGACAAGTGCCGGTTTACTTCTGGCCATTAATTCAACGAATTACAAAAAGACTGGTTTTAGTAGGCGATCAATTTCAGTTGCCTCCGGTTTTGGTCGCGGAGCATACGGACTTACCTTTCGATAACCTATTTTCTCTATTTGTTAGTAAGGACACACCAATGCTCGAAACTCAATATCGAATGAGACGAGAAATTCAGGGGTGGTCATCCGAAAAGTTTTATCGAGGAAAGCTGCGCCCTCATGTTTCGGTAGCGAATCGGGACTACTTCTCTTGCAGCCCGACATTTATTACTGATAGCACTGTGGTTTCTAAACAATTTGAAGCTGAATCACACGGCAAGGTCTCGCTGGATGAAGCTAATTTCATTGCAGACAAGGTTGCTAGGATGGTGAAGAACAAAGAGGATATTAGAACGGTTGGAGTCATATGCCCCTATAGGGCACAAGCGGGGAAAGTAAATGCTGCTCTCCAGAATAAATTGGGAGTTGGTGAAGCCGCGAAAGTTCTTGTAGATACTGTTGAACGATTTCAAGGTCAGGAACGAGAAGCGATATTCTTATCGTTTGGAACATCTGCAAGCTCTTCTGGAGATTTGAATTTTTTGGCGGATGCTAGACGGCTAAACGTATCCGTGACCCGAGCTAAATCCAGATTTTACTGTCTTTTTAATAAAGCTTTATATGAAAAAATTAGTTCGAGAAAGTCAGCTGACTTAAATGAGTTTTTGAACTGGGTCAAAAATGGCCGTACTCCAATAAAAAAGGCAGCATAGGTTTGTCACGATGTTTTTTGAAAGACAGTTGTCTGCATTTTTAACATAGAATACCCATTAATCTTAAATACAGAATTTGGTTCTATAGACTCTTGGTTGAGCCAACACTAAAAAGGAGTTTTATATGGAGCCAACCAAAATTAGCAGACGGGAGTCTGCCAAACACAAAGGTTCAACCGCGCACTCGAAACTGCTGGTGATTGATCGCCAATATAATGTGTCCCTGGAAAAACTGTTTGCTGCGTTTAGCAGCCCCCAGGCGTTGAAAGAATGGTGGTGGCCGGATGGTATTTACACGGATCATGTTGATTGGGAATTCCGCAATGGGGGAAAATACTTTATCAACATGAAAGGGTACGAACAGGGCGGCAGCGGAATGGCCGGGCAGATTGAAGAGGTCGTAAAAAACGAACGCATCGTCATGACTGATCAATTTGCCAATGAAAAAGGTCAGCCGATTTCCGCCAAAGAAGCCAACATGCCCGGACAGTGGCCTGAGAAAGGTTATATTACTTTCGAATTTTATTCCGAGGGTGATGAACGCAGCGGATTTAAACTTTCTCAGGAAGGTGTCCCCAACGAGCTGCAGGTCGACTGCATTCAGGGCTGGTCCCAATCTTTTGACAAGCTTCAGAAGTATCTCGAAGGCGGATCCGCCAAGCATTAATGTGTCTTTTAATTTCCAACTCGCAACACACTGTCACTCGCCGTGAAGTGTGTTTGCGTCACATGCATTTAAGCAGCTGTCTTTTTTATTAGTCGTGATTTCGCGTTCCTCGATTCAGAATCTCAATTCGGGCTAAAGTCATAATTCAAAACCACGAGAGAAAGGAATCTCAATGGAACGTTATTGGTCACAACGAATAGTTGCTTCGGTTCTGGCGCTGCAGTTTGCGGCCGTTGCGCATGCGGAAGTCCAGTTCCCGGCATACACCAGCGGTGCGGATCTGTTTAATGAAACTCAGAACAAACCTCCGTTTGAAGGCATAGGCCGCATTGGGGATGTAACCCGTCAGACGGGTGGCAGTTTATACAGACTTGATCTGGTAAAAGCTCTGCCGCTGACAAGTTTGAAGGCGAAGCCAAGCGCCGGAAAAGTAAAAATCCTGGCGGTGACTTTGGTAACCGACAAAGGGGATCGCATCCCGGTGAAGGCGTATAACAATGTTATTATTGCCAGCACGGATCAGCCGCTGGCATCAGAGCTTTTGAACAATCCGGCTCCGATCTCTGTGATCGAGGTGCAGGCCGAAGCCATGGGCGGCAAAGCGGGTCTGGATATCAATGCTGTTTCCAACAGCGAGATTCCAAAATTGAATCTGCGTGTTGACGAAGTGGCCTGCAAAAAGAACATTGATGCGACTTTGAAAGAGCATCTGGAAGTGGTGCAGGTCTGGGCCGGTCGTGCGGAAGTCAGTGCGCCAGGCTCCATCCAGGAAAAATACGCCACGAAAGAGTTCAACCGTTATGTGAGCGAATTCATCTCGGTTCTGAAAGCGGACAAAACAGCGTTTGCTTCCACTGAGTACACCGTGACACTGCTGAACTTCTTCGCGGAACGCCACAATACAGCCCGTGCAGAAAGTCCTGCTGATGTGGCTTACAAGAACATGGCGATGGAAACATTCAATTCATTCCTGCTGGCTTTGCAAAGCGATCAGTCCTGCTACAACATTGGCAGTGACGGCCTGATCCGAATTGCAACGGACTTCCAGAAGCGTCTGGAAGGCAACAAACCTGACAGCCGCGCAAGAAGACTGTATGAGGTGTTTGTTCTTGGTGTCGGCAAGCTGATTCCAACTCAGTACCGCAAAGAGCTGGCGGCAAAAAGCCTGAGCTTCCGTAACGCGGATGCCGAAGGCCACAAGTACTATAAACTGGTTACAACCAGCAAGCCGGATAATTTCCTGAAAGGAACTCATCAGGACATGAGCGCTTCGGCTTATGCCGTGGCAGAGCAGGCGCTGGTGCGTGAGGTGAAAACCATGACCAGCGATCAGCGTTATGAGCTGATCGTAGAGTATCAGGCAAAATACAACGATGCTGCCAACTATCCTTCAGAGATCATGATGAAATATCTCGTCATTCTTTCTGAAAGCGGTACTTTGTTCCGTATCTATCGCTAGATTGCAGAATGAAAAAGGCCCGTCGTCGTGACGGGCCTTTTTTTTATTTCTTCTTCAAATATTTTCCGTGAACTTCCTTATAGGCGGGCAGGGCGCCCAGGGCCGAGGCCTCATAGACCCCGCGTGCCACCGCGCGAGCCAGAACGTCGGCTGCGACTAAACCAATACGATTCACGAGATCTGCACGGTTTTCGATATCCTGCCCCCAGGCTCCTGTAGCCACGGCAAACACCGTGTCGCCATCAAACGGCGTGTGCACCGGGCGAATGGATCTTGCATAGCCATCCTGGGCCATGATCGCAATGCGCTGAGCTTCGGCTTTTGTCAGGCGGGCGTTCGTCGCAACAACGCCGATGGTGGTGTTTTCTCCGGCTCTAGGGATCAAGCTGTCCAGAGGTGATCCTGTCCAGGCTTCCTGGGCAGAATTGAAATCAATCGCGGAAGTCGGGATCGGTTGTCCACCCATTTCATTGTTTTGTTCAAATGGCCATGCCCAGAAAGCGGATTGCCCGGGCATGATCGGACTGCCCACGCAGTTGACCGCAACTAAAGCGCCGATCTGCAAGCCGTCTCCAGAAATTGAGGACGCCGTGCCCAGTCCGCCTTTCAAGGGGCCTGCCTTGGCGCCAAAACCGGCTCCGGCATTTCCCAGTTTGAAATCCAAAGAGGCATTGTTCAAGGCCGTGCGCCCCAGTTCCCAGTAAGGGGATTTGTCACCCCAGTTTTTATCGCCACCATTCAGAAGGTCAAACAAAACGGCACTGGGAACAATCGGTGCGCGCGCAGGACCAATCGGAAAACCAATTCCACGGGAAGCCAGAATGTCCGTCACCGCGGACGAGGCCCCCAGTCCAAACACCGAGCCACCACTTAAGACGATCGCATCGATGCGGTCGACCAGGCAGCTGGGATTCAAAGCATCGGTGTCGCGAGTGCCAGGAGCACCCCCGCGAACATCCACTCCGGCGACGGCGCCATTGTCCAGCAGCATCACAGAGACCCCGGTCCAGACTTTGGAATCTTCGGCCTGACCGACACGGATCGAGTCAATGTCCGTGATACTGTTGCGCGGACCCGGTTTAAAATTGAATTTCATAGAGTGCTCCTTGGTTGAAACTAAAATCCTAGGGTAAATAACAATTTGTTAGCTGTGAAGTCCGGCAGCAGTGCGTTTATTTCATCATCTCCCATACACATGGACCGTAGGTGGGCAGGCGAGGCACGTTGATATTAAGGCTGGAAGTGTCTTCAGTGTTCCCCACTTTGTCAGTAGTGTGAAAAACCACAGAAGACAGGGGGCGGTTCTGGCTGGGTGTGAATTCGCCGATGAGGTTGTTTCCGTTGCTGGTCAATGAAAAAGGTGATGTTAGGCCTTGAAGCTGGCTGTTCTGCAGTTTCAGGATGAATCCACCCACGACAGCGCCGTGATTTTCATCAGAACGATTGCGGTCCACCTGCACGTCGACCAGTTTCATGAATGATGAAGAGTGAATACTTCCCTGAAGTACACCCTCGTTGTCATTGACTGAAACACGATTCAGATCCAGGCATCCAGTGGCGCTCCAAATAGCAGCGCCGTCACCGCTATTGTGTTCGAATACGGTATCAGTGGCTTTTACAGAGGTGCCCCACTGGAATAGGGCCGTGCCAGAACCAGCGGCAGTGTTGTTGTGGAAGGTGACATGATTCAGAGTCAGCACGCTATAGCGAGGAGCTGCAGGTCCTGTGGCTTCAATAGCTCCACCGTGAGTCGAGGATTTATTTTCATAGAAGTCTGCATTGGTGATGCCGATTCTGGAACCCTCACTTAGGATATTGATGGCTCCGCCAGCAGGGTAGTCTGTCAGGGTGGCTTTGGTGGAAAAACCGTGAGTGAAGTTGATATTTGAAATATTCACGTTCAAGTTGGATCCGTGGATCATGAAGATGCGGCTTTTGTTTTGAGCATCCACAACGGGGCGGGACACTTTGTTCGTCCCTTGCAGGCTCAGACTTTTATGAATAACGATTTCGTCGTCATCCAAAGTCAGCAGCGTCACATTTTCATCGATTTCGATGGTGTCGCCGGATTGGGCTTCAGAAATCACGGATCGCAAAGATCCCGGGACCGAGTCCTTGCCGGTGGTGACGTGAAGAACATTCGCCATTGCCGCGGTGTTGGACATCAGGATCATCAGGGTCAGAAGGGTGGATTTTTTCATTGTTCACTCCAGTTTGATTGTTATGCCTGAATGTAAAAGCATCAGCCGTGCCGAGGGAAAGCGGAGTCCTAGGGGCATTTATTTCGAGCTGAGCCGGTCTTTGCCGGGATTTCGGCAGGCCCGCTTGCCGGAGAGTCGGTGGCTGCCGACGGCCCGGCAGGGTGAGTTCCGCCATTCTGGTGTCCTTTTCGGGGGAATTAAGCTATATTGGGCCATCGATTTATCCCGGAGTCCCCATGAATACCTTTGCTGATTTTGAGCTGCTGCCTTCTCTTTTGAAAACCCTAAAGACCCTGAAAATTTCCAAACCCACGGACATTCAAAAGCAGGCCATTCCGCTGATCATGAGTCATCAGGCGGTGGTCGGAGTTTCTGAAACGGGCAGTGGTAAAACTTTGGCGTACGTGTTGCCGATTTTGAATTATCTAAAATCTTTGGAAGACGCCGGCGACCCGGTGAAAGAGGAAAATGCACCTCGTGCGGTGGTCATGGTGCCTTCCCGCGAATTGGGCGAGCAGGTGGCAAAAGTGTTTAAATCCATGACCCATGATACACGACTGCGTGTTCGTCCGGCCTTGGGTGGTATGAGTCTGGAACAGGCCCGTCGCAACACTTCGGGGGCTTTTGAAGTTCTGCTGGCAACGCCGGGTCGTTTGGTGCAGATGCTGAACAAGGATCTGATCAGTTTGCGGGATGTGCGTTTCCTGGTTTTTGATGAAGCCGATCAAATGCTGGATCAGGGGTTCCTGCCTGACACCAATCGTATTGTGGACTGCTGCCCCGAGGACGTGAATCTGGCGCTGTTTTCCGCGACAGTTTCAAAAACTGTGGAAAAGCTGATGAATGATTTGTTCGCGAAAGCCGAAGTCATTCGCAGCAAGAACAGCGGTAAAGTGGTGTCCACTTTGAAAACCAAAAATCTGACAGTGGAAGACGGCAAACGCTGGCCGTTGTTTGAAAAAGTTCTGGCGCAGAAAGTGGACGGGGGCACCATCGTTTTTGCCAACACCCGAGAACAATGTGACAAGATCGCCAAGGAATTGACGGACAAGGGGCATGCTTGCGTGGTCTATCGCGGGGAAATGGACAAAAATGAGCGTCGCACAAATCTGAAGAAGTTCCGTGACGGTCAGGTCAGTCTGCTTGTGGCCACCGATCTGGCGGGGCGGGGTTTGGATGTGTCCAATGTCGCCCGTGTGATCAACTATCATCTGCCGAAAGAGATGGAAAACTATCTGCACCGGGCTGGTCGTACTGCACGGGCTGGTCGTCCGGGGTTGGTGGTGAATCTGGTCACGGAACGTGATGGTCGTCTGATTGCGGCTTTGGAAGGCAATAAGCCTCCGTCATTAGAGAAAAAGACCGATCATTTGGGCAAACCGCGGGTTGGTTCCACAACTCGTTTTAAAGATGCCAAAGGTAAGTCCGGATACGCGAAATCCATGGGACAAAAGAAGCGCTAACTTGCGCATAGCAGCAGGGGGTCTTTCGGGCTTTTTCAGAGCCAGTTAAGACCCTCCCAGACTTGACAGAAATCAGGGCGAGGAGTGTACTGGTACACTATGAGCAAGCCCAATAAAACACCTGTAGACGCACCCAATTTCCTGAAGCAAATCATCGAAAAAGACCTTGAGACTGGCAAAGTCAAAGGCGAAGTGGTTACACGCTTCCCGCCAGAACCGAACGGATACCTGCACTTGGGTCACGCCAAGTCGATCTGTTTGAATTTCGGTCTGGCTCAGGAATATCAGGGTCGCTGCCATCTGCGTTTTGATGACACCAATCCAGAAACTGAAGAAACCGAATACGTTGAATCCATCCAGGAAGACGTCAAGTGGCTGGGCTTTGACTGGGGTGTTCATCTTTATTACGCGTCTGATTACTTTGAACAGATTTATCAGTGGGCTGAGCAGCTGATCAAAGACGGTAAGGCGTATGTTGATTCCCAGAGTGAAGAAGAAGTGCGCAAGAACCGTGGCGATTTCACAACTCCGGGCAAGGATTCTCCTCATCGCAGTCGTTCTGTCGAAGAAAACCTGGACTTGTTCCGTCGCATGCGTGCCGGTGAATTCGAGGAAGGTCAGCACATTCTGCGTGCGAAAATCGACATGCAGTCTCCGAATATGAACATGCGTGACCCGTTGTTGTACCGTATCCGTAAGGCGCATCACCACCGCACGGGTGACAAGTGGTGCATCTATCCGATGTACGACTATGCTCATCCATTGTCTGATGCGATGGAGCACATCACGCATTCTATCTGTACTTTGGAATTCCAGGATCACCGTCCGTTCTATGACTGGTGCGTTCAGAACGTGCCGGTTCCTGCAGAGCCTCATCAGTATGAGTTCGCGCGCATGAACATGACCTATCTGGTGATGAGCAAGCGCAAACTTTTGCAATTGGTCAGAGAAAAACTGGTTTCTGGCTGGGATGATCCGCGCATGCCGACTATTTCCGGTGTTCGCCGTCGTGGTTACACTCCGGAATCCATCCGTCGTTTTGCAAAACGCATCGGTGTGGCGAAATCTGAAAGCATCATCGAATACGATATTCTGGAAAGCTGTGTGCGTGAACACCTGGATGAAACGGCTCATCGTGCGATGGCGGTTTTGGATCCGATCAAAGTTGTGATCGAAAATCTGCCGGAGGGTCACAAAGAGCTGATTGAAACTTCTGTGCATCCGAAGAACACTGAATTGGGGAACCGTTCTTTGCCGTTCACCAAAGAAGTGTACATCGACGCGGCAGACTTCATGGAAAATCCGCCGGATGATTACTTCCGTTTGTCTCCGGGCAAGGAAGTTCGTCTGCGTAATGCTTATGTGATCAAATGCAAGGAAGTCATCAAAGATAACTCCGGCAAAGTGGTTGAACTGCGTTGTGAGTACGATCCAGTAACTTTGGGTGGCAAGCCGACAGCGGATGGTCGCAAAGTGAAAGGTATCGTTCACTGGGTTTCTGCAACGGATTGTGTGGATGCGGAAGTGCGTGTGTACGAGCGTCTGTTCAAAGTGGCAGATCCGGAAAATGTGCCAGATGGTCAGGACTTTAAAGTGAACCTGAATGCGAACTCTTTGAAAGTGATCAAGAACGCGAAGCTGGAAAAAGGTTTGCAGGATGCAAAACTTGAAAACCGCTACCAGTTTGAACGTGTGGGTTACTTCTGTCTGGATAGCAAGGATTCCAAGCCAGGGGCGCTGGTGTTCAACCGGGTTGTTGAGCTGGCATCCAGTCACTAAGAAATTGAAAATTCAAACGATGAAGGCAGCCCCCGGGCTGCCTTTGTTTTATAGGTGGTCGCTATGTTGTTTGCTGAAAATGTATATAAAACCCGTCAGGGTAAAGTGGCTGAAGCGTGGAAAAGCCTGCTGGGCCCGCAGGATCTGGTTCTGGTTCACAGTGGTGAAGCGGTACAGAAGCCAGGCGGTTTGGATCAGACTTATGATTTCCTGCCTCATCCTTCCTATTTCTGGCTGACCGGACATCGTCGTGACGAAGGTGTCATGGCTTATTCCGTTTCAGAGGGTTGGATTGAGCATCAACGTCCGCTCAGCCCCGTGGACATCGTCTGGGAGGGTGCGGAAGGAAACTTTGAATGCGAACACACCCTGGTGGATCTGCAAAAGAAACTGCAGGGCGGGGCTTATAAGCGCGTGTTCCATTTGGGCCAAACTTCTGAAAAAACTTTTACAGCTGAGACCTTTGAACTTTCCATCAAACTGGATCAGGTTCGCCGCTGCAAGGATGCTCAGGAAGTTCAGCTGATTCGCCAGATTGCTGGGATGGCCAATAAAGGCTATCAGGCTTTGCAAAATGCTTTGCGACCGGGAATCACCGAACGCGAGCTGCAGCTGCATTATGAAAACGCCGTATTGATGGCAGGTGCTGACAAGATGCCTTATGGGTCGATCGTGGGCAGTGGTGAAAATGCGGCGATCCTGCATGCAGTTCCCAGCAAAAAGAAAGTCGAGTCAGGCGAATTGGTTCTGGTCGATGCGGGCGCTGACGTTGAAGATTATTGTGTTGATATCACCCGCGTGTACGCGGTGGATGGCAAATTCACACAGCAGCAAAAAGACGTCTATGATCTGGTTCACGAAGCTTACAAGGCTTCGGTGGCGATGTGCCGTACGGGCACCCAGTGGCGTGATGTGCATATGAAATCCGCCCGTGTGATCGCCGAAGGTTTGCAGCAGTGGGGGATCTGGAAAAGCTCCGTGGATGCCGCTTTGGAATCGGGCGCGATTTCCGTTTTTTATCCGCACGGCGTGGGGCACTTGGTGGGTTTGAAAGTGCGTGACACTGGCAATCCGGAAAACGTAAATCCACAACGCTATTATGGCGCTCGTCTGCGTGTGGATTTGGAATTGAAGGAAAACTACTTGATCACCGTGGAACCAGGTTGTTATTTCGCCCGCGCGTTTATCGAAGACAAAGAGATCCGCGAAAAATACAAGGACCACATCCAGTGGTCCGAGGCCGAAAAGTGGAAATCCTTTGGCGGGGTTCGTCTGGAAGATGACATTCTGATCACGCAAGGTGAGGCCGAGAGCCTCACCAATGTCGTGCCGAAATAGTTCTAGTGCCCCAGTTTTTCAAGCCGGCTTTCAATACGTTCCAAACGTTTTTTTAAGTCGGCATTTTCAGCTTTCACCGAAGCCAGCTCTCGGCTCTGTTTTTCCAGCAGGGTCTTTGTTTTTAGAGTGTCATCAAACCACAGACGGTACAGATCCTTGATCGCATTCACCACCGCCCAATGAATCGGGTCGACGTTCAGCTCAAGATAGCCGTCTTTACGCTGTTTCACGGCATCTGGAATGACCTTTTTTACTTCCTGGGCGATGAAGCCCGTTTTTTCAAAGTCAGAACCCAGACCCAGTGGATTGTCTTTTTTATAGCTGTAACGAACCGTGTGCAGCTTTAGAACTTCATTCAGGCCATATTCATAGTCGCCATGAATGTCTTTAAGACGAACATCTGAAGCATTCGTCCATGCCGTGCCCGTGGATAGACCTGCTGTGCCAACTACGTGCAGAGTATATCCCGGATTCGTGATCCCGAGGCCGACATTTCCATCTCTTAAGACAATATCTTTTGGCGATGTTGTTCCTTTGAAGATGTAGTGTCCACCTGACGGTGCGCCGATTGAGCTTAAATCTGCGACAGTTGAGTGTTTGAAGTACATCGCAGCCCCGGTTCCGAGGCCCCCAATGTCGTCAGCCCCCACAAAGCCGATCTGTGCTTGGGATGATCCATTGCCACCACCGATGGCGCTGAAGTCTCCGACGACTTTCAGTTTAAGTACAGAGTGTTCTCCGTCTCGAGGGGAGCTACCCAAATCCACGACAAGTTTGCTGTCTGGAGTGGTGGTTCCAATGCCGACGCTACCACCGGCGGCCTGCATACCGATGTGGGCGTAAGTGCCGGCGTTATTTCCAGTTTGAAGCAGAATTGGACCAGCTGCTCCTGCGCCTGTGGCGTTGCCCGCAGTCATGCTGATTGAACCCGCATTTCCACCTTGCGCTCCCGATCCCGATGAAACCGTAACGTTACCGCCAGTTCTCGCTGTTGCTGTGCTGGCACCATTGGTGGCCGAAATTGAAATGGTTCCGCCATTGCCGTCTGTAGGAACTCCGCCGTACATCAGAATATTTCCGCCGGCTCCACTGGTGCTACCGCCAGTTCCTCCGCGGATAAAGACATTGGTCCCGCCCACGGTAGGCCCTGCGGATCCACCATAAACCAAGCGTGGGATGGACGGAGCGTCACTACTGCTTTCGCATACGACGCAAGTTGCGCCATTACATTGCGAACCTGGTGACACATTTCCAAGCGGTTTCCAGTTTCCAGGGCAGGAGCCAGATCCTGAAACAAAGGCCACGCCTTCGGGGAAGCCCACGTCATAGGCTGGTGCCTGGCAGGCGACCATTGTGACGGTCAGGCCGCCCAGCGCTATGCCTCCGCCTGTAACAAACCCCAAACTCGTCCATGAAGCAGGGCAGGCCATCATTGGAATAATTGAATTGGCGGGAATCAAAGCCGGTGTCGTCGGGCTTTGACAAAGCTTTGCGCTGCCACTGCCTGCGGGGGCCTGAATAGTGGGACCAGTGGGGCCTGCTCCGATTTGCTCTGTCCAACCAGTAGGGCAAGATTGGAAAACCATTTGTGAATTTGCCGGAACCGGAAGTCCGCTTCCCACAGAAACCCAACTGCCTCCGACGCAAACCTGAAACTTGCCTGTGGCGGAGTGATATTGGATTGTACCTGCACTTGCGGCATCACAGGAACCTGCGGCGATACGAATCGAGCCGTTGATGTCCATAGTGGCTTTCGGATTTGTGGTCCCGATACCGATCGCACCGCTATAATCGATTCTCATTTTTTCGGTAAGTGTGCCGCCAATTCCCGTGCGAATGATATAAGCTCCGCGCTCGTTACCTGCGGTCGCGGAACTCCAGACAGCGCCGGCATCAGCGGCTAATGTTGAAACTCCCGCATCGTTGGTTAAGTGGAACTGCTGAACAGCTCCGAACCCAGTATCAGCAGTGCCGCCACTGGCGGTGGCAAAAATACGAATCGGACCTGTTGAAATCGAGTTGTTGGTGCTGCCGGTGGTTCTGACATCAAAGCCTGTCGGGCTGGTTGATGCCACTTCAAGTTTCACCCCGGGATTTGTTGCGCCGATACCGACGTTCCCGCCGGGAAGGATGGTCATTGCCGCTGTGTTGTTGGCTTTTAATGTCAGACTTTGATTGTCGTTGGTGCCGATGGACGCGGCCACACCAAAATTGTTGCCACCATTGGAGTAAAGACCTGTGGCACCTGTGATCGGAAGATCCGAAGAAGCGATCGTTCTGAATGTCGGAGTTGCTGAGCCGGTTGTCGGGCCCGCCAGGAAAGTATTGGCAGACTGCGCGGCAAAGTTGCTGCCCGAAATCGTGATGCTGGAACAAGCAAACGAATCAGATCCGGAAATCCACACCACCGCCTGGCCCGCCGTACAACTGCTGGAAGGCCATGGGCTGAGCGAGTTCACATTCAGTAAGTCAGTATAAACAAGTTTGTTCGCGGTCCAAGCCCCGGCATTCCAGCGCAAGGTCTGACCATTTACAGTTCCGTTAGTGATCGAAATCGCCGGAGTTGTAGAGGCAGTTGCAACAGCCAGTGGGGCTGAAGCCGAAACAGTCGTCACCGTGCCCGCATTGGGAGTGATCCATTTTAATCCTGTAGCTTCGGCGTTGTCTGCTGCCAGAATCTGTCCATTGCTGCCGACACCCAAGCGGGTGGAGCCTGTGGCATCCCGGGCAATGATATCACCCTTGGTGGTTAAAGGACTTAAGGCGTTGAATCCCGCGGTTGCCGTGGTTTGGCCCGTTCCACCTTTGTTGACAGGAACCGCAGCCGAAAGATTTGCAGGATTGAGATTGGTCACAGCAGATCCATCGACATTCAGGATGACAGCACCCGAGGTGCCACCACCGGTCAGGCCGGTGCCAGCAATGACGTTGGTAATGGTGCCAGAGTTGCTGGTGTCTGCGGCAGGCGTCCATTTGCCACCAACGAATTTCAGGACCTCGCCCGCCGTTGGAGCAATTGCATCGACTTCAACACCTTTGATTTTATCAACCACGGTGGCACCTTGAGTGCCGCTGACATCACCGACCAGCGCGCCGGTGAAGCCCGCCGCACTTCCACTGATGTTGCCATCGATCTTGGCGCCTGCGATAGTGCCGGTGATCTGGCTTTCTGTGATCTGGATATTATAGCAATCAAACTTGTTGGCCGGGGTGACGAACACCAGGGATTGCCCCGCGGTACAACTGGTCGGGAACATGGTTGTATCGACTTTGTTTGTGAGCTGGGTTGAAAGGCCCGCAACATCCGTGATGGCCAATGAACTTGGCACCCAGGAACTGGTTCCATTGTATTTAAGGACTTGATTGGCTGTTGGCGCTGTCGCGTCCACCGCCACGCTTTGGATTTTTGTGGCATCGCCAAAGCGCGCATCATTTCCGGCAGCGACACTGCCAGCACCGGTGCCCACCGTGATGCTCAAGGCCGGGATGGAAGCCGTGCCACCCTTAACTAGGGGAGCCGACACATTGATGTCAATGATGGTGCCAGCACCGCCGGCATCATTTTGACACGCAAAGCTCGTCCCATTGTAAGTCAAATACTGCCCCACGGTGCAAGATGCCAGGTTGTCTTTTAAAACAAAGTCAGTCGGCAGACTGTCGCCAAGGCGGGCTGATGAATAAGAAAAAGAAGCAAAAGGCACAGAGCGGATTTCGGAAGGTGGAGTGATGGCTTTCCAACCGGACCCGTCATGGAATTGGACTTTTAAAATGCGTGTTTCATTTTCAGCTGGAGTGTACGTGCCCCCGGCCAAGCAGGGTAGAGCCACTGAGTTTTTGAAAGTATCCTGAATGCTTGCGGTGGGCCCCGTCGGGAAGCTGCGGGTTCCTGTTCCAATCGGCACGTCGAAGACACCGCCAGAGCCCTGCATGTTAATGCCATTGCGTTGTTCCTGATAGAATGTGCAGTTGCCGGACTGATTTGTGATTGAAAAGGCAAAGCTGACATTGTTGTATTCCAAAGCAGTTCCATCCACCTTCAGGATGCGTCCCTGATAAGTGAAAGAATCCGGAGCACCCCAGGACTTTGAGCCCGCGAAGACAGTAACGAACAATAGGCATATAGTTGATGGCTTCATGTTGATGAGATCGGGCTAACATGAAGCTTTCTTGATTCGCGAACGCCGATTAGTGCTCGTGATTACTTAAACAAGAGCAATTACTGACGAGTCTCCATTATAACTCGAAGTCTTCGGAGGCTTTAAGCCACGAAGACCATTTTTTAGAGTCATATTCCACGTCTAAATGTGGGACACTTTCATGGGCCTCCATGGAAGTGTCAAAGCCGTTGGCCTTTTCATCGCCCTCGCGCAAAGGCGCATGTTCGATGGCAGGGGAGCTGCCTGAAGCAGAACCTCTTAAGTCAGATTCCACATTCCATTTTGGACGAGTCAGTATTATTGCCACAATGAAAGCTGCGACGATCAGCACGATATAGCGTTTACGCATGCATCCCCCTCTCCCCAGGAAAGTCCTATTGCAAGGGTGTGCCGAGTGCTTCGGGGAATATAGCGGGACTACGGGAGCAATAAATTAGACAGTCCCCAGTCCCTAGACAAGACGTGGGTAATTGCCTGATTCTACGCTGGAAACATCAATGATGGAAAAGCAGATTGACCACTATTTGAACACAGCCGCGACGGAACCAGTCAGTACCGGTGTCACGGATGTAGTCATCCCGTTTGTCTTTTCATCGCCTTCTTTTTTGCAGATGGATCGATTCTTTTTAGGCTTCGTGTTCATTCTTTAATTCACCCTATACAAGTCAACGTTCAAAAAACAGGTCAATCAAAGCTGCGCCGATAGCGGCGATCAGTGTTGCTAGACATAAAGAGTGTCGATGACTGATACAGTTGGCAAGTGAAATGTTCCATGGGCTAGGAAAAAGGAACGATGTTTAGATACATATTTGTTTAGTTTGGGAGCAGGAGGATCATATATCGCACTTATTACGTAGGAGGAACTATGGAAACAAACGCAACAATGAATGTTGGAAAGAAGTTGGTTGAGCTTTGTAAGAAGGGCGACAACATGCAGGCCATCGATGAGCTCTATTCGCCCGATATTGAAAGTCATGAGGCGATGGATATGCCAGGCATGCCTGCAAAAATGCGCGGCCTGGAGGCGATTCGCAGAAAGAACAAGGACTTTGACGAACAAATGGAAATGCATGGCATCGAAGTGGAAGGTCCTTTCCCCTTCGGAGATCGTTTTGCCGTTCACTATAAAATGGACGCCACGGAAAAAAAGTCCAACAAGCGCATTCAAATGGAAGAAGTCGCCCTGTACACGGTGAAGGACGGCAAAATCATCAAAGAAGAGTTCTTCTATACGATGTGAGTTTATTCATGTTTTGATGAAAACACACTGAGTATCAGCAGTGTTCCCGATTAAGTTTGCGAAATCATCAAGACGTCCCAGAGGTGAGAGCTGGTGGATTTGATTCTGCATTTATAGAATCAATCTGTGAACAAACTAGCTCTTTCCTTTTTCGTATTTCTTATTCTGACTGCCGGGGTCAGTCAGGCCCGCACATACAACGTGGCAGTTCTCTATTGGAGCATGAAGATTCCGGGCCAAGTGGCCATGCGCGAAGGATTTGAAGAAGAAGTCACTGCGTACAATAAGGCTAATGAAGAAAACAAAATTAAATTGACACCCTACGTGGCCGGCGAAGGTCGCGAGGGGCTGCTTAAGCAAATCGAACAGCTGGATCTGGCGGTGAAGTCGGCTCCCGATGCTATCGTCATTCAGCCCGCAGATATCACCATCCTTAGCCGCGGTGTGCAGGATGCCAACAGTAAAAATATTCCGGTCTTTGTCTATGACCAATACATCATTAATGCGAAGATGACATCGTACATCAGCAGCGACAATTATCAGGCGGGCTGGGACAACGGTCTTTATATCGACAGTCAGTTTCCTCCGGATAAAGTTTTAAGAATCGTGCCCTTTGAATACTTCCGGGTGTCTGCAACCGTAGAACGCATGGACGGTTTCTTTGATGCTCTTCGCAGTCGGGACCGCAAGTTCACGGTGCTGGGGCACTTCGAAGCGGTAGAGCCTGTGGGCGGGTTGAAGGCCGCTCAGGAATACATGAAAAAATTCAAGCGGGGCAGTGTGGATGTGATCTTCACCAATAATGACGGTGGGGGATTGATCATCGTCAAAACTTTGTGGGATGACGGGCGCAAGAAACTGATTCATGCCACGGTCGACGGGGATCCTGCCTCTATTGAAAACATCAAGAACAAAAAAATGACGGTGATTGATTCAGCTCAGTTCTGCGGAGAGCTGGGGCGCGAAACTGCGCGCACGATGATTCAATTTTTCCAAAACGGTAAAGTTGAGCCGGTGAAATTCATTCCCACATTCCCGGTCACTTTGGAAACCCTGAAAAACTATCCGGGCTGGATGGGGCGTCCGACTGAAAAAGTTCGCTTCCAGTCCTTACGTGATCTTCATATCAAAGAGGCCAAGCCAGGCAAACTCAAACGCGGGGCCGTTATCAAAGTGGGGCTGACACCGTCGTGTCCTTATTTATGTGAAATGGGGCCCGCGGGGTGGTCGGGGTATCTGTACGACATTCTTGAAAGCGCCGCCAAAGCAAACAATCTTAAATTCGAGATCGTCAAGCTGCCCAGTGAGAAACTGTTGTCGGCTTTGCAGAACCAGCAGGTTCACTTTGTGATCAGTCCTATTTCCAAGGTTCGTTATACTCCGGATGTGCGTATCGTGGGCCCCAAACTGGGGATGAGTCTTGCGGGGGCGTTGTTCACTCCGGGAGTAAAACTGCAATTGGTGGATTCTGATTCTTTAGCGGACAAACGCATCGTCTTTGCTCAACTGGCCCATGAAAACCCCATGCAGCTGCCGCCATCTGATTTCAACCGTTCACTAAAGATATCAGGTGGCGAGATCGGCGACCGCATGACCAAATTGATCGCCGAAAGACGCGTGGATCTTGCTTTGGGGGACTATAATGTTCTTCGCTACAATATGTTGCGCCGCCAACTGCTCAGTTTTGAAATTCAACCGACGTCTTTGGCTGGTTATAATGCCCTTGTTCTGGTGGGGCATCCTAAAGATCCTGAGTACGGCGGGCTGCCGCTGATACTGAATCAATGGTTCGATACTCACCGCGCGTCAGGAAAGTTGGAAAAAATTCTTAAGAAATACAACCTGAAGGACTGGAACATCTTTGCTTTGTAGCAGTTTTTCGACATATGATTTTCATGGAAAATGGAGTTTCTATGAAAACACTGGGATTGTCTTTGTTCTTTCTGGCAAGTTCTTCCTGGGCTTTGCCGTCCTATCAAGCGCCGGAAATGCAGGTGCGCGCGCACTATCGCAATGCCTACAATCTGCCGCCTTTGACTTACCTGAGCAACACGTCGCCTTCCATCAACAATCACGGTGATGTGACCTTAAAGCTGATGGCCGTGGACGGAACCCCGAATCAGGCGGTGTGGTTCAAAGCCAAGAATCACAGCAAATGGCAGATCGTTTTTGTGGCGCCGGAAGATCGTTACGTCTCAGATCCCACCGTGAATGATCGCGGCGAAATCACTTACAGCTCTTACACGGAAGTGATGAGTGACGGATTGTATGTGTTCGATACAAAATCTGGAACAACTGTCGAAAAACTTTCTGGTCCTGCCAATAAAATGGTCTACATGGCCTATGTGCAGACCTTGAATGACGGAACTTCGGTGTTCCGGGGGATGGGGACGGAGTTTGACCGTGGCTTCTATGAAGTCAACGGCGGCCTGAAAACCATCGCAATGGAAGGTCAGAAAAACTTTGGCACACCTTCAGCGTATTTGTTCAAACCAGCCGTGAATGATCAAAAACACTGGGCCTTCAAAGTTCGTGTGGGTGAGCGCGGTGAAATCGGCAATGAACAATCTGATCAGATCCTGCTGGTGAAGCCAACACCTCAAGGGTATGACAAGATCATCGTGGCTCAGGACAATAAAAGTGATGTGACTTCTCCGTTCACCGGATTTGGCAACGGAGTGACCATGGCACAAAACGGCCTGGTGGCTTTCGTGGGGCATGACCAGAGCAACATCAAGTCGCTGATTCTTTGGGAAAACGGCAATCTCACAACCCTGGTCCGTGAAGGACAGAACGGAATTTCTGAACTTGAGCTGTTTTCGCCGAAAGTGAATTCCAACGGTGTGGTGGCGTTCCGGGCAAAGAATGAAAAGGGCCTGCGTGGAATTTACGTGGTATCAAAGGACGGCATCAAACGCCTGATCGGTGAAGGCGACAGCATCCCGACCGATCTGGGGCCGGGGCAGATTCTGCAAAGAAAAGACTTCCCGGGCTTTGCCGGTGATGTCGACATCAATGAAAAGAATGAAGTGGTCTTTGCCTGCGTGGTGGCGACCACCGACAATCAGATCACCGGGGATGCGGTTTACCGCATTTCCCCGGCGGGTCTTTAACGGGCACATTCCTGCAACAGGCGGGCACAACGATCCAGAATGGTGGCGCGGATTTTTTCGCGCTGCTCTGAAAATTCGGGATGCTGGCTGGTTTGCACGATTTTATAAAGGCTGATAGTTCTGACAAGATCTATCAGCCTTTGTTTTTCCGGCCCCCGTGACAGCGGATACTTCGGGATCTCGCGGTTCAGGGTCACGGCTTTTTCGACGGCTTCCGTCCAGTCAATCTCGGTCTGGGTTAGATAGATGGTCGGGACAAAGCCGTTTTTTTTGATCGTCTGTTCTTCGTTTTTAAGCTGAGTGTTCAACCAGCGCAGTTCATTGATGATGGCAGTGAATTCAGCATCATGTTTTTTTCCAAACAGGCCGAATACGGTTTTTTTCCAGGCCGCGCAGAAATCTTCAAAATCAATGTTTTCGGCTTTTTCAAAATAAGAAGGGTGAGTGATGGAGTGCATGGTTTTGCTTAAGACATCCATTGAAATCACGGCGCTGTCGGTTTTATGTCCCAAACGCATCAGATTGTGGGCCCAGCTTACAATGTTTGTGACCGAATGGTTGTTGACCAGGCCACTGCGGAAATTCAGATGAAAACCCTCATAGACGGCTATGCTCATGGGGCGATCCAGCAGTTGATCCATGTGAGATTTGCGGCGTTCGCTGCGAGCCATCGCAAAGAAACTTTCCAGATGGTCCGAGAACTTTTCAAAGGACTCGTTCCACAGGCCTTCATTCTGACAGGTTTTATAAAGTTGAAAGGCTTTGGCAGGAGTTGGCTCGGCCTCTTCCAGAAGGGCATTGATTTTTTGTTCCAGTAAACGTGGGAATGAATGCCATAGTTCCTTGATCATGGACTAAAGAATAGCACGTCTCTGACAGAGATACTGATTTCCATTTTTTGTCGAAATATTTGACGATTCCCCTCTGAAAAGCACTTAATGCCACTTCACAAATTACTGCGTGGATCTTTGCCGCTCTTTGATGGGGGATTTAGTATAATAGTACTGAACAAGGAGGTTGCTCTATGTTGTTTTCTAAACCTTTTAAATCAGTTTGTGCGCTTTCCATGGCGGCATTCATTTCTCAGGCACCCGCAGTGGCTTTTGCTGAAGTCAACCGCATGATTCCCACCACGACGCTTATTGAAGAGCTGAATCGGGAAGAGGCCACGGCCCAAGTACAGGATTTTTTAAGCCGTGATGATGTGCAGGCAGCCCTGATTCAGCGTGGACTTTCACCGGCAGAAGCCTCTGAACGACTGGCCAGCCTTTCGGTGGCCGAGCTGAATGACCTGTCAAAACAGGTCCAGGAAGCCAAAGCCGGGGGCGACATTCTGGTGACCATTCTTATTGTGGTTCTGATCATCTTCCTGATTAAGCGAATCTAAGATGAATTTTATCTGGCAAGTAACTGGAATAGCTTTAATCACTGCGGGGTGTGCCAGCACAACTCCGCAGGTGGATTCGTTGACTCTGTCTTCAGTGATTCCGCAGAAAACAGAAATTTCCGGCGTGCCGTTCATTGAACAAAGTGAAGGACACTGTGGTCCGGCCACATTGACGATGGCTTTGCAGTGGGCGGGTAACAGCGTCTCGCTGGCGACAGTGACTTCGCAGGTCTATACTCCTGGCATGAAGGGCAGTCTGCAAACTGACATGATCAGTGCGGCTCGACGCCAGGGGATGGTGGCTGTGCCGGTCACGGGTGTTCAGAACCTGTTGCGCGAAGTGCGCGGCGGGCACCCGGTGATTGTTTTTGAAAACCTGGCGCTCAGCTGGCTTCCGCAGTGGCATTATGCCATTGTCTATGGGTTTGATCCCGCCAGCGAAGAAGTGACTATGCACTCAGGTCCTGAATCTGGAAAGCGCTGGGATATCCGCAAGTTTGAACGCTCGTGGAAGCTGGGGGACTATTGGGGGCTGGTGGTGCTGCCTCCGGGGCAGTTGTCGGTCACAGCATCAGAGCGAGCGCACGTGACGGCTGCCGCAGCCTTAGAGTCTTTGGGAAAAAACTTGGAAGCTGAAAAGGCCTATCAAAGTATTCTTGCGCGCTGGCCGCAAAGTCTGGCGGCCTATGTGGGGCTGGGGAATATTCATTTTTCTCGAAAGCAATATTCGCAGGCGATCCGCAACTTGCAGAAAGCCACCTCTTTGCAGCCAGAGTCGGCTGTGGTTTGGTATAACTTAACGATGGCTCAAGCTGCTTTGGGGCAGATTTCAGAGGCGCGGAAGAGCGCCAAGCAGGCTTTGCGCTTTGCTGCGCCAGAATCAAAAAATCTTTACTCTCAAAATTTGCGGTCCTATTTGGATAAATAGTGATTGTTGACAGCCTTTCCGGGGGGCGATGACGGTTTCAGGAAGCTCTTTTACCATGGTGGGGGGAGCTTTCATGCCAGCAGAACAGGAAATGAACAATCAGCTGTGGCGTCGTTACAAGACCATTTTTGAATCCAAAATGGTGGGTATCCTTTCGACTGATATGAATGGCCAGATTCTGGATGCAAACGACTATTTTTTGGAAATGGTCGGTTATGGTCGCGACGATCTGAAAGCCGGAAAATTGAACTGGAAAACACTGACTCATCCCAAGTATCTAGCGCAAAGCCAGCACGTGGCCGAGCTTTTAAGAACCACGGGATCTGTGCCGGTATTTGAAAAAGAATACATTCACAAAGATGGTCATCTGGTACCGGTGCGGCTGGGCCTGACAATGTTTGAAGACGGAACCGTGATCACTCTGGTTCAGGACGTCACCCAGCAAAAAGACAGCGAACGAAAGCTTGAAGAGGCCAAAGCTCAATTGGAGGAACGCGTAGCCGAACGCACCCGGCAACTGGTTGAATCAGAATCATTTCTGGCGGCGATATTTGAAAATATGCCCACGATGGTTTTTGTTAAAGATGCCCAGGATCTGCGTTTTGTCCGGTTCAACAAAGCGGGTGAAGATCTGATTGGTATTCCACGGGCGCAGTTGATTGGAAAAAATGACTATGATTTTTTCTCGAAGGAACAGGCGGACTTTTTCACCTCCAAGGACCGCGATGTTTTGAAAGAATCCCGCGTCGTGGATATTCCTGAAGAGGAAATCAACACCACACGCGGTGTGCGCTATTTGCACACCCGCAAAATTCCAGTTTTTGACAAGGAAGGCCGTGCCCAGTATTTGCTGGGGGTTTCTGAAGACATCACCGAACTGAAGATGGCGGAAAAACAGCGGGCCGTTCTGGTCAAAGAGCAGATCGCACGCAGTGCTGCTGAACAGCGCGCCCAGCATATGGGCTTTTTGTCAGACCTGACCTTTGCGATGACGCAGTCTTTTGATCTGGAAAATATTCTAAAGGCTTTCACCGAAAAATCCATTCCGACACTGGCGGATATCTGCATTGTGGATTTGATGGATGAAGAGGGTACAGAGATTTCCCACACTCAGGTCGCAGCTAAAGAGCGGGAAGATACCGAGTTCATTCAGCGCTGGCGGGAGCGCTTCCCCATGCGCTGGGATGCTCCGTATGGGGCCGCCGAGGTCATGCGCTCCCGCAAAACTGAAATTATCAATGATGTGAATCTGGATCAGTTTTTGAAAGCTGCATTCGGCCCTGAGGCAGCCATGACTGAACGGCCCATTCACGCCGAAGCCTTTATGACCGTTCCGATTTTACTGCGCGATGAAAAGCCTCTGGGGGCCATCAGTCTGATTTCGACTTCCGCCACAAGGCACTTTTCCGCGATAGATCAAAGCATGGCCGAGGAAATCGGCCGTCGTCTGGCGGTATTGATTGAAAACTCGCGGCTTTATTACCGGGCCCAGGAAGCCAGTCGCGCCAAGACCGCATTTTTAGCCAACGTCAGTCACGAAATTCGCACTCCGTTGGGGGCCATGCTGGGTTTTGCCGAGATTTTGAAAGAGGATGAAAGCCTGCGGGAAGAACAGAAAGAGGCCGTCGAAACAGTGTTGCGCAACGGACAGCAACTGCTGCACATCGTGGACGAGATTTTGGATATTTCGAAAGTGGAGTCTGAACGGATTCAGATTGAAAGCATCGTTTTTGATCTGCCGGATCTTTTGCGGGATGTGATACACCTGCTGCGCGGGCGCGCCGAAGAAAAGGGCATCGAATTAAGGCTTCGTTTGGGGGATTTGCCGAAAAAGATCAAGTCTGATCCCACAAGACTTCGTCAGATCCTGATCAATGTGATCGGTAACGCCATCAAGTTCACGGATACGGGATACGTCGAGATGGAAGCTCGCTCACGCAATGGCAAACGTCGTGACGGGCGTCAGCGCATCGAGTTTCTGGTTACTGATACGGGAATTGGGATTTCAGCCGAACAACGCAACAACCTGTTTCAGCCTTTTTCCCAAGCGGACAGCTCGACCACGCGCCGCTTTGGTGGAACGGGCCTTGGCCTGTTTCTTTCTCGCAAGCTTGCACGGCTGTTGGGCGGGGACGTGATCTTAAACACCAGCTCCGCCGGGATCGGCAGCAGTTTCCTGATTTCAATTTTAGGCAAGGAAGTGACTGGAATTCAGGGGACAGATCATCGCAAAAAGAGCGAAGACGCGGTGGTCGTGTCGGCCAAACAGGTTGAAAGCATTTTGGTGGTGGACGATGCCGTGGACAATCGCGAGCTGTTCAGACGATTCATTGTTCGCGCCGGAGTTCCGGAAAACCGTATCGAGACCGCAGAAAATGGTGCCGAAGCCGTGCGCAAGGCCCTGGACAAACCCTACAGTCTGATTCTGATGGACATTCAAATGCCCGAGATGGACGGATTCCAGGCGCTGAAAAAACTGCGCACACAAGGTTATCGGGGACCTATCGTCGCATTGACTGCCCATGCGATGAAGGGCGATCGCGAAAAATGCCTGGCTGCGGGGTTTGACGGCTATTTGCAAAAACCTTTGGATCGGACAGAATTGAAGCGGGTGTTAAGTCTGGATTTTCCAAAGCCGAAGTCGCCTGAGGCCGAGCTTTAGTTCAGCGGTCCCTGCACTCGGGTCAGGATATCATTCAAGAGATTCATATCAACGGGCTTGCTTAAGTATCCGTCAAAGCCATACTCCATGGACTTTTTCTGTCCTTCAACGCTTGCTTGGGCGGTCAAAGCCACAATCGGTCGCTTGTAGCCCTTGTTGCGCAGGTGGGTGGTGGCCTTATACCCGTCCATCACAGGCATTTTAATATCCATCAGGATCACATCAAACGGGCGGGCCATGGCTTTGTTGACGGCCTCTTCGCCGTTTTCCGCGGTGTCGACATCGGCACCCTGCTTTTGCAGATAGCGGTTCATCAGCAGACGCAGGTCTTCTGAATCATCCACCACCAGCACACGACGGTCTTTCAGGAATCCGGTTTCTTTGGCGATTTTCACGCGGTCTAAAGTCTGAACTTTTTGTTTCGAAGGCGCCACCAGTTTCAAGTCGTGAACCGGTCCCACATTCAGGGACAGTTCAAAGGTGCTGCCTTTACCCGGCGCGGAAGTGACCAGTCGCAAACGTCCGTTCATCATGCGCGCGAGACGTTCAGAAAGCGCCAGTCCCAACCCCGAGCCCTGCACCCGTTGAACTTCCGCGCTTTCACCACGAACAAAGGGCTGGAACAGATTGTTTTGTGTGGCTTCGTCCATCCCCATTCCGGTATCAGTCACACAGATGGTAAGATGTCCGGTGTTGTTCGTGTCAGAATAAAAAGCCACGCGCACCGTGATGGTGCCTTGATGGGTGAACTTCACGGCGTTGGACAAAAGATTGATCAGCACCTGCCGAAAGCGGACAGAGTCAGAATCGATGATCTCGGGAATCTGGGATTCATAGTAAATCTGGATGTCATGTTTTTGATCCTCCAGCGCCGAACGAATGACACTCAAAGAGTCCTCCAGTTCACGCGCCGGATTCATCGGGGCTTTTTGAATATACAAACGATTGGTTTCGATCTTGGAAAGATCCAGCAGATCATTGACCAGCGAGGCCATGAAATTTCCCTGACGGTGAATGGACTGCACATCCCGGCGGCTTTGATCATCCAGGTGAGGGTTGCGCAACAGGGTGTCAGCAAACCCCAGGATCGCAGCCAGTGGAGTGCGAATTTCGTGGCTGGCATTGGCAAGCAAAACGGATTTGGCGTTGTTGGCAGCTTCGTGCAGGTCACGTTCACGGCGCAAAAGTTCTTCGTTGCGTTTGGTGGTGATGTCCCAGGCGATCCCGGTGGCGCGATAAGGCACATTGTCCGAGTTGCGATAGAAGCGGCCTTTCAGAGCCACGTGACGGGCGGAACCAAACCTGTCGGTCAGGATGGCTTCCGTATCCAGCTCCAGGGTGGTACTGCGGTTTTCTTTCAGCAGGGTCTTCAGCTGTTCGGTACCCTGCGGGAACAAAGCCGCGTTGCCTTCGCAGTGCAAGCTGTCGGTGACCATGTCCCAGTCCCAGGTCAAAGCATCGGAAGACGCCATGGACATGCGCAGATGCTCTTCATTTTTTTGCAGCTTCGTATCCAGAGTCAGAAGCTTGATGATCGCCTGATTCAGGTTTTTACCCATGACAATCATCAGCCCGCAGTAAACCATCACCAGCATGCCCACCAGCAGATGGTGCTGCTGTCCTGAAGTCACGTAGCCAATTCCCCAGCCCAGCATCGCGGGCGCCACAACACACATCATTGCCACGCGGGATGACACATAGGTGATCATGGCTCCAGCTGACATGGAGCACACCAGCAGCGCTGTCAGAATTTGCTGAGTGGTGGATCCGTAGGGCGCAACCAATCCCACAGCCGCCCAGCAAAGACCCGACACCAGCAGCAGTCCGCACATGGTGCGATGCCAGAAATGGGTTTCATCCACATGGCGCAACGTGGGTTTCACCCGGTTCCAGCGATACAGCATCGACAGGCGGATCAGCACCGAAGTGAACAGCACAGACACCCAGGTGATTGAAAACGCATGGGAGACATTGTTCCAGGAGATATACAAAAAGGCCGCGGCATTGGCGAAAATGACGATCACGCCATTGATGTTCTGGCGATAGATAAGATCAATCTTGCGAACAGCCAAATCCAGGGATTCGTAATTGGAATTGTTCGAAGTGAGGGATGGAAGATCCGTTTTGTTCGCCATTTGACTGTGATATTACAAGGGCGAGGTTTTTTAGGCAAATTGCATCGGCTTCATGTTGGCGGTTGCCAAGAGAACAGCTTGTGAATTTGATCCCATTTCTCGCAGGGCGGAGCTTCGATGACGACTCTGTTTCCGTTCCACGGACTGTCCATTTCGATCTTGGTCGCCTTTAAACACAGTCCTTTGATGTCTAAAGTGTCTCTGAAGAAGCGATTGTGGTGCGAATCACCGTGTTCGATGTCCCCCAGCAGAGGGTGCGCAATGCGGTCAAAATGACGTCGAATCTGATGCCAGCGGCCAGTGACAGGATGAGCCTGCACCAGAGAGTAGCGTGAAGTCGGATATTTTTTACCTACCGCATAGGGAAGTTCCACCTGCGCCAGACTGTGGAACACCGTTTGGGCTTCGACAATGCTTTGTCCTTCGTCGACTTCCAGAGGCAAATCAATGCTGCCGGATTCAGGCACAAAACCGCGAACCACGGCATGATAGGTTTTGTGCATGCGGCGTTCAGCAAAAAGAAAATTCAGCTCGCGCGCGTCCTGGCGGCTCATGGCAAACAGAACAATCCCGCTGGTCGGCGCGTCCAGACGGTGCACCGGAAAGACATCTTTTCGGAACATCTTGCGCAGATGCCACAGACAAATACGTTCTTTGGGAACGGGATAAGGGGACAGTTCGGGCGGGTGCACGAAGAATCCAGACGGTTTGTCGATCGCAAAAAAGTTTTCATCCTGATAGATGATTTTCAAGGGGCTTTCACTGCTCATGCCGGGTCTTTCAGATAATACCTTTTGAATTCCGTATTCAGAATTTCTTCACCGCGGGTGACGGTCAGGGCCCCCTCCTGCACCATCAGGCTGAAACGAAACTCGCGTGAACTTTCTTCGCCCAGGGCCGTCAGAAATTTGTCATTCAGCTGATAGATTTCAATCTTTTCGGGCTGGTGCACATTTTCTTTTTCGCAGTCGCGCAAAATCTGGGTGGCATCTTTGTAAGTGTAGATTTTCACGGCTTGCGAGGCCTTTGAAGCTTTGTGCAGTTTTTTCGGACTGGGATTTCCGATTTCAATCCACAAAAGTGTTCGGCCGCTGGTGGCATCGCTGTGGCTCAGGGCCGCGGACTCAGGATCGCCCAAACCCTGTGCTGAAAACTCCAGGGCTTCTGAATAATTGCAGGCATAAGCCAGCGCACGCGTTAGCATATAGGGCATGGACTCGGACGGATGCATCGCCAGACGGAAATCAAGCTGTTCATAAATGCCGCGGTCGATATCGGAAAGATCAATCCGAAACCGGTACAGTTTAGAGGGTTGTGCCATGGGGCGTAGCATAGGGGTTTTCCCCAGTGAAAGCGAGAAAAGATTGCCCCGAAAGCGGTTTTTTTGCTTCAATGGCGCTATGAAAATGATGGGACATCGCGGGGCTCGGGACCGGGCACCAGAAAACACTTTGCGTTCTTTTGAGTTTGCTTTGCAATCCGGCGTAGCCGCCGTGGAATTCGACATTCACGAATCCCAGGACGGGGTGTGGGTGGTTCATCACGACGACACTTTGGATCGCACTACCATCAGCACGGGCCGGGTGGATGCCTGCACCTGGAACGAGCTTTCCAATGTTCGCACCAAAGAGGGCGACCTGTTGCCGCGCTTGGAACAGGTTTTGGAACTTTTCAAAGGTGCTCAGACCGAGTTGCAGATCGAGGTGAAATCGTCGGGGAACTTTAAGGTTCTGGCTGAACTTTTGAAAAATAATTTCCCGTCAGAACGACTGACCGTCATTTCTTTCAATCATCGGTGGCTGCGTGAATTCCGTGACCATTCCGCGATCAAGACCACATGTTTGCTGTTTGGTTTGCCGCTGAATCCGGTGCAAATAATGGAAAGTGCCGGGGCGCAGGGAATATCGCTCAGTGTGAACTGGATTGATCAGCAGTTGGTGGCTGAATGCCATGCAGCGGGATTCACGGTCACGGCGTGGAATGCCAATGACGAAGCCACGTTCCAGAAAATGAAGCGCATTGGCGTGGATTGTCTGGGAACAGACGTCCCATTTACCGCCGCGTCGTGGTCTTAAGACTAGAGCTTTCCTTCAATTAGAACCTGTGCTCTAGTGATCCCCATACAATTTGTGGGGATCCAATGACCAAGAAAAAAGCGGCCAAATCCAAGTCACCAAGAACTCAAGCCATACACGGAGAGTTCCTTTCAAAATCATGGGAGTTCTCTCACCATTTGATTCCGCCGATGACGGCGTCGACGACTTTCCGTCTGGAATCCCTGCAAAGGGGCGCAGAAGGTTTTAGTACTTTCGGTGCCCAGAAAGGCGAAGAAAAGCCGATCTGGATCTATGACCGTCTGGAAGAACCAACAACAAAAATGCTGGAAGACCAATTGGCACTTCTGGAAAAAGGCGAGTGCGCGGTGACCTTCGGCAGCGGTATGGGCGCAATTGCCTCCACCCTGATGTCATTGCTTTCTTCCGGCCAAAAAGTCATTGCCCATAAAACTTTGTACGGTTGCACTTACAGTCTTTTGACGAACTGGCTGCCGCGTTTGAATATTTCCACGCATCTGATGGACGTGAATGACTTTAAAAATCTGGCACTGCAGCTGGCGGACCCGGCCACACGCGTGGTGTACTTTGAATCCGTATCGAATCCTATCCTGGAAATCGCCGATCTGGAAAAGATCACGGCGCTGGTGAAAGCGGCCAACAAAAAACGCGGTAAAGACAATCAGATCTACACCGTCGTGGACAACACTTTCGCGACACCGTGGGCACTTCGTCCGGTGGAATGGAACGTGGACTTTGTGATTCAGAGTCTGACCAAAAATATTTCTGGTTTCGGTACTGAAATGGGCGGGGCGGTGATTGCCCCAAGATCGCATGAAAGTATTCTGCGCGTGGCCCGCAAGGATTTTGGCGCGATCATCCACCCTTATTCAGCTTGGCACATTCTGGTGTACGGTATTTCCACCCAAGCGATTCGCTTTGAACAGCAACAGGCTTCAGCAACGGCTGTGGCAAAATTCCTGGAAGCTCATCCGAAAGTGGCCAGCGTCACGTATCCGGGCCTGAAAAGTCATGCTCAACATAAACTGGCGAAAAAATACCTGAAATCACCAGAAGGAAAGTTTGCTCCGGGCACGATGATTTCCTTCCAGCTTAAAGGTGACATGAAAAAGTGTCAGAAGTTTGTCGACGATATCGCCAAAAATTCTTATTCGATCACTTTGGCCGTCAGCTTGGGCCTGACAAAGACTTTGATTGAGGTACCTGGGTTTATGACCCACTCGGCGATCCCGGATGACAAACGGGGCGACAGCGGTATTGACCCGCGCGCCATCCGCCTTAGTATCGGTCTTGAAAACGTGAATGACATTATTGAGGACCTGCACGAGGCCCTCAAAAAAATCTAGAATTCGCGGGGAGGACGCTGAGATTCGTCCTTCACATCCAGAGCATAGCTGGTGGCAGTGTCAGAGATTTGGTAGCTCATCTCTGGCAGGCCGTCGGCGACATGGCAAAGGCCAATCTCAAATTCGGATTCGAATTCACAATAGATAGTACCGATTTTTTCAAACGGAGTCACCGGATCCAGTTCTGTGACGTCAGACAAAGCGTCGCGGGTTTGCTGGATTTCTTTTTCCGTGGACAGGCTTAGGTTCTGACTGACTTTGGCGTCATTCAAATCCAGATAGACCGAAGTTAATACATACGGGCATGCGCCACGCTGACCCTTCGTCGGAACTTTCACAGTATAGCGGCCGTCTTCCTGGCGCTGGGCCTTGATGACCAGTGTGCGATCGTGTCCGGCCGGGCTCATGCGGTCTTCAGCAAATTTACAAACAGAAGCATCCATCTTTTTATTGAAGGTGAACGCCGGGGAATAAAAGGCCATGGCTGAAATTTCGGTGGAAACCGGAGCTTGCCCCTGAATCAGGTGCCTCTCGGCACTGGGTTGCAGGCGTGTTTCTGCCGCCATTGCGGTGCAGGTCATTAGCAGGGTGAACAGGGTTGGCAGCATTACGGGCAATTTCATGTTTCATCCTTTGGCTGAAGCCTTAAAATTCATCATGAATGGGAAATGCCAAGGCCATGCCACCGGCAGAGTCCTTCCCGTTGGAATTAGAGCCCGGCTCAGGGTTTTTTTGCCCCATGAGTGTGTCAATTTGTTGATCACGGCGGCCTTTGCGGGCAGGGTGAGGTGATGATCCAGCAACGAAAACGCAAAACCAAAGACCCTTGCCCTGAATGTTTCCTGCACCGGGATTTGTGCCTTTGCAGTTTGATACCTCAACTGGAATCCCGCACCCGTTTGTGTCTGGTGATTCACGCCAAAGAACTAAAGCGCACCACTAACACCGGTCGTCTGGCGATCAAGTCTTTGCTTAACAGCGAGATGCGTGTGCGCGGAGACAGTCAGGAGGCTTTGGACCTTTCTGATTTGCTGGTGCCTGAATACCGCACGGTTTTGTTTTTCCCCGCGGAAGATGCGCGCGAACTGAATGCCGAATTTATGGCCGAAGACCCGCGTCCTTTGCAATTGATTGTGCCGGATGGGAACTGGCGCCAGGCCAGCAAGGTCAACACCCGCCATCCTGAAATTGCCGGGATTCCGCGAGTGATGATCAGTGCGCCCAATAAATCCCAGCACCACTTGCGGGCGGAAACGACCGAAGAAGGTATGGCGACTTTGCAGGCGATTGCGCAGGCTTTTTTGGTGGCGGAAGGCCCCGCAGTCGGTGGGGCCCTGATGGAATTATATCAGGAAAAATTAAAAAGAACCTTGATGGGACGGGGAGTTCTGCCGAAGCCGACTTAGACGTCGGCTTCCATGATCCAGGTGTCAGTGTCATTGAAGAGCTGCTCCAGGATCTCATCTTCAAACAGATGATCCCCTTTGAACAATTCAAACAGTGACAGGGAACGGCTGGTCAATTCTTGATAGGACTTCAGTTTGCCGAAGTATTCTTCCTTGCTCATTTCCGGTGCGGCCAGAGGTTTGTGAACTTCTTTTTGTCCGAAAATCAAAGTGTCATAACTGTAGCTGTTAAAGACCAGTGCCTCTGTCGCCGTGAACTGAGAGTTGGATCCAAAGTTCCCTGCGCTTAGAGGTGGTCTTTGATTGAACAGGTCCATGATGGTTTGTGCGTGTCCGATGTTGGTCTTTTCACGGCAGTGCTTCCAGAACGGAGTGTCCAGTTTCTTGTTGAACTTATAGTGCATGCCCACAAACCAGCGGAAAGTGTCCCACGTCACCGCGATTTCATTGTTGATACCCGAGATGGAAATCTGATCGTCCAGGGTTTTAGGCATCAAACGGCACAAAACATTGATGCTGTGAACAGCCGTCTGAATGGCAGTGGATTCCAAAGGCTCAATAAACCCGTAAGAGTTCCCCAAAGAAAACACGTTTTTCACCCAGGCTTGAGTATGACGACCCGAACGGAATTCAACCATTTTGTATTTTTCAAAATGACCGAAGCGGGCGCGGGCTTCAGCCAAAGCAGTTTCCTCGTCACAGAACTTGGACGAGAACACATAACCATAGTGGTCTTCAGTGCGCATCGGGATCTTCCAGCACCAGCCATTGTTCATGGTAATCACAGATGTGTAGCAATCCACGACATCTTTGTTGGGCAGATCAAAGGTCAGTGCGCGGTCCGTGACCAAAGTGTCTGTGAACGGTGTGAATTCCGTTTTTAGCGCCTGACCCAGAATCTTGGAGCGGAAGCCAGAGCAGTCGATGTACAGATCATAGGAAAGACTGTGACCTTCCTTTGATTCCAAAGATGCCACATACCCACGGTCATCCAGTTTCACTTCGTGAACTTCGGCATCCAGAATGTCAATGCCGCGGCTTTTGACCTCCTTGTTCAGGAAGCGGATCAGGTTCTTGTTGTCGATGTGGTAGGAAAACGGAATGCTTGCCAGGAATGAAGTCAAAGTTCCGTTTTTGTTGCGAATGATCGGAATTTTATTTTCATTCATCAACACCGATGGCCAGTTGGAATTCTTGATGTCGTTTTCATAGTAGTAGGACTCGTACTGGTGTCCGGCAAAGAAGCTGAAATTGAATTTGTAATCACCCGGGCAGCCCCAGTCAAAACGAATACCGAACTTCAACGTCGGCTGGACTTCACGGAAGAAATCCGCCGGGTCGATCTCAAGGCCGCGGTGCAGGAACGGCACGATCTCGGTGGTGGTGGATTCGCCGACGCCGATGACTGGAATTTTGCTGGACTCAATAACGGTGACTTCAACTTCGGGGTGATACTTTTTAAGCGCCAGGGCTGCGAGATATCCGGCGGTGCCGCCACCTAAAATGCCGATGGTTTTGATGTCCGTCGGCGGGCATTTTGGAAAGTTCAAATAGCTTAAATCAAAGGCATTGTCGATATGGTCAGAAAGTGTGTTCATGGGTCGGTAATCTGCCTGTGAATTCAGTGATTTGCAACTTCAGAGATAAAGGCCCCCGGTGCAGGTAAAATGTACCGACACTGTCTTAAAATAGAACAGGCTTTTAGGACCTTCGCCCGTGATATTACCGGACCGAAATTCCGATAAAACACCAATGAAGAAAAGTCCTTACTGGGTTTACCTCCCTGTTGCCACGTTGTTGTTTGCTGCTTTTTTCTGGGCAGGTAAAAAAAGCCGGTCCGTGCTGCCACCAGCCCGTACCGAAATCCCGCAAGCCGGGGTGAAGGCAACTGCCGCAAAGACACCGGTGACGGTAGCAGCTTCAACCCCACAGCCTGTGAAAATGGCAACCCCAACCCAATGGCAGCCCCGCGCGGTGGAAACTCTGAAGGGCGGAGCCCTGTTCAGCGCGCTGTTTGATAAAAAGGTGCTTCAAAATCTGAACCCACAGGATTTGCAAAAAATCAGCGGTCTTTTCGCCAAACCATATCCTCGGGTCGAAAAGCATCACCGCGCCGTGATGGTGGAGCGTCTGGGAATACTAAAGGCCCTGGGTCAGCAGGCCCCCCTGCGTCGGGCACCCAGCTCGGTGATGGCACCGGAGCTTCGCACTTTCTATCGCCAGGTTCTGGAAAATCCGCAAGAAAACTGGATCGTCAAACGTCAGGTGTTTCGAAATCTGAAGTCGGCTCTGACTCCGTCAGAAAAAGAAGCGTATTACCGCCGTCTGGACACCCGCGTGGTGGCCCTGTCGATCAAATCCGAAGCTGAAATTGTCGAGGAGGTTCTGCGTGAAAAACGCTAAGTGGCTTTCTTGGGGACTATTTGGTTTGGTGATAGTGGCGGGCTTTGTTTTCGGCCGCTGGATGCCGGAAGCTTCAGAATTCAGTCTGGATCTTTCATCTGAATCCGTGCCCAGTGTGAATGTTATTGAAAACCTGGCTTGTCCATCCGAGGAAAAATACCACGAGATGGCGCGCAAGGTGTCTTTGGTGATTCCAGAAGGCTCCGAGGCCTGTGATGATTCCTATCGGGCGAAACTGGGAAAGATTCTTTTGTTGATGGATCAATTGCGCATCGAAGCCCCGGCAGACTGGCTGCCCAGTTTTCAGCACGACCTGGGGGATTTGCTTGGGTATGTCGCCAAGAATTCGCGCAGGTTGAATTTGGATCTGAATCAAACAGGCTCCATTGCTTATAACATGTCTTCGGAGCAGTCCATCTATCTGGGCGGATACTTCTTTGGCTCTGAACCGCTCGAAGCCATTTCGACTCTGATTCATGAGGCCCGGCATTCTGTCAGCTATTCTCCACGACATGTGCAGTGTCGGGGTGGGGACATTCCGTTTTCAACCGGGGGCTGTGATGCCCGGTTTGGCACGACTGAAAAAGATGCCGGTGCTTACTCTTACGAAGTTCTGTTGCAAGCCGGTCTTGCGATGTACGGCAAAGGCCTGAGCCCGGCTGACAAAGAATTCATGATGTCTTCGGCACTGACCGTACTGGCCAGCCGCTTTAACGAACTGCCGGTGGAAGTCTCGCAAAAAACCGACGTTTTGCTGGCCCTGGGGCGTCAGGGGCAAGTGTATGTGGTTGATGCCACCGCAAAATCTTTCAAACCGATTGAAATGAAACTGCGCTCAGCCGGTGAAAAAATTCAGCGTCTTGGATTTAGTCCGCGCAATAGCGGTTTGATTCTGTTTTCAGATAAAGCGCATGTCTATAGCTGGTCGATCCGCGAAGGTTTCAAGGACTACAACCCCGAGCTGATCGCGGATATGCCGGTGTGGGATGCCGCTCGAATCACGATTCCAGGCGAAATCAATCGCACCCGGCATACGTTTAAAACGGACGGTGGTATTTACAAAGTTTCAAAACTTTTAGCAGGCAAGATGAAATTTGAATTGGTGGATATGATTCCCGCCAAAGACATGACGAATTATCCGGCGTTTGAAAGCTACTTCCTGGCGCAGTACGGGGACAGTGTGTTTCTGGGGGCTGACGGGGGTGCGTGGCTTTTGGCCCATGATACTTTCTCGTCTGACTGGTTTAAAAAACCGGAAGGACTGCAGGATTCCCGGGGCTGGCAGCAGGGAACCGGCGGAGTGTTGTATGAGGACTTGTTCCTGCTGACTCGCACAGGCGAACTTCGCGTGGCCAAGTCTTTCTATGAAGAGCTGGATGAATACAATTCCCGCACGACATACACGACCGAGGCGGTGGACTTTAAGATCCCGGGACGTTCGGTCAAGTATCTGCAAGGTTTAAAGATTCATGGTCAGTTGAATGACGACGGGCACCTGTTCCTGCGGCCGTATGGCAGGGCAGAGCAAATCGAACTTCAGGGGCCGGACATTGTCGACTTTGCGATCATCCATAATCCGGCTTTGAAATCCCCGGTCGTTCCTCACTCAAGCCAAAAATAGGCTCTACGTCAGGTCTTGGGCAGGCGGGGCCTTGTCAGAATTCCTATATCCGAGCTGGCGCCTGTTTTGCGGGGCAAACAATTTGCTTAAATCCTCGCAAAACCCAGGTGAGGCCCATGAGCAAGTTGAACGTGGCAGGACATTTTAATCTTCCGACGGTGTTGATGGCACTTCTGACGGTGCTGTCTTTTCCGGCCTTTGCCCAGCATTCCTGGGATCAAATTGATTATCGCGCCAATCTGTATGACCTGCGGGATTCTGAAATCCGCCGCGGTGACAACATCGATGAATCCAATCGTCAGTTGATGGAAGAAATCCGCAACTTCAAGCCCACAACCAATGGCCGCGCCGAGGGTGTCACGTACGAGCAGGCTTTGAGGATTGTGCAGATGACCAATCAAAATGACATCACCGGCAATCGTGGGCATTCCAAGTATGATCCCGATGGCATTCGTGGTTTCTGCTTCGGGCGGGCCCTGTATGCACATTTGGAACTGCTTCGCCATGGCGTAGATTCGCAAGCGATAAAAAAAGTCTTTATCGTGGGCCCGATGAAAAACGGGGTGGACTGGCAGTTCCATGTGACGACTGTGGTTCGTGCGAAGGATAAAAATGGCTGGTATGCTGTAGACACATTCACTGGCAAGCCGATGCTTCTGGAAGAATGGTTCTCGCGCTTCACGGGATATTCGACTGACAAAAAACTTCGCATGTACGTTACTCGTCCGGCCAAGATCGGCCCAAGCTCTTGGGAATACAACACCAAACGGGGTGGATTGTTTGATCCTTTTTATAATAGCTACTTCAAAGACATGTTTGAAATGTTCCGTAAAACACGCGTCAGTTCGTCTGATAAGTTCGTTCAGCGCTGCTCTCAATTGTTCCTGTAAACATTAACTGAAATTAATACTGTCCAGGAATTTGACACGGATCAATTCCTAGGAGTTTTCATAACTCTTTGATAGATTCCCCAGCGGCGATTGATGCCGTTGTAAGGGGAGTCCCTGTGTTGAATTCAAAGCTGTTGCTGTCATCCTTGCTGCTTTTGTCCCTTGTTGCTTGTACGAAGAATGAAGAAACCAATAATGTTGAAATGAACGGTCAAGAGACCTCCATTATTGGTGGCGAAAAGGCCGATGCCGCGAATCCAGTGACGGCTTCCACGGTGTCTTTGATTTATAACTATCAGGGAAAACCTTACTCCATCTGCACGGGCACATTGATTTCAAAGAATCTGGTTTTGACTGCGGCTCACTGTCTGGTGGATCTTCAGGGCGCAGAGATCTTCGTTCATATGGGTGAGGTCCTTCCGACAACGGTTGATGAAACAAAACTTTTGCGAGTGGCAGAATACGAAACTCACAAGGACTATCACCTGGTCTATGATGACAACGGTTTCCCGGTGACAGGTCGTAACGACGTGGGTTTGATCAAGTTATTGTTGGAGGCTCCGGAAAACGCCGTTCCGGTTCCCATTCTGGATGAGTCCGTCGAGCTGAAAGCGGGCGAGACCCTGTTGCTTGCCGGTTATGGATTGCTGCATGAAATTGAAAATCCGATTCCAGCAACAGGTCTGAACTTTGTGCGTGTGCCATTGGCTAAATTGTGGGAATCGATTCTGGTGACCGATCAGAACAATGCCAAAGGTGCTTGTTCTGGTGATTCCGGTGGCCCGGCTTATTTGGAAACTTCCAAAGGACTTGTTGTTGTCGGGATTACTCGCGGGCCGCACGATCTTGCACCAGACTGCCGTCATTTCGGTGAATACACGAACGCCACTATGTTCAAGACTTTCATTCTTGAAGAAGCTGCGGCGATGGGTGCTGACGCCCCCGTCTTTACGACCGAGCGTCAGTAATCCGTCCTAAAGATTCGTCTGCAGTGTCAAAAAGACGCTGCGGACTTCCCCTGGGTACAGATAGATGTGCCCATACTGAGTCGGGGATTCCTTCCAGTATTTTCCGTCCGTCAGATTTTCAACAGCCAGGCGCACGACGGTTTTTTCATCTTTCTTCCCAAATTCATAAGAAGCTCCCGCATCCCAACGGGTCCATGCTGACAGCATCATGGAATTATCCGCAGTCACCGCACGCTCACCTTCATAGGAAATGCGCGAATTCACTGACAAGCCCTGAAGGCCCGGGATCAGATAACTCACATGGGCACGGAAAGTATGCTCAGGCAGATTCGTTGGACGCTGGTCATTGACGGCGGCATTCAAAGTGCTGTCCAGGCGACGAGCCTTCAGCCACATTGCTGATGCTGTCCATTGCAGACGTCCTGCTTCACCACCCAGTTCTGCCTCAACGCCCTGATGGCGGCTGAGGCCGTCAATTTTATAGTCCGGTCTTTGATCCTCCACCTGAGGTCGTTCAATTTGGAAGGCCGCAAGATTCCAAGTGACAGCTTCACCACCGCGCACACCGACTTCGATTTGTTTGCTGATCACGTCCGGAACAAATTGTCCGGGGTTTGTGTAGCCACTGCGGTTCGGGGTGACATAGGTTTCAACACCTTCACCATAGCTGACATAGGTCATCCAAGTCGGGAATTGGTAAGAAAGGGCCATCCACGGCAACACAAAGTTTTCGCGATAATCGGTGGCTCGGGACGCATCGGTGCGAACACTGCTGCGATGAACATCACTGAAGCGAAGCCCCAGCCACGCACCCCAAGGCCCAAATTTGGCGGAATCAAAGGCAAACAGTTCGTTCACTTCAGAATCTCTGTTGGTATTTTCATCTGTCAGGGCAGGATCTGCCGGAAGCTTCGCCGTGCCCTGCACATTGCCCGCACCCACTGGGTTGTAAGCCTGTTTGTCATAGCGTTCACGGGATACATGTCCCAGATATCCGATATTGATGTCGTGGGAAACAGACCATGTTTCCGCTTTGATTTGCAGGGAGGTCTTGACGGCCTGAGTGCTGCGGCGTTCGTTTTCACTTCGGAAGTCGTACATGTCGAAAGTGCCGTCAGAACAATAGCGGTCATAATTGTTTTCAGCCGAGCAGCCAAACGGGTATGCCAGACGGTCGTCGGTGTGCAGTTCTTGTGCGCCCGCGGCAGTATGCCAGATCAGATTCTGGTTAAATCGGTGAGTGTACTTCAAGCTGCCGGTCAGACCGGTGAAAACCACCGGCTGGGACCAGCTTTGATTGTTCAGGTTCAAGCGCGGATCAGATGCAGATGGCAGATCATTGCCCAAAAGACTGAACGCCGCTTGGGTCGGCTGGGATTTTTTGGACCATTCGATGTCTGACTCAAATAATTGACCTTCGGAAATGCGCCAGCTGTTGGCCAAAGCCAGGACACTTCGTTCACCTTTGCTGTCTTCCACTGCGGGGCTTAAGTTTTCATGGGCCACATTCAGGCGATAACCGAACTGTTCATAGCCTTTGACCGGGCCAGCGGCATCGGCGGCGATCAGCCAGTCCCCATAACTTCCAACTTCGGTTTCAAGCAGCAGTTGGTGACGCGCAGTCGGGCGTTTGACGACATAATTGACCATGCCTCCGGGCGAGCTTGCACCGGTCTGCAGGCCATTCAGTCCTTTCAGCACCTCAAGACGCTCTTTGTTTTCCAAAGGAATGGATGTTTGCGTATTGATCGGCAGGCCTTCACGCAGGAAGTTTGCGCGATTGTCCAGGGTAAACCCGCGAATGGACAGATAGTCCCAGTATCCCGAAGCGTTGTAGCTGTCGGTGACGGACGCTTCAATGAGAGTGATATCAGACAGACGGTGAATGCGGTTTTCACGCAAAGTCTTGTCACTGATTTGGGAGGAAGAAAGCGGCAGATTTTGTGCGGGAACATCGGGGAAACCAAAAGCCTCCAGAGGTTCCTGAACCTGATCATCCTGAACAGTGATGGTGTTGATCTCGGTCGGTGCGTTTTGTGCGTGCAGACCCTGGCTGGTCAGCAGAGCTGTCATGGCAGTGAGGATTGATACGTGCTTTTTCATAGCCTTCCTTTGGCAGGTCGGCAGGATAGAAAGGGGCCTTTTGGGGATGGGCCGGTTCTTTCTGTTCTTGCTTCCCTGCGCGAGCATTATCTCTATCAGGTTCAAAGGGTTATTCTCAGTCGGTGAATTCACCAACACCCCTAGCGTCAGGTCAGCGTTATGATTGAGGAGTCCGCCCAGGTCAAATTCTTTTTGGAAACAGCGGAGGTCGGGCGTTATTTTCATTAATTCCGTTTATTTCCACGAACCCATGCTAAGCTTTATATATGAATATAAATCAAACCCTGCTTCGCGAGTTCGTTATCAAGGGATTGGTCTCTTATAAAAAAGAATTGCGCGGGCCTTTCTTGCAGGATTTTCGGCAGCAGTTTGCCAGCCTGAATCCGGAAGAAGTGGCCGAGGCTTTTATTGACGTCACCTTTCTGGGATCCGCTTTGACCTTTCTGCAAGGGGAGCAGTGGAATCTGAAAAAGGATCCGGCCACCAGTTCCGAGAACTATCATCGCTTCACAGAACAGACCTTTGCCTCCAATCTTTTGTCTTTGAACTATCTGCAGGACACTCTGCAAAACATGAATGAAAAGGAACTGCGCCGAACGGCCGAGCTTTGCGAAGAGCTGGAGCGTCTGTTGTTGTCCCACGTTCAGTCAGGAAACCAAGAACATCAAAACCGCTTTGTGGCCAGATCCCTGCAGTTGATGGAAAATGTCTTTGCTCATGAAAACGCACTTTCATTGCAGGGAAATACGCAGGCGCGGTCCCTGGCGCTTTCTCTGTATCGCACATTCGATGGCCTGGATCAGATCTTTGGTTTGAACTATAACGCCGATGTGGGAATGAAGACGGACGTGAACGGCACCGAAAGACTGTATGAAGGCGCGGGCCTGGGTGTGCAGTCTTCGTATTCAACTTTGCTGACGGCTTTGCGGGAAGTGCGGGCATCACAAGGAATACGTTTTATTGATCTGGGATCTGGTTATGGACGGGTGGGTCTGGTTGTAGGCGTGTTAAGGCCGGATATTGATTTTATCGGATACGAGTACGTCAAACACCGCGTGGATATTTCCAATGAATCCACGGCCAAATTCGGTTTGCAGGATCACGTGCACTTTTTCACGCAGGATCTTTCCGAAAAAGACTTCCGCATCCCCGATGCCGAGGTCTACTACATGTTTGATCCGTTCAGCAAGGACACCTATCAGCATGTCTTGAGTCAATTGGTAGAAGTTTCGCGCCGTCAAAGAATTGTCGTGGTCACCAAGGGCAACGCGCGACTGTGGCTGAAAGAAATCGCCGAACGCGAAGGCTGGTTGCCGGGTCAGGAATTTGACTGCGGCAATCTGTCATTGTTCCGTTCGCGCGAATAGTTACTTTACAAATTTAACCTGGAACTTTTGACCTTTGATGCGACCGTCACGCAGCTTTTGCATGGCGCCGTCCGCAACTTTCGCAGACACCGCCACGAAAGAAATCTTGTCCTGAATTTCGATTTTACCCACATCCGCAGAAGTCAAACCACCGGCAGCTCCGGTCAGGGCCCCCAGAATGTCGCCGGGACGCAGCTTGTCCTTGCGGCCTCCCGAGATCGAGATGGTTTTCATCGGAGCTTCTTTCAGGGTTTTGTTCAAACCATACTGATTTTTAAAACCCAGGGACGGACGGGCGAATTTGCCACCGGTCAGTTCTTCAAACTGGCCCAGTTTCAGCGTGTCTTTAGGGTCAGCAATCGTGACTGCCACGCCGGTTTTGCCAGCTCGGCCGGTACGACCGATACGGTGAACATAGATTTCCGGGGACAGAGGCAGGTCAAAGTTAATAACCAGTTCCAGATTGTCGATATCAAGACCGCGCGCTGCCACGTCGGTGGCAACCAGTATACGGTGGGATCCGTTGCGGAACATCGCCATCACGCGATCACGTTCACGCTGTTCCATGTCTCCATGCAGGCAGCCGCTGGCAGCTCCCAGGTCATTCAGGCGTTCTGCGATTTCCGCCACGGCATTTTTGGTGTTGCAGAAGATGATGGTGGAATCGGACGGATGCTGTTGCAAAATGCGCATCAGCACATTGGTTTTGTCATCGTCTTCGCTGTCGTAAACCAGTTGTTCGATCAGGTTTTGCTCTTCATCCTCGATGATCACCTGTTGGGCGTGGCGCTGGTACTTGCGGGAAAGATGTTCGATGGATTCCGGGAAGGTCGCAGAAAACAAGACGGTCTGGCGTGATCCTGGCAGGTCGCGCATCACGGTTTTGATTTCATCGGCAAAACCCATATCCAGCATTTTGTCAGCTTCATCCAGGACCACGGTTTTCACCGCAGAAAGATCAATGCGGCTGCGGCCGACAAAGTCGGCCAGACGGCCTGGAGTGCCGACGACAATCTGCACACCGTTTTCCAAAGCGTCCGCTTGTTCACGGCCGGATTGGCCTCCGGTCATCGCCAGAACTTTCAAGCCCGGCAGACGACGGCCCAGTTTGCGGATTTCGGTGACAACCTGACTTGCCAGCTCGCGGGTCGGGCACAGAATCAGGGCTTGCAGTTCTGGCAGGTCGATCTGGATTTTGTTCAGGATCGGAAGTGAGAACGCCGCGGTTTTTCCACTGCCGGTTTTGGCCTGACCGATCAGGTCCTTGCCCGCCAGAAGCAGCGGGATGCTTTCCTGCTGGATGGGTGTCAGTGTCTCAAAACCCAGTTCCTGAACAACAGCCAGCAGTTCGGGGGACAGGGGAAGAGATGAGAATTGATTTTGCGACACAGGCACCTCGGGAAAATGAAAAATATTTAGGTAGCAGGCAGGGCATTTAATGTCGAGTCCTGAATGGAAATACGAAAAAATGACCCGCCCCAGATTTAGGTACCCCCTCCTGCAGTTTTGTGGCATCACTGCGCCATGGTTCAAATCGGTCAAATCAATAAACTTAAAGTCGTCAAAACAATGGAATACGGGGTCTTTCTGGATGGTGGAAGTGACGGGGAAATCCTGTTGCCGGCGCGCTATCAACCCGAAAAATGTGAAGTCGGTGACGAACTGGAAGTTTTTGTCTGCTTTGACTCTGAAGACCGTCTGGTGGCCATGACGGAAATTCCCTTTGCGATGGTGGGAACTTTCGGTTTGCTGAAAGTGAAATCCATTGAGCGTGTCGGCGCTTTTTTGGACTGGGGCCTGCCGAAGGATTTGTTCCTGCCATTCAGCGAACAAACCCGTGATCTGAAGATTGGTCAGAACGTGCTGGTGTATCTGTATCTGGATAACACTGACAGAATTTCTTCTTCCATGCGACTGGATCGTTTTATCGACAAAGAATCCGGAAATTACGAAGCCGGTCAAAGTGTGGATCTGCTGATCGCAGCCAAAACGGATTTGGGATACAAGGCCATCATCAATGGTCGTCACTGGGGCATGCTGTATGCGAATGAAGTATTTCAGCAGCTGGAATACGGTCAGCGTCTGAAAGGTTTTATCAAGCAGGTGCGTGACGATGGCAAAATCGATTTGCGTCTGAACGAAGCCGGTCACAAAGCCACGGCTGATATTGGCGAACGCATTATGGAGTTGTTGAAATCCAAAGGCGGCTTCCTGCCGATCACCGACAAAACAGATCCGGAAGCCATCTATGACCTGTTCGGAGTCAGCAAAAAAAAGTACAAAATTGCTCTGGGCGGGCTGTATAAAAAGCGCCTGATCACGGTCCATGATGACGGCATCCGCCTGGTGGATGGCCGCTAAACGGCCGCCACGGGGCTTCCGGGCCCCCTGATAGGTCTAGACCTCTTACAGGGTGGGTTTTTACAGCCCAAACCCATCTTTGCCACTTAAGTTATTGATTTCACAATATTTTGTTTGTTTTTGCGCGCTGCCGCCATTGCCTGAGTGTTCGCAGCTTTCAACGAAATAATGCTCATTTAGGTTATTCTCATTTTAATTGCTTCCCCTTTTCCGAGAAATTCGCTAGAAATTCTCTAGCAAGAATTTAGTCTCTGGAGAGTTTTCGGGCATAGGGCCCAAGACCTCTTAAGAGCTTCCCAAAAGCAAATCTTAGGAGGTTTATATGGGTAAAAAAATCTACGTTGGAAATCTTTCTTATTCTTTGGATGATCAGTCTTTGGCTGACACTTTCGCTGAATTCGGAAATGTTGAATCTGCACGCATCGTGATCGATCGTGAAACTGGTCGTTCTAAAGGTTTCGCTTTCGTTGAAATGTCTACTGACGACGAAGCAGCAACTGCAATCGCTAAATTGAACGGCGTTGAGTTGATGGGTCGCGCGATGAACGTATCTGAAGCTAAACCAATGGCTCCTCGTGAGAACCGTGGTGGCTTCGGTGGCGGTCGCGGCGGTGGCGGCGGCGGTAACCGTGGTGGCGGCTTCGGCGGCGGCAACCGTGGTGGTCGTTTCTAATTTAAGATTTTAATCTTAGTGAAAAGGGCGGAAAGAAATTTCCGCCCTTTTTTTATTTCTGAATCCTGTCTTTTCTGTCGATGCTTCAGTCAGCTTACACTTTCCCCTGAATTCACAAATTCCACATCCACTCTAAGTTCCCGATTTCAGTCACCTCAGCAGTTTTGATTTATTGGCGCTGTCTTTGCTTTAAAATCTGCAGGAGGAACGGCATGACCACACTGGGTATTCGTGTCTCATTTTTGTTCTTGTTTGCTCTGGCGCTGGCGGCCTGTGGGGGTGGCGGCGGTGCGGGCGGTGTACTGCCAGCCGGGGGTGATTCCAGCGAACAGGAATCCTCTGGAGAAAGCAACGGCTCCGAATGTGGAACCATGGTGGACATGGCCTGCGAAGTCCTTGTGGCGGTCAACCAAGAACGCACCAGCCGCGGTCTGAATGCGCTGACGGCCCTGCCAGCCTGTGTGGCGGAAGCCCAGGCCCATGCCGATGATATGGTGGCGCGAAACTTCTTCGCCCATGACAGTCCGACAGAAAGCACCTCGCAGCGTTTTGCACGGTTTGCTCTGTCGGGAAGTTATTGGGGAGAAAATATCGCGGCCGGGTATTCAACCGCCGCTCAAGTGATGGCGGGATGGATGAGCTCCACGGGGCATCGTAATAAAATCTTAAGTTCCAACTTTCGCACCATGGGTGTGGGGATCGCTGCTAATTCACAAGGCATGCTTCACTGGGTTCAATGTTTTTCAGGTAAGTCCGCGCTCTAAATCTGGAGCCAAAATTTCTGGCACTCTTCTTGAAATGATTCTCTCATGACTTCCGTTAAGAAGTCCTCTGGTGGCAAACGGGCCCCAGTGAAATTCCGGGGGGAATTATGATCACACACACTTTGTTGGCAGCTTCATTCACCTTTATGTCTTTGGCCGCTTCGGCTGCGGCAGCGGGATTTGTCGAGACTGCGGGCAACGCCTGTGAATGGACTCCGGGGCGCTATGAACTGAGCGAAACCGAAGGCCGTGTGCGCATTCCCAACGGACTTTACGTCAAGAAAGAAGAAACCAGCAAGATCGCCCGTGGCAGTTGCACATTTGCACTGACATTGAAGGCCCCGGCTGGAAAAAAGATTGTCGTGCGTGACAGCCAGCAGTTGATCAGCCTGCGTGCCTATCCTCAACAAACCCGCGTAAAAGCGGAAGTGGAAATCTTCAAAGCCGGCAGTCAGGGCGCGAAACAGAGCCTGGAAATCGTGTCGGCGGAAAAGGCTGAAAAAACAACCCAGTATGTGGGGCAGAAAGACGTCTTGCTTGAAACCGCCTGTGGCGGCTCTGATATCCTGCGTGGAAACTTGTCAGCGACTATCATTGGTGAAGGCAAGGGTCGTGCTTTTGCCAAAAATGTGACCCTCGACATTCAAGAGGTGGATTGCAATTAAGGATTGCACCACGGACGTGGTGTGATGATTTTTGTGATCTCGTTGGCTCGCATGTACAGGAACTCCGAACCCACCGCCAGTCGGGCGCGCTCGCGGCGCTGGGATCTTGGAGACACCGTGCGAATCTGTCCATAACCCAGACCATCGGTGATGGTCGTTCCGGTCATGCCTTTTAAACTCCATTTCACAGTCTTGCCAGCAATCGGTGTTACGTCCGATTCTGTCAGGATTGTCGAGATGGTGCCTTCAGAATCCCGGCACTGCAGACGAAAATGCAGCACCACAAAGACTTCCTGGCGACAATTTTGCGAGCGAGAATAGCCATAACCAGCATCACAGGTGTTGAAAGCTCTTTCCGTGAAGCCCAGCTCTTCCGGTGCGCGATCCAGCCCCAGAAAAGTCTGCAAAGCGACGTAGTCGATACTTGAAGGAGCGGCTACATCCGGAACGACAGTTGTCGGTGGCGGGGATTCTTTCTTGGGTGGGGTGGTGCATCCGGCAAGTGCGGCGACAAGAACAGCCAAAATCCATTTCATAATTTTCCCCTCGAATAGATGTATAACTAAGCCTAGGTCAAATCTGGTAAATTACAAGGTATTCTATTTTGGAGATTCCTCAAAACCGCCTTAACTTAATTTGATATTTTCGCGGGAGGAATTTTATGTTTAAAGCCCTTAGTAAAGCACTGGTACTAACCCTTGTGGGGGCCAGTTCTGTGTATGCACAGCAAGACCCGGTTGCTATCATCATCCGCAACGCCAAGGGCGAGCAGGTGGGGAATGCGACACTGACGGATGTAACCAACGGGATGCGCATTCAGATGGAGCTAAAAAACCTTCCGCCCGGGGAAAAAGCCTTTCACATTCATGAAAAGGGCCTCTGCACGGCTCCTGATTTCAAATCAGCCGGTGCCCATTTTAATCCGGACAAAAAGAAGCACGGCCATAAAAGCAAAGGCGGGCCGCATGCCGGGGATTTCAATAATATTGTGGTGAAAGATGACGGAACGGCCTCAGTGGATGTTGTTAACCCGATGCTCACCGTACGTGAAGGAAAACATTCGGTGATCTCCAAAGAAGGGACCTCGATCGTGATTCATGCTAAGGCGGATGATTATAAATCCCAGCCCGCAGGCGAAGCCGGAGACCGGATCGCCTGTGGAGAGATTAAAACTCCGCCGGATACAAAACCTGTTATCAAATAATTACTTGGCAAAGGCGTAAATCAAACTTCCGCCTTTAAGCATGCCAATGACTTTGTCACGCAGATGGTTGGCCACGGCCGGGCAGCCCCAGCTGCGACCTTGAATCACACTTGATTCTTTCACATAGCTTGCTCCGTGAATCACCACGGCGCGAGCGCGGGCTTTGGAATTCGTGCTGGAAAGACCATCCAACTTCAAAGACAAACCATGTTTGCCAGTGTAAGTTTCTGCCGCCAGGTAGTAACCCAAAGAGCTGGCATTGGAGCCGGACTTGTTACTGAATTTGTCAGCGTAGCCGTCGTGGTTGGCATCAGATCCTTTGCCGTGAGCTGTATGGATCGCGGTCACTTCACCCGTGGACATATTAATGATAAAGAAGCGGGCTTGAGTTGAACGTTTGCCGAAATCGATCAGGGACATGTACTTTTTGTTTTTGATACGGGATTGGTTTTTCTCGAAGTAAACAACGGCTTCTGCCAATGCTTTGGAATTGATCAGTCTTTTTGGATCCAGATGATCATAGTTTTTTAGAATTGCTTCGCTTTCAGTCGCCGTGGTGGTGCCTTCGTTTGTTGCCGTTTCAGTTTCTTCGGCTGTGGATTTATCAACTGTGTCTGTATCAGGAATTGTCTGCTCCATCTCGGTGTCGTCCGGAAGGACTTCGGCGGAGCTGTAGTCTTGGCCTGCGCAGGCGGTCATGGAAAGGAAAGCGGCCAATACCAGGGATTTTTTAGAGATTAGATTCATCGATCCTCCGTGAAAGATGCTGTGTGTTCTTCGACAGATGCTAGCTGACACGAGGTGTTCGTCGGAAAAATTGTTACCGCGACATAATTTTTAGGACCTTGTGCGTGGGCGAATCTGGAATGGATTCGGATTTCTCAATTCCTTCGTTCAGTGAACAAACGAAAGTGAACTTGTAAAGTCCTGCTGGGGCTTAAGATGCAGTAAGGGAGCGGGTTTGCGGTTTTCTTATTTTTTTGAAGGAGTACTATGAGTGTATGAACTCTGGATGAATGAAAGTTAGAAATAACCGAAGCATCAAAGAGTCCAAAGAGGACCGTGAATAGGATCAATTGAATTGATCCCTCACTAAAAGGAGCTCAAACAATATAGTTGTTTCTTAGATGAAAAAAATAGAGTGTGCTTTTGAGTGACTCTGATTCTATTCAAAAAAGAACAATTCGTTTTTCTCCAGATCCTCTGTGCCCATGTGTTTTACACGTGGGCATTATTTTTTTAAGCATCTGCCTTTACAATGGACTCCGTCGTCACAAAGGAGTTCTTATGCATATCTGCGGTTGGTTTGAAATTCCCGTCAAAGACATGGGGCGCGCCATGAAATTCTATGAACAGTCTTTTGATGTCTCGTTCACGTTAAGTGAAATGGGTCCAGTAAAGATGGCGATGTTTCCGATGAAGGAAAAAGAGCCGGGGGCCACCGGGGCTCTGGTGCAGGGGGCCGATTACAAGCCTTCCCATGACGGCTGTTTGCTTTATTTCAGTGTGAACAGCATCGAAGACTGCCTGAAAAAGATCAAAGACAAGGGGGGTAAAACCCTGACCGATAAAAAGAGCATCGGCCAGTACGGGTTTATTGCGACCTTCGAGGACACTGAAGGCAATAAAGTGGCTTTGCACGCTAAAAACTAGTTTAATTGAAAGCCAAGTAAGACTGGCTTTTATGACACTTGCAAACGGTGAGGGGCTTCGGGTAGAAGTCCCCTCATGAAAACACTTTTGATTTCTGCTTTTATTCTTTCCTTGTCCCTGAATGCAGGGGCTGCCGTTTCTAAACTTGTCTGCGTACCGGGTTACGAGCCAATGCGTGCCGAAGCTGTGATTGAAGTCATCTTCAACCGTGCCATTGATCCGCTGAAGCCTGTCATCGGCAGCTATAATCTGGGTGCGGTATTGAAGCTTCATGACAAAATCACGGGTCAGACTTACACGCGTTCTGATGTTGTGCTTGTTCCAGCAACATCCATGGATGATGTGAATCTGCGTGGTGGCGCTGGCGGCATGGTGCACATCCGTGTCAGCCCGGTTTTGAAAAACGGCGCATTCATGGGGCGTTACACCGGCGATCTTTTCATCAATGATCTGGATTCCCGCAATTACTACAATCTGACCGGCACCACGCAAGAGCCGGGAATTGTTTGCGAAACCCGTTAAAAGTCCGCTAGAGCGTCCTGTTCCGGGATGGTTCCATTCTGCCTCCATAGTCCTTTTCTATTCTTGAAAAGGACGAGGAGGTCCTTATGTTTAAAACTCTGCAAAAACAATTGATCGCGACTCTGATGTTGGTGGCTACCACTTCCGCACACACCACGTGGGCACAGGAAAAGTCCCACGAGGCCCTGCGCGAGGCATTCCGTGCCTGTCACGAAGAGCTGGGCATTGAACAGCCTGAACCCGGCCAAAGACCTCAGGCCCCCGATGATGAGACCCGCGCCAAGATTGATGCCTGCCTGAAAGAAAAGGGCTTCGAAGCACCGCCTAAGTTTGGCCGTGGTGGCGGTCCGGGCAAAGGCCGTCCGGAGCGTTCTGCTTCCGCCGGTGTTCAATAGTCAAAATGAGACCGTGAAGGGATTCTTGGATTTTTGTGGGTTACACTAAGGTCCAAGAGTCCACAGGAACTTTTTGGGAGGGCTTATGAAAACACTGGATAGATGCTCACTGCGCGTGGGGCAGGAATTGGTGATCAGGGAATCTGAGCGGGGCGATGATCTGCATCGCGGGGATCGCTTTCTGGTGTGGCCGGAAGAAACCTCTAACGGCCACTTTGATGTCCAGTATCTGCGTTAGTTGCCGCAGACCTCATCCAGGGTCACCTGATATTTTTCAGGGTTGAATACGCGGCCCAATTTGCCTTTGATGCCGCCAGAACCACGGCGTTCGATTTCACAGTCTTCCACTTTCGCGAACTGTTCAGAAATCATGATACGGTGAAGGCTGATACGCAAAGTGTTCAAAGCCGTCTGGGCTTTGATTTTGTTTGTCACAGAGCTTGTCAGGCCGTTGGAAGCCTCAAGCACGTGCAACAAGTCGGTCATGCCCAGTTTATAGCGCAGAACTTCTGCATCATAAACTTTCACCAGATTGGCGTGGGCCAAAGCTGCGGCATTGTACTGCTTTTGGGCTTCCATCAAAGAACCCAAAGTCACTTCAATCAGGTTGGCTTGTTCAAATTGCAGCTCTTGCTTGCGCAATTTCAGCTGTTCGATGTTCAAGTTGCTGATTTTCAAGTTGGGGAAGTAAGCAAAACCAAAGTTCACAGAACCCGAGTGCTCAAGACCGCCCATGGATCCATTCATGCGGGATGCGCCCAGGGAATGGCCACCCAGGAAGCTGAAAGCCTTGCTCCACTTGTTGTATTGAGCAGAGGTGATCATGGCAGCCATCTGGCGGCTTTCCGGGGATTTTTCGTGCACTTGAGTCAGCAAAGACTGCGGGGACCAGTTTTCAACCGGGGAAACCGCAACCGCCGCGTCTTCAAAAACGATTTCGGTTGTCAGGGACAGGCCCAGCAATTCGCGGATCGCCGCTTTTTCCTGAAGAACCAGTTCGTCCACTTGAGACAACTGAACCAGAGCCATCTGGGTTTGAGCTTGAGCTTGCAGGTATTCTTCTTCGCGGATCATGCCCAGCTGAGCGGGCAGGCGCAGTTGTTCTTCAATGGCTTTCAGATTTTCATATTGCAGAGCCAGGATGCCACGCAGTTCGATATCACCCAGAATCGTCACGTAGATGGAGTAAGCAGAAGAATAGCCGTTCAGCTGAGCGATGTAGTGAGACATGCCCTGTGCTTTCAGCAGGTAGGTATTTTCTTTCAGGTCCATCCAGTTGGAAGGCATCAGGAAAGGCAACAGGAAAGAAACCGTGTTCAATGCAAATGAAGGCCCGCTGGAAATAGCGCCCCCCAGATTCACGGAAGGCAGCAGGTTCCCACGCGCCACATTCACGCGCTCTTTGGCCTGGTGAACGTTGTTCAGGGAGATCGCGATTCCCACATTGCGATCCAGGAACATGCGGCGAAGGGTGTCGGGATTAACTTTAACAACGGTGTTGTTTTGAGCCGTGGTTTTGGGTGCGGCAAAGGCCGTTGAAGATGTAACAAAAACTGCCAGCAAAAGTGCTGCAAATATTTTCATGAATCCCTCCGAAATGAACCCTGAAAGATGTATTTCCAGGCGCAATCCTTGTCAAACGGAGTGTTGTATGGAGTACGAAGTAGCCTCGGATTTGGGGTGATTTGTTTACGGTTGGCACGCTGCCCCGACAGGATCTCGGGTTTCTCGGCTCAAGTTGATATGGAAATTTTTGAAAAGTTTAATGTTCGGACCCATGTGCTACCATAGGGAAAATAAAGAAGCCGATTTCTAGGAGTTGTACGTTGGAAGATCAGAAGTCGTTTCAGTATAGTTTTAACCAGAAAAATAAAATGCTGGTGGTGAGCTTCTCTGGCGAGATCAACACCCCGGTTTTGCCGGCCCTGGAGGCTTGCCGTCAGGAGCTGCTGGCCAAACGCGAAGTCAGTTGTGTCGTGCTGTACTTTCAGGATGTCGAGTCCATCAGTGCCGACGCCATCCCGTGGCTGGCGCAGGTGCAAAGGGAGATCCGCCTGAAGCCTGCCGAAATCAGGTTGTGTTCGTTGCGTGAAAACCTGCGCGAACGCCTGGTGCGCATGGGAGTCATCCGGGGGTTGGAAGTTGCTGAGGATTTGAAGACCGCGCTTTTGTCCTTCAGCCGCGCAGGCTGACGTGCTAGTGTGAGCTCATGAATAACTACAGCTTCAAAAAGTATCAGCCATTAAGTTTGCGTCTTTGGCACTGGTTCAATGCTCTGGTGATTCTGGGGCTTTTGGGGACCGCATTTTTGCGCAAATCCTTTCTTAGCTGGCGCACGAACGCCGCTTTAATCGAAAGTAAAATGCAGGAGGCAGGCGCCGCCATCACGCCGGATCTGGCCAAGGATATCGCCATTGGCATTCGCACGCCTATGTGGGACTGGCACTATGTGCTGGGATTCACTTTGGGGGGGCTGATGCTGGTGCGGGTGTTGGTGGGAATTTTTGCGGTTAAAAAATGCCCGGCTACGCATGCGGCGCAAAGCGCCTGGAATCTGCGTAAAGTCCCGGCAGGGCAGAAGGCCAATGCACTTCACTATACGATTGTTAAGACGGGTTATGCGCTGTTTTATCTGGTCACCGTTTTTATGGTGGTGTCTGGTGTGGTGATGTATTTTAAAACCGAGCTGGGTATCAGCAAAGAAGCTCTGAATCCGGTTAAAGAATTCCACGAACTGATGATGTGGTTCTTTACTGCATTTGTTGTTGGGCATATTCTGGGTTTGGTCATCGCGGAAAACCGTCAGGACAAGGGACTGGTTTCAGATATGATTCATGGTGGTCCGAAAGACTGATTTTCTGTTTCGCGGGTTGCAAACACTTAAGGTTGCGCACCCGCACTGTGATTGCCTTGCCGATCAGCGCCTGATCTGATCTTGGCATGAACACCAAAAACTTTGTCGATGTCCTGAAAGATCACTACAAAGAAAAACGCGCCGGTGACCGTCATTTTTCCCAGCGGGCTTACGCGCGTTATATCGGGATTGATGACTCCCGCCTGTCAAAAATCCTGCGCGGCAAACGTCCCATCCATCCCGAACTGGTCGAAGCGATCGGGCGCAAGATTCAACTGAGCGACCAGGCCATTGAAGCTTTCAAAAAAGCCGAGTTGCAGAAATACCGACGCCACACCCGGCGCGCGAAAAACAATATGGTGAAGCTTCAGAAGATCCCTCTGGAGACTTTTAAGATCATCTCCGATCCCCAGCACTATCACATTTTGGAGCTATTAAAGCTGAAAAGCTTTCAGCCGGATGTGCAATGGGTGGCTGTGGTGATGGGGATCCCGGTTTCTCAGGCGCAGGAGTGTATTGACCGGTTGCAGGCCGTGGGCTTGCTGCGGATAGAAAACGATGGCACCTGGATCGACATCTCGGACGGATTCACCACGGATATTTTAAGTGATGTGGCGGCGTCCGAAGCGCACCGCCGTTTTCAGAAGGCGGTGTTGTTGCGTTCTGTACAGGCCTTGCAGGACCTGTCACTGGGGCATCGTGATCAGTCTTCGATTCTGGTGGCAACAGATTCGCGCAAATTGCACGAAGCCAAACAAATGATCAAAGCATTCCGGCGCAAGCTGGGTCTTTTTCTGTCCGAAAGCGAAACCAAGGATCAGGTGTTTCAGTTGAGCCTGTCGTTATATCCGCTGAACAAGGAGGAATAGTGAAAGCCCTGCTGGTACTTGCCATTTCTTTGACGCTGTTGAGTTTTTCCGCTCATGCCTATCGCGAAAGCAATGGCGGCAAGGGTGTGCTGACAGATCGGGGAGTGGTGCTGCTGGATCTTTATGAAGCGTCCGTTGATCAGCCCTTCTTTGGCGGTTCTTATTCTGAAAAAACTTATTGGGACTTGCGCGTGAATCTTCCCAAGGACTTTCCGGTACAGTTGATTGCGCGGAAGCTGGCGGACCTGGAGCGATTTTCCCCGGAACTGCATTTGCTGCTGGTGTTGTCTTTGAATGATTTACGCTGGGAATTCACCCGAAATGAACTTCAGATGACGACGGATCTTGAAAAACTTCCGGACGTGGATCCGGCGAAGCTGGTTCAACTGGCTGTGCGGAAAAAGAATCAGATTTTTATCCACCGCCCATTGTGGAATATCATGTCGACGGATCAACAGGCAGCGCTGGTTGTGCACGAGATACTTTATCACCACTTTGATGCGCGGTCGGCCAGCACGGTCAGTCTGCCGGTGCGAAAGTTTGTAGGGGTGCTGTTTTCAGATCGTTCCTACAGCCAGTTGATGCAGGATCCGGAACTTCAGCATCAGTGGCGTAAGATTTTGTTATTTGCAAATTGATAGTTCACTGACAATTTTTTTGGTCCACTTGTATTTCTGTTTGCGGCCTTGAGGTCGCAGAACCTCCCAGTGGGATGATCTGCTGAACAATTCGCCTTTGCCGGCAAACTGCATATCAAGCAAGTGCAGGCCGCATTTCAAAGAACTTTCCGGTTTTTCGCCGTCGCCATTTTTACAGCCGATTTCAGGGCCATGACCGTGTCGACCTTCACTTTCGTAAGAGGCTTCCGCGCCGCGATGAAGCTGCAATATACCCACGGCGGTTCCATTGGGACCCTTCGCGGTGTGAGAGCCCACTCCGCACGTGCTTTCACCCAGAACCATGACATTCATGATGGCGACAAAGATCACTTTCTTTTCCTCCGGACCCAATTGAGGGAAGGCCGGGCACAGGCTGACCAGGTCAGGGGTGCCGTCAAACAAGTTCGGATACTCGCGTTCATTCAGGATGTTCAGAATATGCTGACCCCAGCGGCCATATCCCGCATTGGTGACCATGTTGCTGCAGGCCTCGGCAACCTTGCGGTCTTTCTGTTTGTTGTAGTTGTATTTGTAGATGTCTTTATAGGATTGATCGCCGCCCACGGCGGAACGAAGGGCGCGGATCTGATCCACGGATTTGTCGCCACGGTCTTCACAGCCAAGGCAGACGCCCCGGGCTCCGTCGGATCGCAATGTCTTGCGGGTCTCCGCAAAGGCCGGCAGTCCCAGACTAAATATGATTAGTGCCGTTAAGAATTGTCTCATAATGTCTCCGAAACATTGCAAAGCAAGCATGATGCCGGAGTCTCAAAACGAAAAGAGCAGACTCTTAGAGTCTGCTCTTGTTCAGAAATATCACACTGTCGTGACAAAACTGCGCTGTCTCAGAACGAGACAATGATGTTATTAGTCGCGGAACTGACGTTTAGGACCACGGAAGCGTTTGATGCCTGGGTGGTCACCACGACGCTCTGGACGGTCTGTCTCGGAACGCTGAGGGCGCTCAGAACGCTCACTGCGTTCAGCGCGAGGCGGACGAGAGTCGCTGTTGCCGGAAGCACGGTAAGAACGCTCGGAACGCTCTGCGCGTTCAGCACGTTCGCTGCGCTCAGGACGTTCAGTTCTTTCCGGGCGGTCACGGAAAACCGGTCTTTCAGTTCTTTCTGCACGCACTTCGCCTCCGTTGAACTCAGCGCGAGCACCTTCAGAACGGAAGCCACGGGCAGGGGCGCTGGCGCCACGGCCGCCACCGAATGGACGGCGGGCACGGGAATCGTCACGGTCATCACGACGATCACCACCACGGCCGCGAGAGAAGCGGTTGTCGTTTGGATCACGTGGCAACAATTCACGAGGAACGCGGTCGCCCATGTAGTCCAGCATCAGATCTTTCTTCACGAACACGTTCGGGAAGTAAGCCGCGATAAAGCGACCCAGAAGCTCTTCTTTGGAAAGCTCTTTGAAGTTGATGTCTTCAGCCTGGATCAGATCCTGGATCAGGTCCATCGCCAGTTGCAATGGCACGGATTCAGCGTCCATTGTGCTGACTTTATCCATAACGTCTTTGATTTTCAGACCAGCCACTTCATCAGCAGAAGGAACAACACCTTTGGTCAAAACGGCTTTCGTGTTTTGCATCACACGGCGAAGAAGAGTCAGTTGCTCTGGATTCACCAAAGTGATTGCAGTTCCTTTTTGACCATTACGACCGGTACGGCCGATACGGTGAACGTAAGATTCAGAATCCCAAGGCAAAGAGTGATTCACAACGTGAGTCAGATCCTTGATGTCCAGACCGCGGGCAGCAACGTCTGTTGCCACGATCACTTTCACCTGACGCTGTTTGAATTTCTTCAAAGTCGCTTCACGTTCCTGCTGGGACTTGTCACCGTGCAGAGAATCCGCCGGGAATCCACGCTGGGTCAGAATGTCAGCAAGCTCTGCCACTTCCATTTTCGTCTGGCAGAAAATGATGCCATAGAATTCCGGAGCAGTTTGCAGCAAGCGTGCAATCACTTCTGTTTTGTAGGAGTTTTTAACTGTGTAGTAGATCTGCTCGATAGTGTCAGCAGTGCCGCCCACTTTGTTCACAGATACAGTTTCAGGGTTTTCAAGGTAAGTGGAAGTCAAACGACGAACTTCAGAAGACATGGTTGCAGAGAACAACCACGTACGGCAAGCCGCACGTACAGAGTCAGAATCTTCCGGCTGAGTTGCAGAAAGAATTGTTTCCAGAGCTTCTTTGAAACCCATGGAAAGCATTTCGTCAGCTTCATCCAGAACGACAGTTTTAACGCTCTGAAGTTTGATCATTTTCTGTTCAAGGAAATCAACCAGACGGCCCGGAGTCGCCACAACAATGTGCGCGCCACGTTTAACACCGTCGATCTGTGTGCGGTAAGAAGCGCCACCGTAGATGGTTACTACGCGAACGCCTTTTTTCTTACCCAGCAAAGTCAGCTGTTCTGCCACTTGCAGAGCCAGCTCACGCGTTGGGCTCAGGACAAGAGCCTGAGTGTCTTTGGTGGTGCTGTCGATGTTTTCAATCAGCGGGATACCGAAGGCAGCGGTTTTACCCGTACCAGTGGATGCCAGACCGATAAAGTCATTGGCACCAGCCAGCAGAATCGGCAAAGCCTGACGCTGGATCGGAGTTGGAGTGGTGAAGCCCATGTCTGCCATCGCAGCCATTACGGGTGCACTCAGTCCAAAGTTTTCAAAATTATCTACGGTTGTTAACGGAGTCATTAGAGACCTTTCAGGTAATAGGAAGTGGTCTCAAATAAAAAACACCATATGTGCATTGATACCGCACTGCTTGCGGCAGATCCAAGCCCACTTCAAAAAGATGCGCCAAGATAGTCGATCTTGGCGCGAAAAGCTTTATATATTTTTAATATTTCCGAATTTCCGAGAATAATGAACTATTTGCACAAGGGAAGGGTCTTGACGATAGCCGCGATGTTGTTGATTTGTTGGTACTTTCCGCCGGATTTGATCACCGCCCAATACACCCCTGAACTTACGACAATACGACCTTTACTTTTGATTTGGCCAGCCATGATGCCGACTCCGCAGTGCAGGTTGATATAGGGATCCAAAATGGTTTTCTTTGGATCGGTGGCAGCCAGGTTTTTATCCTTTTGCCAGTCGAATTTGCAATAGCGCGCCCATTGTACGTCTTGATAGGAAAGCTGCAAAAGCCCCTCGGAATACACCGCCTTGCCGGTAACCGGGTCCGATCCCATGGTGGTTTCCTGCATGCGCGACACGGGACTGTAGGCGCTCTCATATTTTGCGATGGCGACAAAAAGCTGAGCCCAGGCATTGGCTCGTTGGTTGTTGTCCAGAGTGTTGTATTTCGGGCAGAACGTGGTGATGTCATCAGCACCGGGAAGCAGGCTGCTCCATTCGTTCAGGATAAGCTCTTGCAGAAATTTGGACCATTCGGTGCGCTCGGGGTATTTGGTGCTTTCCCAAGCCAGGGCCTGCATCTTGTAGCCGGGCTCTGGTTCAGGCTCTGGGGTCGGCGTTGGTGTGGGTGTCACACCGGTGTCTGTATCATCACCCGGATCGGTGCTGCCGGGATCAGTGACCCCTGCACTTTGGTTTGAATCATCCAGACTGGTGACTGGAAATTGACTGGAATTTGCACAACCTGTGAACAGAACAACGAGTGAAATCAAGGCGGCACCGATTGTATTGTTTTTAACTGCTGTGTGGTTCTTTGTTGCGATCATGTGTAACCCCCGCAGCCTTACCAGAGCAACGTCGGGACCATGTGAGGCGGGTCTATATTTGGCGAAGTCCTTGATATCTCTTAGGGATTTGGACCAGAAAATTCCCGAATTTGTGATTTTTTGTGTAGACTCTGAGTGGTGCTAAAAAAGAAGGCAGATTTTCCCGAAATTTTTGAAGCCTTCAGAAGCAAAAAAAGTTATACGAAGGACCTATGATTCATTTATCAAATATCACCAAGCAGCAGGGTAACAAAGTCCTCTATCGCAACGGATCTTTCCAGATCAATGCCGGAGAGAAAATCGGTCTGGTCGGCCCCAACGGCGCCGGTAAAACCACCATCTTCCGCATCATTATGGGCGAAGAGGGCATCGACGGCGGCACTATTTCCAAATCGGATCGCACTGTGATCGGTTACTTCTCCCAGAACATCGAAGAGATGAAGGGGAAGTCCGCTATCGAAGAAGTCAAATCTGCGGTGGGCAACATCGGCGACATGCAAGTGCGCATGCAGGAATGTGAAGCCAAGCTTGCGGACCCGGATTTGGATCCGGATGAAATGATGAAGATTCTGGAGGTCTACGGTGAACTGCAGGGCGAATTCGAACGCCTGGGTGGTTATGACCTTGAATCCCGCGCTGCGGAAATCCTGACCGGTCTTGGTATCGGTCCGGATGATTATCATCGCCCCAGCGAAAGCTTCTCGGGCGGTTGGAAAATGCGTATTGCTTTGGCAAAGATCTTGGCATTGAACCCAGAAGTTTTGCTGATGGATGAGCCGACGAATCACTTGGACGTGGAATCCATCGTCTGGCTGGAAGAGTGGCTGGTGAACTTCAAGGGCGCGATCCTGATGACAAGTCACGATCGTGACTTCATGAACCGCCTGGTTGGCAAGATCGTCGAGATCGCCAATAAAACCATTACGGTTTACGGTGGCAACTATGACTTCTACGAAAAAGAGCGGGACATCAGAAAAGAACAGCTGATTGCTGCAGCAAAACGTCAAGAGGACATGCTGGCAAAGGAAGAGGAATTCATTGCCCGCTTTGCGGCCCGTGCTTCCCACGCAGCGCAAGTGCAGTCCCGTGTGAAGAAACTTGAAAAAATCGATCGTATTGAAGTTCCGGATGAGGAAGCTGAAATCAAGTTTGAATGGCCGGTGCCTGCGCGTGGCGGGGATGAGGTTGTGAAGCTGGAAGGCCTTTCCAAAATCTGGACACGTGATGACGGCAAGGAAAAGCTTGTCTTTTCTGGTGCCAATGCGCTGGTGAAACGTCAGGACCGTATTGCGGTTGTAGGTGTGAACGGTGCGGGTAAATCCACATTGCTTAAAATCATCGCGGGTCACGCTGAAGCCACCGAAGGAAAAATGACTTTGGGTGCTTCTATCAGTCTGGGGTACTTCTCTCAGAATTCTTTGGATGTTCTTGATCCGAAAATGACAATTGTTGACGAGGTTCACTCTCGCATTCCGAATGCCGGGATGGGCACGGTGCGAAGCCTGCTGGGTGCTTTCAAATTCTCGGGTGAAGAAGCCGAGAAAAAGATCTCGATCCTGTCGGGTGGTGAAAAGTCCCGTGTGGTTCTGGCCTGCATTCTGGCGCAGCCGGTGAATTTGCTGATTCTGGATGAGCCGACGAATCACTTGGACATCAAATCCCGTGAATTGCTTCTTGATGCGATCAAGAACTTCCCGGGCACAGTGATGATCGTATCGCATGATCGTCACTTCCTGCGCGAAGTGACCACCCGAGTGTTTGAAGTCGACAAGAATCAGATTCGCATCTATGACGGCGACTACGAATACTATCACCACAAAAAACAGCAAGAGCAGATGGCTTAATGACTGGCAAAATCCTGGATCTGAAAAGTTTCAAAATCCCGCTGGGAAAACTGTCCCCGCTTGAAACTTTTCGCACCCGCCAGGGGGATGTTCTGTCTTATCGTGTTTACCCCGCATGGTCGGACAATTTGATTGTTCTGTATCATGGGGTGGGCAGTGACAGCAGGTACATGTGTGTACTGGCTTCCGCCATGGCCCAAGCTGGCCTTGGAACCGTTGTGACCCCGGATCTGCGCGGTCACGGTGCCAGCTTGAATGCGGCAGATCCCCAATCGCAGCATCAATTTGAAATCGATCTTGAAGAGCTTGTCATTCACATTAAAATGACCCGCGCGGTTTCGCGCATAGTACTGGCCGGGCACTCGTTGGGTGGCGGCTTCGTATTGCGTGTGGCGGTGTCTGACATCCGCAAGCAGTTCGCCAAATTCCTGGCGATCTCGCCGTATCTGCCGCCCAGCTTGAATGTTTTCCGTGAGGACTTCGGCGGATGGATTTCACCTGATGGCAATGGCGGTTTTAAAGTCAACATGCCAGCGGAATTCATCAGTGGTCAGGAAAAGCTGACTTACAGTGCGGCTTATCTGGCGGCAGTGACGCCGTCGGAAAATATCATGGCGGATCTTCAGAAGATGCAGCCACCGGTGCAAGTCGTGGTGGCCGATCAGGATGAACTCATCATCCCGCAGCGCCATGTGGATCTTTTTACTGAGGCCGGAGCGAACATTCGTAGGGTGGAAGGCTTAAATCACCTCACAATTGTCTCGAAACCGGATGTCTGGCTGTCACAAATTTCACTTTGAGCCGTCAGTATTACGATTTATCCCCCAGGTGGGGAATTTACTGCAACCCCCTTTAGCTCTATCAAAGTCCTGCCGAAAAGTTATACGAAATAACCAAAATAATTGAACGTAGGTGGTGGTTATGAATACGGAGCTTGGCGCATTTGCGCTCAGGCAGGTGCTTGCCTCAACAGCAGTGTTAGGCCCGATCCTGATCTTGATCGGCCTTTGTTACTTCCTCTTTAACCAAAGCAGAAGAAGCGTGACCTTATACATAGGCACGGGCTTGATTCTGACCGTCATCGGAGTCGCTTGTTTGTACTCCGAACTTCGCAGCGAAGACTCAAGAGTCCACAACGATGCGGCCATCGAACAGGTCGAAGTCATCGCTGAGGAAGCTGTTCGGAAGTAGTTCCTGAATTGCCTTGTCCGTCTTAGCGCGGGGATTTGCTTGCGAACTTGGCCAGTCCCAGCGCTGCGGGGGACGCCGTCCGGGCGCCGACAAAGCCCCCTTCGCGCTGGCACTGTCCAAGCTCACCAGCAAATTTGCGTTGTCCCAATCAATTCAGAAACTACTTCCGAACATCTCATCACAAAGAAATCGGTTCAAAGGCATATCGTCGTTTACCTGCGCTCAAAAACAATGCGCTTCGAAGTTCTGCCGTACTTGGCACCGAACATCGCGTGCCTGCGCAGTTAAGAATCCACTGATTGTTAGATATTTCCGAATGGAACAATTTGGATGGGGACTTGAGGGAGCCCGCCGCAGCGGTCTTTGCCGGCGCCCGGATGGCGCGAACTCGGCCCCGAAGGGGACGAGCGGCAACTGAGTCCGGATGGCGTACCGTGGAGGCGGGATCCCTCAAGACCCCAGCCAAACCCCGCGCCACCCGGCAACTGACGAACCCACAATCAGTGAGTTTTAATTTCTGTCCAAGAGTCTTCGAAGAGCTTGTTTTTCTCGCCTTGGTCCTGGATTCGTTCTAGTTTTTTTAGAGTCGCTTCATCCGGGAACAGTGCGCTGTTGTTTTGCATTTCTTTTGGCAGGGATGCTTTGGTGTTTTTCAGGACAGGACCGCCCAAGATTGTTTTTACTCGGTTGATTTCTGCCTGTTCACTTAGCAGGAAGTTGATCAGCTTGTGGGCGGCTTCGGGGTGTTTGGCGCCTTTGATGATGACCAGGTTGTCGATGGTGAAGGTTCCGCCTTCGGTAGGGATGATGTATTCGATTTTGCCTGGGGACTTGTCTGCGGCTTGAAGGGCGTCCGAGGAATAGGTCTGGGCGGCAGCGACTTCCTTGTTGTTCAGGATGTCGATGGTGTCAGAGGCGAACATTTTTACGTTCTTTTTTGCCTTCAGCAGTGTGTCTTTGGCTTTTTTGATTTCTTCAGGGTTGGTGCTGTTCACGCTGAAGCCGTTCATTTTCAGGGCGGCGCCCAGGGTTTCGCGCACGTCATCCAAAAGGGCGAATTTGCCTTTCAGCTGTGGGTTTTCCAGAAGATCTTTCCAGCTTTTGATCGGGCCTTTGTAAAGATCGCGGTTCACGGCGATACCCGCAGTTGTCCAGATGTACGGTAACGAAAACTTGTTCTCGGGATCGTAGTTCTGTTTCAGGAACTGAGGATCAATCAGGGTTTTGTTTGAAATCTGATCTTGCTTCAGTGTTTCCAGCAGATTCATTTTGGACATGACTTCAACCATATAGTCGGAAGGCACGGCCACGTCGATGCCGGAAGACCCCATCTGAACTTTTGCCAGCAGTTCTTCATTCGAGGAATAGTTGGAGATATTGATCTTGATGCCGGTTTCTTTCTCGAACTGAGCCTGCAGTTCCGGGGAAAGATAGTTGCCCCAGATGGACAGGTTGACTTCTTTGGCTTCAGAAACTTCAGCAGACTTTTTTGTACATCCCGCCAGCAACCCACAAAGAGCCAGGCCGGCCATCAATATTCTCGACATTTTTTTATTTCCTTCTTATTGTTAGAAGCATGTTGGAACTTCTGAATATCGGCAAGAGTTTTTCCAGTCAAACGGCCCTGAAGGGAATCAACCTTTCCATTGGGGAAGGGGAGTTCTTTTCTCTGTTGGGTCCAAGTGGATGTGGAAAGACAACACTTCTTCGTATCATTGCCGGTCTTGAAGGCGCCACTTCCGGGCAGATTCTGCTGGATGGTCAGCGCGTGGATCATCTTCCCGCTCAAAAACGTCCCTTTAACATGGTCTTTCAGCGCTATGCTCTTTTCCCGCACATGACGGTGGGGGAAAACATCGCCTATGGTCTGCGCCTGAAAGGTTTGGGTAAAGATCAGATCGAGGCCAAGGTGGCTGAAGTGCTGGCCTTGGTGGACATGGGTGAATTCCGTGACCGCAAGCCTGAAACGTTGTCCGGCGGGCAGTCCCAGCGTGTGGCCGTGGCCCGAGCTTTGGTGAATGAACCCCGCGTGCTTTTGCTGGATGAACCTTTGTCGGCGCTGGATTACCGCATGCGTGAACACATGCAAAAGGAACTGCGCGCTTTGCAACAAAAGCTGGGTTTGACCTTCATCTGTGTGACCCACGATCAGGAAGAAGCTTTGGCGCTGTCCGACCGTATCGGCATCATGAGCCGTGGGGTTTTGGAACAAGTCAGTTCACCGCGCGAGATTTACGAAAATCCTGAAACCATCTTTGCCTCTCAATTTGTGGAATCCACCAGCTTGTTGCGCGGGGAACTGGTGGAGGTCAGTGAGGATCTGGCCACCATTCGTCTGGGTGATGGCAGTCTTATCAAAGGTAAAATCAACGTGCCACCGGATCAGATCCGTCTGGGCATGAGCATCGAAGCCTACGTTCGCCGTGCCATGGTCTTTGGCGAGCGTGAAAAGTGAAATTAAGAGATTTGTTCCTTCTGCCGGCGGGGTTGTGGTTTGTGGTCTTTGTGCTGCTGCCGCTGATCATCGTCGGCATTGTGAGTTTCGCCACCCGTGGAACTTACGGTGGTATTGAGTGGTCGTGGACCATAGCGAACTATGTGCGTGCTTTTTCACCGACCTATCTGGGGATTTTTGCTGAAAGCTTCAGGCTGGCCCTGATCACGACCGGGATTTGTCTGGTTTTGGGAGTGATGGTTTCCTGGTCCATGGCGACTTCTTCCACACGTTTGCGCCAGCTTTATCTCATGGCCATCGTCCTGCCGTTTTTGACCAATCTGGTGATTCGTATTTATGCCATCCGTCTTTTTGTCGGAGCCGACGGCCCGTTGCAGGCCGGGCTGACATTGCTGGGAATTCCCTTTGATGCGTTTGCACTGACTCAGAACAAGTGGCTGGTGCTTTACGGGATGGTCACGACTTATTTGCCGTTCATGGTGCTGCCTTTGTACGGCGCTTTTGAAAAGTTTGATTTTTCATTGGTGGAGGCGGCTCAGGATCTGGGTGCCGATGTCTGGAAAATTCTTTTCACGGTGATTTTGCCGAATCTGAAAAAAGCCCTTTGGGCGGGATCTTTGCTGGTGTTCATTCCTTCATTGGGTGAATACGTGATCCCGGATCTTTTGGGTGGCGCCAAGAATATGCTTTATGGAAATCTGATCACCGAGCAATTTTTGAAAGCCCGCGATTGGCCTTTCGGGGCGGCGTTGTCGGTCCTGATGATGGTGCTGTTGCTGGTGCTGGCATTGGTGTTCAGAATGTGGGAGGCGCGCCGTGCCCGCGATTGAACGAAGCCGTCCTCAGGCGCCCAGACTGGCGAAAATCGTTTTGTGGGTGACGCTGCTTTTGCTGCACACACCGATTCTGGTCATGATTCTGGGGGCGCTGATTGAAAAGACGCCGGATTCCTGGAGCTGGACACTGCGCTGGTTTAGCGAAGTCGTCAATGATCAGGCCTTGATGGATGCCTTGCAGAACAGCGTGCTGGTCGGTGTGACAGCAAGTCTGCTTTCAACGGTGATTGGCACCAGTGCCGCGGTGGGGTTGCACCGTTCAGCGGGGGGCTGGCGCTGGGCAGTCGAAGGATTGTCGGTGGTTTCGCTGGTATTTCCTGAAATCGTTTTTGCGCTTTCATTGTTGTCGTTGTTCTTTATTTTGCAGTTTGAGCTGGGGCTGACAACGGTGGTGATTGCCCATGTCAGTTTCAGTATTTCCTATGTGATGATGACGGTCGGGGCACGGCTTGCGACAATGGATCGCAGCCTTGAAGACGCCGCCCGCGATCTCGGGGCCACCGAGTGGCAGACCTATCGTTCGGTGGTGTTTCCGTTGCTGGTGCCGTCGATCATCGGCGGCGGGGCTTTAAGTTTTCTGTTGTCGTTTGATGACTTCCTGATCACGTATTTTGTGAATGGAGTGGGGCAGGACACGCTGCCCGTCAAGCTTTACACGGCAATGAAACTGGGGGTCAGCCCCAAGCTGAATGCGCTTTCCAGCCTGATGTTTGTTATGACTTTGCTGGCGCTGATTTTCTTCTTCCGTTCTTCCGCGTTCCGTGTTTTCTTTGAAGCGCGGGGGAAGCATGAATCCAAATCAGAAAAAGAAAATCCTTAGCTGGGCCTTTTATGACTGGGCCAACAGTGGTTACGCGACAACTGTTATGGCCGCTTTTTTTCCGGTCTTCTTGAAACAATACTGGAGCGTCGGTACGGACGCCGTTGTTTCCACAGCCCGTTTGGGTGTCACTATTTCCGTTTCAAGTCTGGCCATTGCACTGCTAAGCCCCACTCTGGGGGTGATCGCGGATATGAAAGGCTATAAAAAGCTTTTCTGCATGCTCTTCACTTTGATTGGTGTTGTGGGATGCGCGTGGATGGGGTTCATTCCGCAAGGGGACTGGGTCAGTGCGTTGTGGGCCTATGGTATCACTCTGGCGGCTTTCAATGCAGCCAGCGTCTTTTATGATTCGCTTTTGCCTTACGTGGCTGAACACAAGTACATGGATTTTGCGTCCTCACTCGGATACTCGCTGGGTTATTTGGGGGGCGGGGTGCTGCTGCTGCTGAATGTGCTGATGGCGCTTTATCCTCTAAGTTTTGGTATTCCGGATGCGACCGTGGCGACCAAGCTGTCGTTCATGATTGTGTCGGTATGGTGGCTGGCGTTTTCTTTGCCATTGATGAAGAACGTGCCAGAGCCTGCAGGTGAAAGATCCGTGAAGGGTATCGGAGCATTGACGATGGAAAGCCTGCGCACGTTGACGGGGACCCTGAAAGCCCTGATGAGAGAGCGCAATCTGTTTATGTTCATGGTGGCTTACTGGTTGTATATCGACGGAGTTTACACCGTGATGACCATGGCTGTGGATTATGGAATCTCGATCGGTTTTGAATCCAAGGATTTGATTGCAGCCCTTTTGATCACGCAGTTTATCGGCTTCCCTTGTGCGTATTTCTTTGGGACTTTGACCAAGCGCTGGGGCGCGAAGATGCCTATTTTGGTTTGCATCGTGGTGTACGGAGTGACCGTGATTGCCGCCACCCAGATGAAGACGGCGACGCATTTCTATCTGCTGGCGACCGTGATAGGTCTGGTGCAGGGTGGGGTGCAATCGCTCAGCCGTTCCATGTTTGGTCGTATGATCCCGAAAGAGGCCAGTGGCGAGTACTTTGGGTTGTTCAACCTGGTCGGCCGCTTTGCCTCTATTTTGGGCCCTCTGGTGGTGGCAGCTGGCGCCATGCTTAGCGGCAGCTCCCGCTGGGGCATGGTCGGATTGTTGATCCTATTCGTTTCTGGGGGCATTCTGCTGGCCATGGTGAAAGAGCCTCGCGAAGCTTAATCCTTTTTACCGAGGCCCCAAAAAGGGGTGGACTTTGACGGGGGTTCGCTGGATAACCCTCCGATATGACTTACAATCCTCGCGATCACTACTTCAGAAAAGCAAAGCAGGAAAACTTTGCGGCTCGTTCCGTCTTCAAACTTGAAGAGATCGACCAGAAATTCAAAATGTTCAAGCCCGGTCAGGTGGTACTTGATCTGGGGGCTTCTCCGGGATCCTGGTCACAGTATGCTTCCAAGATGGCAGGCGAAAGAGGCCGTGTCCTGGGTGTGGACCTGAGCCCCGTGACCGTGAAATTGAAGAACGCTGTTTTCATCCAAGCCGATCTTCGCGATTTGAATTTGGAAGACATCTTCAAAGAACATGGTTTCGTACCTCCCTTTGATATCGTGATGTCAGACATGGCACCAAAGACCACGGGCATTCGCATGACCGATCAGGCAAGGTCCATGGAACTTTGTGAGCTGGCTTTGGACGTCGCTCGTCGCTTCCTGAAAAAAGACGGGCATTTCGTGTGCAAGCTCTTCCACAGTGATGACTTCGGCAAACTTCGTGATGAAATGAAAAAGACCTTCGCCAAAGTTGAAGCGGTGAAGCCGGACTCCACCCGCAAGATTTCCAAAGAGATCTTCCTCGTAGGCCTTAGTAAAAAATGATTCAGATCGTATTTGAGAATACTCACTTTATCATCTGTGACAAACTGGCAGGTGTGCTTTCCACACCCAGCCGCTTTGAAGAAGATGATGCCCGTCTGTGCCTGGGAACAGCGTTGCAGAAGGAAAAGGGGATTCAGATTTATCCGGTGAACCGACTGGATTTCGAAGTGTCAGGCCTGGTGGTTTATGCCAAGACCGCAGACGCCCATCGCAAAGCCAATGCGTGGTTTGAACACAAGACCGTAAAAAAAACTTATCGCGCTTTGACCACCGGTCAGAGCTACGCGCACATTCCCGCCAACGTTCCGAATGAAAAACTGAAACTCAGCCCGCAAGTGGGGAACACATTTGAGTGGCGCTGTCGTTTGCTGCGTGGAAAGCGTCGGGCGTATGAAAGCCCTCAAGGCAAGGAATGCCTTACTGTCGCGGCTTTCCGGGGCATGCAGGGTGAATATCAGGTCTGGGATTTGAATCCTGTTACTGGACGTTCGCACCAATTGCGTTTTGATTTAAGTCGCCATGGGTTTCCGATTGTGGGCGACACACTTTATGGATCAACTGTGGAGCTTTCTGCCAATCGCATCGCTCTTCGCTCGTACAGAATTGATTTTGCGAACGCAAATGGAGCCGCAGCTCTAGGCTTGCCGGAGTTCATTGAGATCTCTTCGTCGTAGTTTCTGTGTGGCTTTGCAAAATGTCATGTATGGCAATACATATAAAAATCGTTTGCACGATCTCTACGAATAGTACTTAATTGATTTCATGAGTAATACTTATTCCGAGTACAGGTCCGAGGTGGGTGAAGTCATGGACTATATCCGCCATATCTTCAAAGCCCTTCGCGTGTCTTCCAGTCAGTTCGAGAAAGATCTAGGTTTGAGTGCCGCACAGATTTTTGTGATGAAGAAACTCAAAGAAGAACCAGGGCTTTCCATCAATGACCTGGCATTGAGGACCACCACGCATCAAAGCTCCGTTTCTGTGGTGGTCAAGAAGCTCGAAGAGCAAGGCCTTGTATCCCGCACTATCTCGAAAGAAGACTCCCGTAAAGTGGTTGTATCGCTCACTCCCTCCGGTCTGGAAAAACTCAGCGAAATCCCCCGCACCATTCAAGAACACATGATTGAAACCCTTCAGAATATGCCACCGGAAAAAACCGCGTCTTTGGCAATTCTGATGCGTGAATTCGTCACCGAAGCCGGTATTGTGGAAGCCCCAGCGCCGATGTTTGGTGAAGACAACGGCCGCTAGATTTCCCTTTTGATCTGATCCAGATATGTTCTGATGAAGGCGACACGATGTTCGCCTTCTTTTTTTGCGGTGGGTGTGTTCAGGTGATCCACCAGTTTGAACAGTTTCAAAAAGAAATGATCAATCCCATAACTTTTGTCATCCAGTTCGCGGCCTTCAGCCCACGGGTCTTCTTCGGCATAGAAGGGGCGGCTGAGCTGGGTCGTCACGGCAAAGCAGCGAGCGATGCCAATGGCCCCCAGGCTGTCCAGACGGTCAGCATCCTGAACGATGCGCGCTTCCAGGGTTTCGGGCTTAATGGCGGCGCTATAGCTGTGTGCCTCGATGGCGTGGCGGATGTCATTGAAGTATTCTTCCGGGTATTGCACCGACTTCAGATATTCAATCGCCGCTTCTCCGGAAAGCTTTGAAGCGTACGGCCTGCGCGGGTCATTTTTGGGAACGTTGATATAATCATGAAAGAACGCTGCGGGCATCACGACTTCCCAGCGGGCGTGTTCGGCCTGACACAACTGCTTGGCAGTGTGTACGACACGCATAATATGAAGATAGTCATGCGCAGGATCCGAGCTCGGGTAAAGAACCCGGGCCTTGTTGCTGAACATGTGATGCCAGTGTTTTTCCTGAAATGCACTCATGGCTTGAATTTTAAGCTAGGGTTCGGTGACTCTCACCATGGGACCGGTGAGTTTGTCAAAATACGCTGTCAGTGGTTGATCTGAATAACCATCAACGTGATCGAAGGTCACAAAGCCATATCCCTGGTTGCCCCATTTTGGACCCCACGAGTTTTTAAACATAAACACTTTTTGTTCGTCGTCATATCCAACAATCAAAACAGCGTGGCCGCCGCAGTTGATTTTACCGCTGTCACAGTCAGCATTGATTTGCGGGCTGAACGTGAAAGTGCCTTTTTGGTCGTTGATGTGGGACAGGGATACCTTCAAAGTCACAACCACCGGGCGCTTGGCATCCAGTTCCTGGATGAAAAGTTCTGACCAGGGTTTGCGCACCCACATCTGGGTGATGATTTTGGTGCGAATACTGCGATAGTCGACACGGGTGACTTGTTGCTGGCGCAGATCAAAGAAGCTGGTTTGCTCGGGAGTGAAGGGCTTGGTGAAATCCAGGCTGCTTTCCTGATAAGGCAGGTCTTTTTCCAGATACAGGTTGTTGCCGTTGGAAAAATTCAAAAGCAATTGATAGGTGTTACCGAACTCCACCTCAGGACGCCACGGGGACTGCACCTTGTGGCGATAGATTTCGTACTCTTCCGAAATGTCATAGTCCTGGCCGGTGAAGCCTTTGATGGTGGATTCAATCAATGCCGACACGGCAAAATACGCACAAGTGTCGCGGCGTTTTTGATCTTTGACCTCGGTTTGCAGTGGGCGCAGGTCCACTTGTTTGGCCAGGGCCATTTCCAAAAAGAATGAGCACAGCAGGCCCAGCGTCAACAAAAGACGGGTTACTAACAACTTCACAATCACTCCGGTGTAAAGGGATTCAACCCCGATTGCCAAAGCAAGCCTCCTGCCAGCTGTAAAGCGCCACGGTGCAGGGGATGCCCTTTAAATCACCCCTTTAGAGTAAAAACGACAGGATTCACCGCTTTTTAGACACTGAATTATGGTCTGTATTTGTCTTGGGTTTGTCCCTGATATCACCGGGTTGGAGGGCAAAAACAGTTGATCATTTGGCAATCCAAATACATGCTGAGTCCCAACTCTTTTTGTACGTGTAGGTTTATGAGTATGTCCCGCTTTTTGGTATTGCTGGGGGTGTGGTGGTTTGCCATGTCGGCCCGGGCAGAAAAAATTGTCTTTGCCACCTATGATGATATTCCGCCGAAGGTTTATCGCGAAGGAACGGAGCTCAAAGGCACCTACATCGAAATTATCCGTGAAATCTGCAAACGCATGAATGTCGAACCGGTGTTTGAAACTTACCCCTGGCCCCGGGCCGAAGTGATGACTGAAACCGGCAAAGTCGATGCCTTGTTTCCGCCATTCATGACCGACGAACGCAAAAAAGTTTATTACTTCACCGAAGAGCCGGTCACATACACCCGCAACATGGCTTTCGCTCTGAAAAAGCGCAAGGTGAAGGTCACCGGCCTTGAGGACTTCAAAAAACTGACGGTCGGGGTGAATGACCGTTATTCCTATGGGCCGGTCTTTGATGCCTTCAAGAAAAAGCTGCGCCTGGATCACAGCACCACTCAAGAGATGCTGGTGAAAAAGCTCAGCGCCTCAGATGTGAAGCGTGTTGATGTGGTCATCGCATCTGAAGAAGCCTTCTGGTTTCTGGTCAAGAGGATGGGGTACAAGGACGTGTTTGAACAGGTTTATGTTGTTTCGGAAAACCCGTCCTATGTGGTCTTTTCAAAAGCGGCGGGCAAAAGCCATCAGCAGATGGCAGAGCGATTCAATAAAACTCTGGTACAGTTTAAAAAAGAAGGCGGAGTCAAAAGGATCAATGATAAGTATCTGAAGTGATTTCAGTCCGGCTCGGGCAGATTGATCAGATTGTTCTGCCAAGGGGCGGGTTCCCACAATTCGACCCGCTGGCCCTGGGGATCCTGAATCCAGGCAAAAGATCCAAAGTCATTTTCTATCACCTGATCCTCGATTTGAATGCCCTTTCCGGCAAGTTCATTCAAGAGCACCTTCAATCCGTCGACCTGAAAATGCACATCCGAGTCTTTGGCTGACGGCGTGAAGTCACGCGTGTCAATGTCGCGGGCGTTGCTGGTGATATGTCCGCCGAATGTGGATCGGTGCCAGTCAGAAATTCGCTGTGTTTGAGATTCATGTGCCATGGATTTATTCTGGCCAAAGCACCAAGCCCCCGCAATGACGAGGGCGGGGGTGTGCGAACAAGCACTAACTAGTTGTTGGCCGGCTGCCGCAAAGACTTGCACCAGTCTGGATGACTTTTAGTACCACCGTCATAGGCGTAAGCAAGATTGTTCTTTAGCAGGATGTCTGCCAGGGATCTGCCGTCAACCATCACGTCTGCCAGAATGCGGAAATACTTGTCGCGCTGAACATTGTGCAGCTCAACGTTTTTGGCATTTTTCAGGGTGCTGGTCACAAGGTTACGGGCAATGCGCCCGGCTTCCTTTTCGCATTTATTTTTCGTTTTCACTTCGGGTGTGTCGATGCCAAAGACGCGGACGCTGATCTTTTTTCCGATCAGGGCCGGGACGTTGGGAATATTCACGGTCAGGGTGTCGCCGTCATAGTTCTTCAGAACCTCCACACAGCGGAAGGTCTTTTCATCATGTTCACAGGAGGCTTTGATGGTCGCGACCTCGCGGGCTTGAAGACGTTCAGAGCAGGCGGTGATCATCAGGGGCAGAAGCAGAATCAATGCAGGTTTCAACATGGGTTTATTGTAGCGTCCTTTTGTGATCGCTAGCAACTATTCCAGATTCAATTCCGCCTGCAGGTTTGAAATGCGAGTCTGAGAACGGATTTTCCTGGATAGCTGGCGATCTTTGACACCACTTTTCACCAGGGCTTTTTTAACGCCTTCCGGATTCAGGGCTTCCCAGGGGCGGTTCAGCATCAACGAGGCGGCAAGGCCACTGACCCACGCTGTCGCCTGGGATGTGCCGCTCATATAGCCATACTTGCCTCCAGGAAGGGCTGAAAACACATTCTTTCCCGGAGCCGCGATATCCACCGATCCCGTGCCGAAGTTGCTGGAGGCCAGCAGGCGTTTTTGCGAATCCATGGCGGCCACGGAAATAATGTTGTTCAGCTTGTATCCCGCAGGATAGTAGCCCACCAGGTCGGTATTGCGTCCTTCATTGCCGGCGGCAGCGACAAATAGAATGCCCTGTTCCTGGGCGTCGCGAATGGCTGCCTCTTCCATGGGGCTTCTTTCGTCGCCACCGCCGGAATAGTTGATAATATCCGCTTTCATCTTTATGGCATAACGAATGGCCTTTACAGTGTTCATAAGGTTGTCGTTTGCCGGAATCGACGGATCATAATATTTCAAAATCATGAACTTCACGCGCGACGAACGGGTGCGCTGCTGGATGATACCCGCCACGTGGGTGCCGTGGCCGTGGTTGTCGGTCAGGTCATTGTTATTGGAAACAAAATTCCATCCATGGAGGTCATCGGCATATCCATTGCCATCATCATCTTTCATATTGTCTTTTTCGCGGGGGTTCACCCACAGGTTATTGCGAAGCAGAGGATGGTTTACATCCACGCCGGTGTCGATGATCGCCACGACAATATCCTTTTCTGAATTCTCTTGAGAGTATGAATTCATCGAGGCCCCCAGAACTGTAGTGATTAAAAACAGAATTGCTTTCATGCTGAAGTGCTAAAGCAAGCATGAAGCCAACACGGGGAGTGTGTTGATTGAATCTGAACTGGAAATTCGCTGCGAGTGTTCAGAAAAATCTGAACATAAAAAAAGCCCGAACAATTGTTCAGGCTTTTCTGGTCACCACAGTTCTATTGACGACTGTCTAAAAGTTGGACAGCCCCTTAGGCCACACGTTTGATCTGAGAACCCTTGGATACAGTGTATTTGTTGCGTCCGGTTTGCTTGGATTCATACAAGGCCTCATCCGCGCGCTTGTACAAAGCATCGGCCTTTTCGCCCGGCAGCACTTCGGCAATGCCCAGGGAAACGGTGAAGCGGATTTCAAACTTTTCGTGAACAAAGACCTCTTTGCGGATGCGGTTCATGGCTTCCTCCGCCATGCGAACGGCGGCCTGGGCATCACAACCCGGCAGGATCACCGCGAATTCCTCACCACCCAGGCGGGCAATGAAGTCCTCTTCGCGCGAGAAGCTTTCCTGGATCAGACGCACGCATTCCTGCAGGACAAAGTCACCAATGTCATGGCCGTAGGAATCGTTGATCTTTTTAAAGAAGTCGATATCCATAATGATCAACGTCATCGGGTCTTTGTCGATTTCATGCAACTGCAGATAACGGCGGATTTGCTCGTCATAGCTTCTGCGGTTGTGAGCCCCGGTCAGGTGGTCTTTTCTCATGGTGGTGTTGGCCTCCATAAGCTGTTTTTTGACCGTGGTCAGGTTCTTTTTGATCGCCTCCATGCGTTTGGAGCGGCGTTCGTTATGAGTGCTTTGATGCTTCAGATAGAAATTGATGAATTCGCGCGACTTGGCACGCAGCTCTTCAATAGAGTTGGACTCGACCGCTTCACGCAGCTGTTCCAGACTCTGGTTGATGTCACCGCTGGCCGAAGCTTCGGCGTCGACCTCTTCGCTTAGGTGGTCGGCAAATTCCCAGATGATGCGTTTAAAATCATCAAAGGTGTTTTGTACATAGCTGTATTCATCAATGCGATAGCTGGAAATAAACTGACGGATTTCAAACAGCACACGCTCGGTGTCCGCATGATCCTGCTTCACCAGTGATTTTGAGAAATTATCCAGCTTGTTGCGCACTTTGCGCACCGAGTGGTTTTGAATTTCAAAAAGGTGCTTGTTCATAACGTCGAGAATGAAGAGCAGTGTCGCGCGCTCTTCGCTCATGGCTGGAACTTCCTTGGGCTTTTCAGTGCCACCATTGTTCGAGCCCCAGTCCATGTCAAACTGATCAACTAGTTTTTTCACCCACTGTTTCAACTCAAGCCTCCTGGCCACGGATACAACACTTTATTATCGGACTTATTGGGCGTTGTTTGAAGATGGGAAGGGTGTTTTTTGGTGGTTCTGTCTCACCTTGAAACACGAAAAAAAACATTTAATTCTATTTACATTGCAACTGTGTTGCTTTTTAGCATTTTCGTCGAGGTCCTGCTCCAGCCTGAAGCGGAAAATTACTATGATATCCGCATTCAAAGGAGCTGTCTTATGGGAAGAAGTGCAGAGTTGAGCGGACCGAATCTAAGCAGAGGCGTGGACTTAAACGAGCTGCGCGAAGATAAAAGTCTGCTGGGTTATGTGGGTGAAGATCCAGTGATCCTGGTTCGCCACGATGAAGAGTACTTTGCCATTGGTGCAACCTGTTCCCACTATGGGGGGCCTCTTGCTGAAGGTTTGGTGGTTGGAGAAACTGTACACTGTCCCTGGCACCATGCCTGTTTTGACCTGCGCACCGGCGAAGCGCTGAAGGCGCCGGCTTTGAATCCCGTTTCGGCCTACAATGTGGAAATGCGAGGCGGTAAGGTGTTCGTCACTGGAAAAAAAGAAAGCACCGTGCGCCCGCGCGAATGGAGTGAATCTCAGCGATATGTCATTGTGGGTTCGGGCGCTTCGGGGACCGCAGCCGCGATCATGCTGCGCAAGCAGGGCTTTATCGGATCCATCACTATCATCAGCGAAGACAAGTCTTTGCCGTATGATCGTCCGAATCTGTCCAAGGACTATCTGGCCGGGAATGTGCCTGAAGACTGGGTGCCTTTGGAAACAGAGGAATTTTATCAGACCCACAAAATTCATTTTGAACTTTCAACGAAGGCGGAAAAGATCGATGCGCACCGGCGCAGTGTGTTTCTTTCAAATGGAAAGACTTTGCGCTATGACCGGCTGCTCTTGGCAACGGGTGGGGAGCCGATTCATCCACCGATTCCAGGTATTAAGCAAGATCATGTGTTCTATCTGCGCACTTTGCAGGATTGTCAGCGCATCATCGGTCGCACCTCGTGGGCGCAAAAAGTGGTGATTGTGGGTGCCGGTTTTATCGGTCTTGAAGTCGCCGCAGCTCTGCGCCAGCGTAATCTGGAAGTGCACGTGGTGGCGCCAGAGGAAATGCCCCTGTTAAAGGTCGTCGGTGTTCACGTCGGAAGTGTGCTGCACAAACTGCACGAAGAACACGGCGTAATCTTCCATCTGGGGCACACGATAAAGGAAATTCGCCAGCGCAGTGTGCTGCTGGATGATGGCCAAAGTGTGGACTGTGACTTCGTGATTGTTGGAACGGGGATTCGGCCCAACACCCAGCTGGCCGAGCAGGCTGGGTGCTGGGTTGAAAATGGTGTGCTGGTGAATGAGTACCTTGAAACCAGTGTGCCTGGAATCTTTGCTGCCGGTGATATCGCAAGGTGGCCCGATCCCCACAGTCAGCGCTCGATCCGGGTGGAACACTGGGAGGTCGCTGAACGCCAGGGTCAAACGGCGGCCCTAAACATGATGGGCGATCGGGTGAAGTTTCAGGATGTGCCGTTCTTCTGGACACAACACTATGATCTGAGTCTGGGATATGTCGGGCATTCGGATCGCTTTGATCGAATGGATGTGATGGGTGATCTCGGTAGCCGGGACTTTGCCGTGGCCTATTATGAAGATCAGAAGGTGGCGGCGGTGTTAACTCTGGGACGGGATCGGGAAAGTCTTTTGGTTGAGGAAGCTATCGGCCAGTTTGACGAAAAAAAGATCCATGAAATCTTTAATCAGCACGAGCGCAATCATCATCCCTAAAAAAGAAACCCCCGGGATCTCCGGGGGTGTTTAGCAGACTAGTGTGCGGATGCAGAAGGGGAGCGAAGCTCGTGGAAGTCGATTTCTAAAGAAATTTCTGCCTTGAGCACCTTTGAAACCGGACAGTTGGCCTTGGCATCCTGAGCAATGGTTTCAAAGAGTTTGCGATCAATGCCCGGCACCAGCGCACGCAGCTTCAGCTTGGAAGACGTGATGGAAAATCCTTCGCCGGACTTTTCCAGGCTCACTGTCGCAGAGACATCCAGCGATTCCGCATTGAATCCTTTTTTGGCGAGGGCTCCAGAAAGGGCCATGGAAAAGCAGCCGGCGTGAGCTGCGCCAATCAGTTCTTCGGGGTTGGTCCCCATGCCATTTTCAAAACGATCCGAAAAGGAATAGGGAAGATTCTTAAGGGCGCCGCTTTCTGTGGACAGTTCGCCGCTACCATGTTGAAGATTTCCCTGCCAGTGAGCTGAACCTTTGCGTTGCATTGCAACCTCCTTTGTTCGAGGAAAGCATAAGATGTTTAATCGTCCTTCGCCTAGTGCTCCGACAAAATGCATTTTTACGATTGTTAGGTGACAGAAGGATTCCCGCCACGCATAGTGGATCTATGAACAAAACAAAAATAGCAAAAATTGCGTTTCCGATAGCGGCACTTTTGTGCTTTTTCCCCTTTGTCTCTTCCGCAGCGGCCTTGGTTCTGGGCGTCTTGCTGGCTGTTTTTTTGGGTAATCCTTATGTCGATAAAACCCGCAGCTATACTCATCATCTGTTAAGTCTTTCTGTGATCGGTCTGGGGGCCGGGATGGATTTGATGGTCGTGGGTCGAGTGGGTTTTCAGGGCATCGGCTACACTGTGGTGGGGATCTCTTTCACTTTGCTTTTGGGGATGGTGATCGGGCGCATGCTTAAGATCGAACGTGATACTTCTACATTGATCACGGTGGGCACCGCGATCTGTGGGGGCAGTGCGATTGCGGCGGTGGCTCCTACAATTCGCGCCAAGTCTCATGAAGTATCCGTGGCATTGGGTACGGTGTTCATGCTGAATGCCTGTGCATTGGTGATCTTTCCTTGGATTGGTCATTTGCTGAATCTGACGCAGACCCAGTTTGGTCTTTGGAGTGCCTTGGCAATTCACGACACCAGCTCTGTGGTGGGTTCAACATTGCAATATGGGCCAGAGTCTTTGCAAGTGGGAACCACGGTAAAACTGGCACGCGCGTTGTGGATTGTTCCGGTGACGTTCTTGATTGGTTTGTTCTATTTCCGCGGTCAAAAAGTGGAAGGTGGTGCCGGCAAGGCGAAAAAGCCCTGGTTCATTCTGGGCTTTTTGATCGCAGCCGCCCTGGTGACCTGGATTCCCGAACTGCGCCCGGTGGGCCACGTGGTTGAAACCGTGGCGAAACGCGCTTTGGTAGTGACGTTGTTCCTGATCGGTGCCAACCTGACGAAGGAAACCCTGAAAAGCGTCGGCATCAAACCGTTCCTGCAAGGGGTGGGGTTGTGGATCGTGGTGGCGTCCTGCACGCTGGGTGCGATTTTGATTGGATGGATTCACTAAAATAAAAAAGGCGCTGGTGACAGCGCCTTTTTTATTATTCCGTCAGGGCTTTCGACCACTGACCAGATTGATGACAAAGCTGATAATGGCCAAAGCCAGGAAGACGAACAGTAAGATTCGTCCGATCTCCACCGACAACCCCGCTACGCCGCTGGCACCGAAGATGTAGGCTACAATCGCTAGAATAAAGAAAGCTATCGCGGCTCTAAGCATAAGAGCTCCTTTCAGTTGGGGCGGGGGGTGAGTGCGGGTGCAGATAGAAGTCCTCAAAGTTATCCCTTGAGCTGTTCATCTGTGAAGGATACGGGACGGTTTCGCGCTGATGGCGTTTGGATGCCCTTTGCATCTCGTCCAGTTCCCAGATTCGGCACAGTTCATGGATGTGTTTTTCAGACTGATCCATTGGCTCCTGCATGATTCCTCCCACGCATGTGGTGGTTTATAGGATCGGCGCAGAAGATTTGAAAGGCCAAGTTTTTAAAGGAAATGTTTTAGAAAACAAAAATACGGTGCGGACCGGGCGCCCCCCGAGGGAAATCAGAGCGACGCCCGACCGTCTTGTTACTTACAGAAGGATAATTTTTTAACCATGCCAGAGATCTCGGTGATCTTCTGATATTTGCCACCGCTTTTTAGCACAGCCCAGTACGCGCCGGAACCCACCGTGATCAGACCTTTGTTTTTGATCTGTTTGGCCATGATGCCGACTCCGCAGTAAAGGTTCTTGTACGGATCCAGAATGGTTTTCTTGGGATCTTTCGCGGCCAGGTTTTTGTCTTTGCTCCAGTCAAACTCACACCAGCGAGCCCACTGCACATCCTGATAGGACAGTTGCAACAGACCTTCAGAATAAACCGGATTGCCGGTCACAGGATCAGTCCCCATGGTTGTTTCATGCATGCGTGATGTGGGGCTGTAAGCGCTTTCATATTTCGACATGGCCGAGAACAACGCGGCCCACACATTGGCCCGCTGATCGTTGTCCAAAGAGCTGTAGCGGGGGCAGAATTTGCTCATGTCATCTGCGCCACCCAGAAGGGTGTTCCAGTCATCCAGGATGATCTTGTGCAGGTATTCAGACCACTGTCTGCGCTCTGGATTTGTGGATGTTTCCCAGGACAGGGCTTCTATTTTGTAGCTGTTGTCAGGGACAGACGGCACGGATGGTTCAGATGGGTTGGCGGGTTCAGTGGGGGTTTGTTCGCCCGTATCCGGTGTGCCCGCGCTGCCGTTGCCATCTTCAATGGTGCTGGCCAGATCTTTCAGGGAAGTAGAGGAAGGGGAACAACCAGCCGCCATCAAAAATGCAATAGCAATAGCAGCGAAAGAAACAGCTTTCGTAAGATGCTTAGGGTTCGTCAAAAGACCTCCAAAGTGTCGGGGGCTCCTGCTGAAGAACGTGCGAACGGTGCCGGGTAAACTGTTATGGGTTCAAAATCATGTCACCGGTGTAAGACAAAGCTGTACTTTCAAAATACAAGAAGGCTTCCGAAGTATGTTAACTTTCACACTGAAACATAAAAATTCAGGACGATGGGTTTGAAAATGCCGACGGAGGTCTGGTAAAAAATGAATTTGATGATTCTTTAAATCAGAGATTTTTCATGTTCCAATACGGATATGAGTTTGGAGAAGTATTTTAAAGACATTATTGCCCGAGTTGAAGCCTCAGACGAGATCACCAACGCTGGCAAGGACAATGAAGGTTTTTACAAACCCACACGCACGATTCTGCTGCGGCATCTGAATCTGCTCAAAGATCTGCATGCAAAGCCCTTGGCTAAAAAGATGTGTCAGCAGTCCTGGGACTATGTGACCGAGCATGTACCACCGGAATGGCTGATTGCGGGGGATGATGAAAAAGACCAGCTAAAGAAAATGCTGGAATAAAAAAAGCCAGGAGGACCCTGGCTTTTTTGTTTTTGAAATTAATCGTTACACTGAGCAAAGCTGAAGTCGGAATCTTCCAAGCGGTCCATCCACCAGTCAACACAGCCACCAGAATCATATTCGCTGCATTTGATCACAGAAGTGGAAAGCGCGCCATCGATGCAAGTGCGTGTGCGGGCAGTGCTGTTGCAAGTGTAGTTAGGGCCGATTTGTTTTGTCGGTTCAGCGCTGTAGTACATACGAACAGTTTTACCGTTCGGGATGATCAAACCATCAGCAGAAACGCAGTTGTGAGCTTGAGCTGTTGCGGAAACGCCCAGTGCCAAGGCAAAGATAAGTGCTTTCATTCTATCTCCTATGTTTTCAGAACCGGGACTATAGCCAAAATGTTCCGCGAATGTTGTCAGGAGATTGTCAGGGAATGGTTGGGATTTGTGAATTACCGGTTATTCACCAGTTTTCTTTCGGTGTACCAATGAAATCCAAAGCGGCCCTTGTGCATGTCATACTGGAGTTGAGGCTTTTCGCCGCGATTTCGGATTTGATCAATTATTTCGCAAACCGAAGGGGCCAGGTCATTTCCTTCGGCGCGGTGTGATTCAATCGGATCGGGACTGACCACATGGCACACCTGACGGCGTGAACGTTTGGATTTGCGCACTTCAATCCTGTTGGAATGAATGTCCATGGACAAGATCTGCTCAGGCTGGGATTTTGTATAGTTCAGAAACTTAAATGTGGAATAAGACCAGGCCGGAGCGGCAATAATCATCAAAAATAAGAATGGGAATAAAAAGTGCGGCGCCCAGGCCGAACCCTTCATGCTGACCAGTCCTCCGGTCATCAGGGCAAAGAACAGAGCCAGTGACGGTATTAATCCCCAGGCAAAGAAGGGCATTCCTTCGTGAATTAAGCCCAGACTTCCACTGAAGTAGGCATGGGAATAAAACATCACTCCTGTCAGCGTCAGGGCCAGGCCCATCAGAGTCAGCTTCAGGCCCCGGCGAAAACCGATTTGATCCCAATTGATAGGGTCCGTTCCCCATTTATCCAGAAGCAGATTTTTCAGTTTTAGCAGGCTTCCCGAAACTGTGGTGAAATCCTGAAGAAACAGCGCCAGATCCTCGGTCTTCATCTTTTTCATGAAGGATCGCTTGAAAGACAAATCTGTGCGATAGGTTTTCAAATGCACAGAAATCTTTCCGTTTTTAATCTGGATCTTTTTAATTGCTTCGTCGGTCAAAAGTTCCTGAATCACAGCGCGAATGGTGTGCTCGGATTTCAACAGATTGTGAATCGTGCGGCTGTCGGTGTTGATATAAACCAGATCATCGAAAGTGCGATCACCAGTCTGGCATTCGCGGGCAACGGAAAGTCCCTTCAGCATTTCAGTCCACGAGGACTCGCGATGGAAATCCAGGTGAACGTTGTGGTGGGGAAAGTCCATGATGAAGTGCAGATAATAACCGGAGGCGCCGTTTTTTTCAGAAAATGCCTGTGCTGTGACTTCCCAGTTTTGTCCCAGATACTGAGTGGGTTGGCCACTGTCTTTACGAAACAGCAGCCAATAGTAATAAGCCGCCAGCGGGATAAAGATCAGTAGCAGGGCAATAATCAACTGCACAGGGTAAGACCTTTCTAGCGCGTGTAAAGTTCGGACAAGGCCGAATCCAGGTTTTTAAACAGCAGATTCAGGGCCTCTTCATAGGCCTTGGTGATGTCAGTGCCCATTTTGAATCCAAACGGGTGTTTGGTTTCAAAGCAACTGGAAGCTTCGGCTTTGACTTTGGCTTTATTTGGAATTGTCAGAATGCCGGACACCTTCACGCAGCCTTCTTTGAACTGGCCGGTTTGGTAATCTTCAATCGTCAGCAGCATTGAGTTAGCGCCCGGAGTTTTCACCGCCACACCCTGACGTTCCAGAGCTTCGGCAACGGCCCGGCGCACTTCGGAACGCAGTTCATCGCTTTGGGCTTTAACTTCTTCTTTGCGGGCATCCACCACGCTGATGGTCACTTCCTTTTTCGGAAGGTCACGCAGGGGCGCTTGAATATTTTGTGAATTGATAGTGGGAACATCACGAATGCTTTGCCCCTTCATCGCGCAAGAGGAAAGAAGTGCCAAAGCTGCCAATACCAGAAGTTGTTTCATAGCCACCATCCTTGAAAAGAAAAAGGGGGACTTGAGGTCCCCCTGTAAAGTTTATGGATGTTGACGAAAATTTCAAACTAAAATTAATTTTCGTCGCTGAACGTGGCTGGAATCAGCTGGGACTGGTTGTCCTCAAGCAGAACGTCACGAACCGAGCGATTCTGAGGCGCGTAAAGGATCAGGTCACCAGCGCCGTAACCTTTGATCAGGTTCACGGTTGTGCTGGATTGAGCATCCAGTTCGATCACTTCAGGGATCTGGGTGTAGGCTTGAGCATTGGTGTTCACAGAAACCTTTTCCCACTGAGAGCTGTGCTCGCCCAGATAGTCGTCATATTCAATCGCGCCGTTGTCACCGTGGGTTGTAGAAACCTTCAGGCTGATTTCCCCAGTTTCTGCAAAGGACAGCAACGAGATATCAGCCTCGATGATCGCCAGGGTGGAGTTATCGAACACACCCATTCCGCGAATATCCAAAACCGCACCACTGTAGTCTTCTTTGGCTTTGCTCGGATCAGTGGCAAAGTCTGTTTCATACTGACGACGCATTTCACGGGCCTGGTTGCCATCCAATAGCAGGCTGACAAAGTCATCGCCAGTCATGCCCGGCAGGTCGGACGCCGGCAAGCCTGCCAGCTCCTGATCTGCCAAGCCGTCACCGTTGGAATCAATTTGCACGTTCACTTCGCAACGCTGCCAGGTGGTCATGCCTTCATAAAGCTTCAAAGCCACTTGAAGTACGCGGCCTTTGTCGGACTCAATCACACGGTAACCTGCAGACTGAAGGTCACAGTTGCGGTTGTGAACCAGGTCCTGTTTCGGAGATTTCTTGCGACCGTCAGCACCCAAAAGGTTGAACAGGTAAGCTTCACCCGGATTTACGCTGTCATTTTTCAGAACGATTTCCGCCAGACTGCCGGCGCTGTCTGCTTTGGAAGAAGAATGAACCACAACAGGGGACGCCGAGATTTTAGAAATCTTGCGAGTCACCGCCAAAGCCGGCAGTTGCGCCAAAGTTTTGTCCTGAGCCTTGAAGGTCAGGAATCCATCCAGCTCGTCGGTAGAGTTTTGCATCAAAGAGCCGTTGATTTTGCCCTTAACCAGAACAGTTTTGGATTCGCCGGCCGCCAAGGTTACAGTTGCTGCCGTGATTTGCAAAGCCTCAGAGCCAGTCCACTGAGCTGTCAAAGTCACAGTCTCGTCGCTGATGTTTTTAACAACGATTTCTTTAGCCAGGGTCTTTTGTTTTTCAACGTCGGTAATACCAAAAGAAATCACAGACGGAACCGTCACGATTTTGGCATTCAAAGATTCTGCCACCTGGACACGTCCAGCACCCTGACGGCTGACGGAGTAAACCTTTTTGTCCGCCGCGTGGATCACTTTTCCGTGTGCCAGCAGTACTGATTTCAGCTCGGCCGGGCTTAGTGTGCTGTATTTTTGTTTCAGCAACGCCATCACCCCTGCGATGTGCGGGCTGGCCATGCTGGTTCCAGTCATCGTCGCACCTTTGTCACCAGCACCGCGAGCCGCAGAGATGATGTTGGTGCCCGGAGCAGAGATCTCAGGCTTGATGATACCGTCTTCAGAACGGGGACCACGGGAAGAAGACGGGGAGATGGTGTCTGCCATCCACGGTTTTTCAATCTGAGCCGTGGTTTTAAGGTTGGCTTCAACCGGGCCTTGCGCCAATGCCGCCTTGATACGTTTTGCAGATGTCAGGTCAATCATGATGGCTGGGATGTCAAATTTCCCGTCACCACCCATAACGATCGGTGCACCTTCAGCATTGTTGGCAACAACAACGCCGATAGCGCCATTTTCCTGAGCCACTTGAATTTTCACGGAGAAGTTCACTTCACCACGGTCGATGAAGGCGATTTTACCCTGCAGACGAGCTTTGGTCGCTTCATCCAAAGGTTTGGCTGCTGTACCGATATAAACCAGCTCGCCTTTCAAATCAGTCACTTCAGCCAATTGTTTGGTGATGGCGCCTTCAATGGCTTCAACAACCAGGGCTTCGCCGTTAACTGCAAATTCTGCCGCTGGGAAAAGCACGTTTTGGTTCATGTTGTCGATGCTGTTAGCCACGGAAATAGCGTCATCAGAAACAGACGGGGCACCCACGATGTATGGCAAATCACCACTGTTACCCGCGGCCGCCACAACAACAGTTCCCCCGCGCACCAGATTTTTGATTGCGTGATTGTACATGATGTGAGGATTGCCGTAACCGCTGCCCAAAGAAAGATTCACAACATCCAGTTGTTTCTGGAAAGTCAGGTCACCCGTTGGATCTGCCGCATATTCCAGGGCCGCGATCACAACTTCATCACTGGTGGATCCTTTAGCGCCGAAAACTTTGATCGCATAAAGATCCGCATCCGGAGCGACACCATCATACGTGTTCACGCCGTCACCCACACCAGCCACAGTGCCGGCCACGTGGGTGCCGTGAGTTGCTTCGTCCAAAGGGTTCGCATCCGGAACCGGAATGCGCTTCACTGGATTTGGTGCGCCGGAGTTGTACTCAGAACCCACGATGTCGATACCGCCCACAACCTTTTTGTTCGGGAAAGACGGGTGAGTTTCGTTTGGATTGACAGCTTTGTAGGCCTCTTCTGTGCCTTCGCCACCCAGCATTTTATGAGTGTAGTCGACACCTGTGTCGATCACGCCCACACGCATGCCCTGACCACGGATGTTCTGGGCATAAGCGGCTTCAGAACCGATGAATTTCACGGACGTGTTTTTGCCAACCAGGCCTTTCAGGTTGATTTCATCTTCAGAAGGGCGGGCGAAAGAACCCGCTTTTTCAGAAAGAGTGATGTTTGGAACGGCCTTGATCTTTTCATAGACGTTCGCAGGTGCCCAAACCGCAAAACCATTCAGCACCAGTTTGTAGCGAATAAGAACTTTGATATCAGCAGAGATCTTTTTAAGTTCTTCAACAGTGGCTTCCTGTTCCGCCTGAATCGCGGCAAGAAGTTTTTTGTCGATAACCAGTTTGCCGTCTTTTCTTTGCGCTGTTTCCAGCAAAGCCGGATTGGAAAGTTTGACGATAAAGATATACGGATCTTCAACAGTCGGGCGGTTGCTGTAAAGGCCTTCCAGGAAATCTGAATTGAAGATCTGACCTTTCGGAGCTTGAGCCGACGGGCTGCAGGCCGTGAACAACAAAGCTGAAATCAGCAGGGATGAAAAAATTCTTGGTGTTGTCTTCGGTTTAAACGTTCTCATTTAGCGCCCTTTGCTCTCAAGTTGCATTTCAGTGCCATAGCGACACCGAAAAACGGGTTTTGGAATTCCAGTGGGGAATATTCCAAGATCCGTGCCGGGAAAAATGCCACCAGTTTCGGCATTTTTTCTAGTGCTTCGGAGGGCTTAGAGCAAGCATATTGTGGGGATTTGGGGACTATTTGTAGACGCGCAGATTCCAGCACTGACCGCGAAATGCGTGCAGAATCTGGTTGGCTCTGGGGCTCTTCTTAAAGTAGCGTGAATGGATTAAATAGGATTTATCTGTGGAAACGTTGTCGGTTCATTCGTTCTTTCATTTGGTGGCTTTGTCTTTTCTGGCGCTTTTTCCGCCGGTGAATCCCGTTGGCAGTTCGTTGGTAGTCGGGCCCTTTTTTATGGGGCATTCCGCAGAGGTTCGCCGCAAGGCCGCTTTGTCCATTGCGACCTTTTGTCTGGGCCTTTGTTTTGTTGTTGCGATCTTTGGGGTTTACTTCTTCCGTTTGTTTGGAATTTCGACGGCGGTGGTGCAGCTGGCGGGGGGATTTATTATCGCCCGGATGGCCCTGCAAATTCTGTCGAAGTCTGATGAAGAAAGCGACCCTGAAAAAGCTGTGAAGCCTTCTGATCCGGCTCAGTCTTCGTTAATGAGACATTTGTTCTATCCACTGGCTTTTCCTACGACCATGGGTGGGGGGACGATCTCGGTTTTGCTGGCATTAAGTGCCAACAGTTATCATCCCGATGCCGAGATTCATTTGTTTCAGGTCGTGGCCGTTCTGGTGGCCAGTGTGCTGATGTGTGCGCTGGTTTTTGTTTGCTACTATTCGGCGCCGACGCTACTTGCAAGACTCAGTCCCCAGGCGATGCAGGTTTGTAATAAACTGGTGGGTTTTCTCACGTTCTGCGTTGGCTTGCAGATCATAGTCAACGGCGTGATCAGCCTGATAAATATTTACCCTTCGTTGAAACCATAAAAGTCCTGAAAACAACCTTCGGTTTGCGGTCGAGAAATGGATGGGATCCATCGTCCTCGACTTGAGCAAATTGCTTCGTCATACTTACTATGGAACTTCATGAGGTGATTATGATGAAGTTCCCCGTTGTCGTTGGATTGTTTTCTTTAATCCTGACTGCCACTGCATCGGCAGTGGAAATTCCGGTTCAGGCAAGGCTCTTTGCCGGGATGACTCCGGTAGCTCCCGGGCCTCTTAACGACAATCTTGTTACCCAGAATATGAAAAAAATTGAAGGTGTCACTCAGTTGGGAGTGGAGATTACGTATCCAGTTATGAAGTATTTGGATGTCGGGGCACGGTATGCCAAAAAACTGGCAGACAGTGAAGAAAATCCGGCAGATCCCAACACCGATTACACTGCCAAACTTGATCAGGATGCATTCCTGCTGATGGCGCGCGTGCCATTTGTTCGTACCGACATCTATCGTATTGACGGATTTGCCGGGGTGGGCGGAACGAATACCAAAGTCACCATGAAGTCTGCTGCACAAAACGGCGATTACTCCAAAAGTGTGGGTGACAACTGGTACGCTTCACCTTACGCGGCCGCCGGGATTTCTTTGGCTTTGGGTTACAAGCGTTTTTATTTCGTATTCGAAGGTGGAATCGAACACAACAAAATCGAAGATCTGAAACGTTCCGGTACAGTCAGCAGCAGCGTGGATTCGCTGGATCTTTCAGGTTCCTACTTCACAGTGGGACTCATGTTTGACGGGATTCCCGGCACGGTCGGGAAATAGATTCTGAAAAAACAAAAGGCCGGGGAAACCCGGCCTTTTTTATTAGAAGAATGTCAAATTTGTTCCAAGGAAGAATTCCCCTTCGCCTTCAGCCGGGTCGACCTTCTGAATGTAACGAAGTCCGAAATCGATCGGCAGCAAACGGAAGACCACGGTCTGCGCAATCAGCTCGGCCCCGTAACTGTTCAGGTTCGCATCCACGGAAGACAGCATAACTTTGGTGTGATCCAAGTACAGATTTCCATACACGCGTTTGAAATAGATCCATGCGCCCAGGTTGTAATCGGGGTAAGACAGCGGGAACAGATATTCAAAACTGCCTTTCACAAATCTATCCGCCGGAACATAGTCAAAACCGCGGGAATAGATGTATCCCACGGGATTGAACGCGGGTGTCGGGAAGATATAGTTGCCGGTTCCTTCACGGTTTTCCTGACCGTTTCCAGTCAGGCGAATGCCGTTGTTTTCCATAAAGCCTGGCAGATAGAAACGGAGCTGACCGTAGGTGCGATAAGACCCCGGAGCTTCCTCGTCAGACACGCCACTGGCATCTTCATAGAACGCCTGAATGTCCATACCCAACGGCGGCAGCAAGGCACGCGCTTGCGCCTGTTTGGTATAGGCAAACAACACGCCCACTTGCTGATCCACGTAGGTCGAGGCTTGTGAACCTGGCACGGACACTTTGTCCAGGCGATAGCTTTCGGTTTTCAGGATCTTTGCGGAATAATCCAACTGCAGGTAACCGCTGTAGGTTTTGTTTTTAAATGCATAGGGCAGGGCCACACCCAAACCGTAAGAGCCTTCACGCCAGGTCAGTTCCTGCGTGTTGCCGTTGACATCCGCGGCACGATTGCGGATGTCACCCAGGATGCTGAACACCGGCCAGTAGCGCTTAAAGTCGATTTTTACGGAAGTAAACGGAGTGTTTTCCTCGCCATCAGATCCGATGGTGATCATCGAACCAAAATCATGCAGATAGTTGTCCGTCATCAGCGTCAAAGACATCCCGCGGCCGCCAAAGAAGCTCCAGGAATGCGGTGTGAACCCACGGGTGTCAAACATGCCATAGTCGGTTTCAGAGTACTTGTCGGCATTGGCAGTGTAGAATGACTGCTGATCATTCAAAGACACTTGCGGGAACTTGTTGTAATTATCGCTTGGGTTTTCACCCAGATAGTTAAAGTCGACAAGATCGGTGGCAGGAAGCACTTTGCAGGAATTCAAAGGCGCTTTTTGAGTTCTTGCACCATAAGGCGTTTCTTCAGAATACAGGAAGCTTTCGCCATCAAAGGTCGGTGCGTAAGATGAAATTCTGCTGTGCGTGCACTGGGTGAACTGCGTGTTGGCCAAATTCAGGTGAATGATTTCGTTGGCACCCTTGTATTGGGCTTCAAACAAGGCGGCTTTTCCGTCGCTTTGAAGTCCAAACATGTTGTTGCGTGAAAACGGCAGCAGCACTTTGTATTCGGCAGAACCAAAGCGCGCCTGAATCAGGGACTTGTGCCCGGTGTTGTTGGAAGCAATCGCAATGATTTCATCCTGATTGATGGCCACAGCTTCCAGCAGATCCAGGCCTTGCAGCGACAGGGTGCGAAGGGTTTTTCCTTCCAAACTGATTTCATTGATATTCCAGACCATTTTGTCTGTGTATTCCGCTGCCAGAATGGTTTTGCCATTCAGGCTGAATTTCGGATTGTACAAACGCTGAGGTCCGGTGATGTAAGACTGGGATCCATTATCCAAATCCACCAGTACCAGACTTGCCGCCCCTTGATAGCCGTAACGGGGATGAGGCACATAGTCCGTGTAAACTGCGTGGTTTGCAGAGAAATCAATACGACTCAGGTCCTCTGAATACGGAACATCGGTGATTTTTTTATCGCCTTCCGCTGTGGCCTTGTAGATCGCCGGGATGGTGTTCATGTCAAATTTAACAAAATACAGATTCTTGCCAGTCACCTTCGGATTGAAAGTCACCGCATAGTCTGTTTTTGGCAAATCAGGGAAGGCATCTTTTTTCCACGTTTCACGCAGTTCGCTGAAAGTTTCATAGTAGAAAGTTTTAAACTCTGTGCCGGTCAGTTCTTTGAACGCAGATTCCAGACGGAACGGGTGAGGCCCATGAGTGATCTTGTCGGTCAGCTTTTCCCAGAAATCATCACCATATTTTTGATAGGCGCGGGAAATCAGCACATAACCATAAACGTACTGGTTCACCAGGACGTCGCGGTAAGTGCCGTTCACGAATTGATCGTAAGTCGGAGTTTCTCCGCCCAGCAAAATACCCTTCAGGCGAGTCAGGAAACGCGGTGAACGGCCGCGGCCGGCATCCGTGTATTTGGTTTCAGCGTAAACCGCATCCCCTTCTGCCATCCACGGTTTTTTCGAAAGGGCGTCGGCCAGATTCAGGCCCAGGTCCCCGAAAAGGTAATCAAAATAGCGAACGGTGTTTTTGTTGAAATCATCCATTTGTTGCACGTGGCGGTATTCATGGATGGACAGGATCTGCAGCCATTCCAAAGAACCCACGATGGGGCTGTAGGCACCGGCATTAAACCATTCAGTGCGGCGCGGGGCACGGGCCACAAAGCCATTGGGAAGGGCCACTTCGTTTCGGATGATCAGGGTGATTTTCTTGGGTTTGGTGATGCCATAGCTTAAACCCACCACCGAAGAATAGTGCTGAATCAGATTTGCCACATAGATTGCTTTAGGGCGGAACTCTTCCGGATAGATGACTTTTACAAACTCATTTTCAATGCTTTTCCAGTTGTGCGGGGGGCTTTGGGCGTTGTCCAGAACCTGCGCCATCGCAAATCCGGGGAGCATCAAAACACACGTCATCAGAGCCAAAAGAACCTTCATACAGTCACCTCTTAATCCCCCTGTTTTATGGGGGAGAAAGGGCTTAAGCAAGAAGGTGTTTATTGATGCGCAAGGTCGTTTAGCTGAGACTAATTCGGGAATGGGCCCATGGACACCGGCGCCAGGCGGAATGGCTTTCTGTTCGTTCCAAGCTCGCTATTGGTGTCGATACCAGAGCAGTACCAGTTGGTTCCCACTTTACCGCAGATCCCATAAGAGCCTCGAACTTCCAGGTCAGTGACCGTTCCAAAAGCGTTGAGACTGGTAAGTGCGGTGGGTGAATAGTGATATTCATTTGTCTGATAGTCGTTCAGGCCGTGTTGGTCATAGCGGTTGAAGCCCCAGCAATAGGCGGCTCCATTGTTAATGGCACAGTGGTTTGTATAACCGCTGACCAGTCTTGTTACGTTGGTGAAGCTTCCAATATCAATCGGAGTTTTAGCGCTGGTCGTTGTTCCATTTCCGGTAGTTTGCCCCCAGCATTTTATGGAGGTTGTGCCAATACGGGCGCAGGTTCCGTAACTGGAAGCCTGCAGTTCATCAACATTCGTCAAACCGGCAACTTGATGCAGACCAGGTCGGTCCGTATTGTCGCCCATGCCCAGCTGTCCTTGAGAGTTGTATCCCGTACACCAAACAGTTTTGTCAGCCTTTAGAACGCAGCCATGATGGCGACCCATGGTGACAGATACGTTGTTCGTCCCCGCAGAGGTGATCTCTACGGGCGCGTAATAGAAGTCCGCGGCAAGATCAAAGTAAGGAATTATATCCACTTGGCCCCAGCAGTAAAGTTTTCCACCAGCGACGGCGCAGACGGTGCTTCCCATGCTCATCGCGAGTTCAGTGACCCCGGAAGACAAGCCGGCTGGTACATTGGGATTTCCAGATGTGGATCCAGAAGCACGGATATAGTTGCGTCCCCAACATTGAACACCGCCGGAAACGATGGCGCAGGAACCTACGCTGGTGGTCACAATTTTAGTGGCACCGGAAGTCAGATTTTTTACCTGAGTTGGCGCTTGATAAATACGGTCGGTTAGCAGATTTCCAGTTTTGTTATAGTAGCTGTCCCCCAGACACTTGACGGCACCACTGAAGATCCCGCATGCATGCTCTGTGAAAAGGGAAATGGAGCTTGCGCCGCTGAATTTTGGACTGAGAACATGAGCATTGGACTGCAAAGTCTGGGTGTCGCCATGCTGACCGAAACCAGAGAAGCCTGTGCAATAAACCTGTCCGCTGCGCACGAAGCAAGTGTGCGCACCCGTGGAGCCCGCGACCGCGGTGACTCCGCCAGCACCACCTACAACAGGCGTCAAAGGTATGACAGAAGTTCCGGTCGGCTGGTTGATGCCGGCTTCACCAAAGTAGTTTCTGCCTCTGCAGTGTAGATCGCCCGCGATAGCAGCACAGAACTGAATGCCATAGTAAATATCGGTGGATCCGGCCAGTTCCGCCATGAGCAGCGGTGAGGTGACGTCGGCAGTGGTATTACTGACCAGTTGATTGTCTGAGTTGTTACCCCAGCAATAAACCTGATTGGAACTGTTTTTGGCGCAAGTGCCATAATAACCCGCCCAAACATCAGTAACTGTTCCCAGTCCGGCAATGGCAGTTGGAGTACTAACCACAGCAATAGAACCGACACCCACTTCACCGTTGGAGTTTTGACCCCAGCAGTAAAGGGCGCCTGCCTTGATCGCACAGGCATGGAACTGACCATTTACGATTTTTGTGACGCCGGTGTTCAGACTTGGTATTGCCACCGGCACCATCGTCGCTGAGGCCGTTGCAGGATCACCAAGAATGCCGCCTTCTTTTATACCCCAGCAATAAACCGCGCCATTTTGGATGGCGCATGAATTGCCCCAGCCCACGCTGACCTGGGTGACACCGGAACTCATTCCCGTGACCAAAGTAGGCAACAAACGAGTGGATAGAGAGTTTGTCCCGGTGAATCCGCCACCAGGATAGGTGCCGTGATTGCCCTGACCCCAGCAGTACAGAGCGCCGGTGTTTAGCGCCGCACAAACGTTGTTATAGTGAGAGGCAATGGACACAGCTGGGGCCGGCAGGGAAACCTGAAGGGGTGAGGAACTTGGGTAGTAATTTCCTTGTCCCAGTGCACCCGCGCCGTTGTGGCCCCAGCAATAGACATTTCCATTGCTTGTAACGGCGCAGGTATGATTGTCACCGATCACAACATCGGTGGCGTCTTTACCTGCGGGACTGTCGTTGTCGTTGATATAAATATCTGCATTGGAGATATAAGATGTACCACCGGTGATGCCAGTGATTTTAATTGGAATGCGTTTATACAGCTCGTCCGCCGCATTGTTGATGGTGGTCAGACTTCCAAAGGTGATGGACGTCGATCCCGACGGAACCGAAGCTGTACCGGAAGTCACAGCCATCGTATAATCAGTCCCCGAAGTCGCACAATCTACACCCGCGCAAGTGTCACGAGTCCAGTTGATTGCCACAGCACCTTTGTCTGTTGGATGCGACAGGGTTGCCATCAAGCTGGTGGCTGCACCTTCCACAACATAAACATCCTGAATGGTCACCAGCGGTGGAGCTTCGTCATCAGTGATCGTCACAGTGTGAACGGTATTGGCCCCCAAAGAACCGCCCACTGGACCGCTCAACGTAATCTTAAATGTTTCATCATTTTCTTCCGTGCTGTTGTCCAGAATCGGAATTGAAATATTCACTGAAGTACTGCCCGCAGCAATGGTCGCCGTGCCATTCACCGCGGTATAGTCATTGCCCATAGTTGCGGTTGGAGCCGAACCATTGGTATAAGCATAGCTGACGCTGACGGCGATATCCACTGCCGTTGGAATGCTGACCGCCACGGTGTGGGTAGGGTCGTTGTACTCTGAAACAGAGGACGTGGTGTTCGTAAACTGAATCGCCGGAGAATTCTTCGTCCACGTCGCCGTCGTCGCAGCGGCATAAGTCTGCCAATTGCCCGCAGCATCTTTACCCACCACGCACACTTTGATACTGCCATTGGCAACGCCCGCGATATTGTCGGTGATATTGGTGGTGTGAACAACCTCAGAAGAAGAATAGCCCGAAGCCACCGTACAATCCGTGGAACCTGCAACACCCAGTTTGTATTTATATGCAACGACACCACTGCCATTAACGTCAATATTCAGAAGATATTTTGAACTTGAGCCCGTAGGCTGCCCGGAAAGGGTGGCCGTCGGAGGTGTATTGTCAAAGGTGATGGAAGCAGAACTTGCCATCGCACTGACGTTGCCCGCAGTATCTTTCACCCAGGCATACAGGGTTTTTGCCTCATTCACCGTTGTGACTGTGAATGTTGTCGGCAAGGTGGCCCCCGCCGTCCAGGTACAGGACGCCACGGTGGTGTTGTTTTCCATAATACAATAAGTTGTCGGTGAACCACTGACCGTGGAAGTGATATTGAAGGTCGTGCTGTTCGTCGGTGTCGCATTGGTCACGGTGAAGGCCGTGATACTTGGAGCCGTCGTATCAATAACGATATTTTTGTTCGTGCCCAATGATCCCGCCGCGGCAGTGCCAGGCAAAGTCAGGGTCGCATTGTTTGCCGCCGCATCGCGGATGGTGGCTGAACTGATCGTCAACGAATTCGTGGCAGCATAGTTCAGGTCCGCCGCGGTGTCTGTGGCTACAACCGTATAGTTAAATACCAAAACCGTGGTGCCAGAACCCGAGGCATAGGAAGCCGAGCGGGCGGGGGTCGTATTCAAAGCAATCAGCGGGGTGCCCGTGACAGTCACGTTTTCACTGAAGGTCACACGCACGTCGATCACTTCACCCACAGTATAGGAACCATTGGTTTTATTGGAAGTCACATTCGTCACCGTAGGAACGGTCGTATCAACAACCAAGGCACTGGAACAAGCCGACGTGATCGAATTTCCGGCCGTGTCGGTGGAAATAACCTGATAGGTGTAAGTCGTGCCGTTCGCTCCGGTAAAGTTGGAAGTGGTGGCAGCACTGGTCGCAGCGTTTTCAGTGCCGGTATAAGTGTTACAAGCAGTGCCCGTATAGAAGCGCACTTTTTGTGAAGCCAGATCCGTACTGGTTGATTTCGTCCACTGAGCCACAAGGGATGTGGTATTGGTCGGTGTTGTCTGCTGCCAAGCCAGGGAAGCCGCATTCACCGGGGCCGTGATATCGTAGGTCACTGTGGCATCGGTGGTGGATGAAGCGTTGTTCGTGTTTCCGGCAGGGTCACTGACTTTACCGGCTGTGATGGACGGGATCAATGTACCTGCAGTGGTCACCGCGGTGGCTTCCAGGGTCCAAGTGATATTGTCGGCTGTTGTCAGACTCCAGGTGATACCGGATGCCGTACCACCTTGGGTGATGTCGGCGGCAACAAAGGTGCTTGGATTGATGGCTTCCGTAAAGACCACGGTGAATTCAATTGGCAATGCATTTGTCGGGTCGGTTTGACCAGCGGCCTGATTGATCGTCAGGGACGGTTTTGTAGTTTCATAGGTGATCTGATTGTCGGTGCTGGTGCTGGCAGTGTTGTTATTGCCCGCCACATCCGTCAGTTTATTGGCGGTGATGGATGGAATCAGAGTGCCCGGACCCGTGATCGCCGTTGCTTTCAAAGACCAGGTGATATTGTCCGAGGTCGTCAAAGACCACGTAATACCAGTGGCAGATCCGGACTGAGTAATGTCGGCGACGGCAAAATTGTTAACGGCCTCGCTGGCTACGATCGTGAATTCCAGTGGCAGGGTGTTGGTTGGATCGGCCTGACCGGATTTTTGGTTGATGGTCAAGGTCGGCGCCACAAGATCCTGAGTCCAAGTGACACTTGTTGCTGATGTCAAAGCCTGCTCTACAGCGGCAGAGTTCTTACCGATCACGCAGACCTTGATATCTGTGTTACCCAAACCACTGACAGAATCAGTGATATTGGTTGCCACTGGCACGTCGGCAGAATAGCCCGTCGCGACCGCACAATTCGTGGAAGCAGACGTTCCGACTTTATAGCGATAGGTCTGAACATCTGCGCCCGCAACATCAATATTCAAAGTCGTTTGATTGGTTTTACCAGACGGCTGACCAGTGACGGTTGCAATCACCGCGGACGTGTTCACATTAAAGATAAAGTCGTTGTTAGTGGCATTTGTAAAGTTGCCGACAGCATCACGGGCAGAAACGCGGACCGTGTACTGAGTGCCATTTGCCAGCGTGCATCCGGTGAAGGTGTGGGACGTCGTCGCCACCGTTTGTTGCGCGCAGACGGAGGCCGAGGCATCGCTATTGCGAATTTCCACCAGATACTGGGTGCTGCCCGTGGCCGCCGCCCAATGAGCCGTGGCCGTGGATCCGTTGGTCAGCCATTCATCCTGAGTGGAATCAGTTCCACCAGTCACGCCGCCGATAACAAAGGCGTCAGGAGCAAGCGTATCGATAACGATATTTTTATTCGCAGCCAAGGATCCCGTCGTTCCCGGAGCGGGCAGAGTCAGAATCATATCGTTGCCGAAGCTGTCTTTCAGGGTGCTGCCATTTAAATTCAACGCATTGATGGACTCATAATCAAGATCAGAAGAATTGTCGCCCGCTTGAACGGTGTAGTTAAAGACCAACGTGTTGGTGCCGCTGCCACTGCCACTGACATAGGTCGCCACTTGATCAGTGGATCCGGTTTCAATCAATAATTCAGGATTTCCACCAGCCACAGTCACAGCTTCGGTGAACTGCACGGATACCGGAACAACCTGGCCTGCTTTATAGCTGCCGTTTGCCAATGACGAAGTCACTGAAAGCACGGTGCCTGGAAGATCTAGAGTGTAAGAAACTGTTCCGGCCGCGGCCAGAGCATTTCCAGCAACGTCGGTCAGGGTTGCTTTCGCCGTCAAGGTGCAGACCTCGGCATTTGCCGGAGCTGTAGATACGGTCAAATTCACAACGGCCGAGGTTGCGGAAGCAGCAGAAACACCCGCCAAAGAAACCACGCCGCTGCCAGAGCAAGCGATGCCCCAGTTGCTTAAAGACTCCATCGAAGAAGCCAGCATGTCTTCGTTAAAGGTCACTGTCACAGAGGCCGGCAAGCTGGAACGAACGCTGGTGACGGGGCTGAAGGACAGCAACGTTGGCGCTGTGCGATCCATCAGCAGGGCCGTTGAACACGCTGAAACCGAAACGTTGCCAGAGGTGTCGATCACCGTGATGTTGTAACTGTATGTTTCACCATCGGCGCCCACGAAGCTGCGCGAAGTTGCAGAGGTCGTAAGAGCCACCGCAGACCCATCCAGCAAAAGACAGCTCGCGTCCTTATAATACTGGATCTTTTGTTCGGCGATGTCGGTGGATGCGGAAAGACTCCACTGAGCGGTCACAGGGCTTGTTTTGGTCGGGGAGGATTGCTGCCAGGTCAATGAAGTCGGCAGGGCCGGAGCCATCGTATCATAAGTAACCTGATTGTCTGTGGCGGTGGATAAAGTGTTCAGATTGCCCGCAAGGTCAGAGAACTTATCCGCATTGATCACCGGCTGGATCACGCCGTTGTTATCTACTGCTGATACGGTCAGGTCATAGTGAGTGCTGTCGATTTTAGTCAGAGTGTGGCCACTGACCAGGGCTGAGCCCGTGAAGTTCACATCTGAATCCGTCAAAGTGGATTCTGCAATGGGTTCACTAAACACCAACGAAAAACGCACTGGCAAAGCGTTGGTCGGATCGATCTGACCGGTTTTCTGGCTGATCACCACTGCGGGGCGAAGGGTGTCATAGTTCCAGACATAGCTTGTAGCCGACGTCACCGGCTGCCAGAAGTTATTAGAGTCTTTACCGATCGCGCAGATTTTCAAATTCTGATTCGCAAGGGCGGTCAGGCTGTCTTCGATTTTAGTGTTGATTGCGGTTTCAGCAGAATAGCCGGCAGCCACCGTACAATCAGTGCTGGATTGCGGGCCGACTTTGTAACGATAGTGAGTCACGTTGGTACCTGATACGGTGATATCCAGATCATCCACGTTGCTTGGATTTGCAGGGCGACCGCCCAGCACGGCAGCGACCTCAACCCCAAGACCTGTAATGCTTAAGGAATCACTGTCTGCCAGATCGGGATTGGTATAGTTCCAAGTCAAAGTCTGGGAATGAGTGTTCACTTCAGTTGGACTGTAAGTCACCACCACGGTACAGGTTGCGTGTCCGTTCAGGGTGCTTGAACACGTGCCACCGGAACCCGGGAAAGCGCCGCCCTTAAACCCAAAAGGAGCAGACAAAGCTGCCGGTGCAAACCCCTGCGCTGCCGCATCACCAGAATTTGTGAAGGTCACGGACCTTTCAATGACGGTGTCTTTCAACTGCGGACCGAAATCCAGACTTGCAGCCGAGGCAATTTTCGCGCGGGTGGTTTTGTCTTTTACGACAAAAGTGATCACGCTGCTATCAAGGTTTTCGAATTTTTCACCGGAAAAGCGCAGTTGGAAAGTTTCATCGGCTTCGATTTCGCCGTCGCGCAAAGGTTTGATGATAAAGCTGATCGAGGTCAGGCCTGGTTGCACAATCAGGGTGCCTGCGGAAGCTTCAAAGTCGCCGTCTTCGTCGTTCAGACTCCATTGCAGGTCTTCAGGTTTCAGGGTGATGCCGGGAACAGACGGGGTTTCCACCGCCAGTGTGATCTGATGGCCAATGCCTTCATCCAGGTTGATGGTTTTGCCGGCAGCTTCAACGATGATTTTTCGAAGAACTTGATTTTCGCTGAGCAGAGGGGACAACGAAGCATCCATACAACTTGTAAGCAAGAGTACGAGGAAAGCCGTTGAGATGTATTTTAGGTACGTGCTGGCGTGAAACATCTTAAGGTTCTTTTCGGCAGATTTGGTTGAAATGTTAAGTGATTTTTACTGGAAAAAGCCCAGTCCTTTCTGAGGTTTAGTTCTCGAAAATATGAAACATTTTGGGCTTTTTGGGAGCGGCCGGGCTGTTTGGCCAGCAGAGTGTCTGATTTTAGGTCGAGTGCCATACGTCACAACAGGACTTTACATTTCAGATTATCAACACTGATTACTTTATTTAGTTCTCGAAACCCGAGGGGACTTTCTATTCTTCAGAGGAAGGAAAAACTAAACATGGAGGAGTAATGGCTTGGCTGTCACAGCTTGTCTTCTTGGCATTCGTTTTGGTTTCATTTTCCGTTCATGCCGCGGGCACGGACCCGCTGCCATCCTGGCATGACGGCAAACTGAAAAAATCAATCATCGACTTTGTTTCTGAAGTCACCCAGAAGCAGAGTTCCCGTTTTGTCCCGCCGGAGGACCGCATTGCCACCTTCGATAACGATGGCACCCTGTGGTCGGAAGTTCCAACTATCGAGGTGGAGTTCACCAAAAACCGACTGCAAGAGGCGTTGAAAAAAAATCCCGCCCTTAAAAAGCAGGAACCTTATGTCAGTCTTTTAAAAGGGGTTCCGGTCACGCAGCTGACTCAGAAGCAGATTCTGGAAATATTTTCCCTGACCCACGCGGGTATGAGCGAAGAGGAGTTTTCCCGGGAGGTGCGCGAATTTTTCAAGACCGCGCTTCATCCAAAACTGCAGGTGCCTTACACGCAAGCCGTGTATCAGCCGATGCTGGAGCTTTTGGCCTATCTTCGCGCCAATGAATTCACGCTGTTTATCAGTTCGGGCGGAGAGATATCCTTCATGCGGGAAGTGGCAACCACGATTTACGGCGTGCCCTCGCAGAATATCATCGGTTCTTATTTCGTCGACAAACTGGAGGAAAGAAACGGGCGACTGGTCGCCGTCAGGACATCGGCACTGGCGCTTGTCAATGACAAGGAAAACAAGCCCATCGGAATTTTACGCCACATCGGCAGACGCCCGATTTTTTCTGTCGGCAACGAGCGCAACGGAGGGGACATCGCTCACTTGCGTTTTTCCCGGGAATCCACTTTGCCGAACTTTCAGATCATGATCAATCATGATGACGAGGCCCGGGAGGCCGCTTACAGCGAAAAGGACAATGCTTCGCTGGCGGCAGCCAAAAAGTTCGGATTCAAAGTTTTAAGTATTAAGAATGACTGGAAGCAGGTCTTTCCGTCACAGAAATCAATTGCGAAGGATTTTTAGCTGACTCACTAACACATGGAAAAGGAGTTCCATTATGGTTAAGTCCCAGGAATCTCAAAAATCTCAAAGAAAAGAAAGTGGCGACGGCAAGGGCAGGAAGCCCAATATCCTCGTCATCATGGGTGATGATATCGGCATCACCAACTTAAGCTGCTACAGCCGCGGAATGATGGGTTATCACACCCCGAATATCGATCGAATTGCTCAAGAGGGAATGATGTTCACGGATTCCTACGGCGAACAAAGCTGCACAGCGGGACGCGCCGCCTTTATGACGGGACAAAGTGTGTTCCGCACGGGGCTGTCCAAGGTGGGACTGCCCGGGGCGCAAGTGGGAATTAAAAGTGAGGACCCAACCATTGCGGCTTTGCTGAAACCCCTGGGGTATGCGACCGGCCAGTTTGGTAAAAACCATTTTGGTGATCGCAATGAATATCTTCCTACTGTTCATGGCTTTGATGAGTTTTACGGTAATCTTTATCACCTGAATGCGGAAGAGGATCCGGAAGATCCTGATTATCCAAAAGGACATCTGTTCAGAGATCGCTTTCTGCCTCGCGGAGTTTTGCGTTGTAAGGCCACGGATAAAGACGATCCAACTGTGCATGAGCGCTGGGGCCGTGTCGGCAAACAAACTATCGAAGATACCGGTCCGCTGACCAGAAAACGCATGGAAACCTGTGACGATGATTTTGTTGATGCCGCTAAGGACTTTATTTCCCGACAAAATTCGGACGGAAATCCTTGGTTCGTCTGGTTGAACACCACTCACATGCATTTGCGCACGCACACCAAACCTGAAAGTATCGGTCAGGCCGGGCCGGGGCAGTCGCCATATCATGACACCATGATTGATCATGACAAAAACGTCGGACAAATGCTGGATCATCTTGATGCTTTGGGTATCAGCGAAGACACAATCGTGCTGTATACGACGGATAACGGACCTCATATGAATACCTGGCCGGATGGGGCTATGACTCCTTTCCGCAGCGAGAAAAATACGAACTGGGAAGGGGCTTTCCGGGTTCCATTGTTACTTCGCTGGCCGGGACAGGTGAAGGAAGGGTCCATTTCAAATGAAATTGTTCAGCATCACGACTGGTTGCCGACATTCCTGGCTGCCGCCGGTGAACCCGATGTCGTCAATAAACTGTTGGGCGGTCATCAAGCCGGAGAAAACAAGTACCGCGTTCATATCGATGGTTATAATCTGGTTCCGTATTTGACCGGTGAAGAAAAAGAAAGCCCGCGCAAAGGATTTATTTATTTCAGTGATGACGGGGATCTTGTAGCCCTTCGTTTCCAGAATTGGAAGATGGTATTCATGGAGCAGCGAAAAGCCGGAACATTGGGTGTGTGGGCGGAACCATTCACCCCACTGCGTGTGCCGAAGCTCTTCAATTTGCGCACGGATCCATTTGAACGTGCTGATGTGACTTCCAATACCTATTGGGATTGGTACATGAGCAAAGCCTATATCATTATGGCAGCTCAGGCCATTGTCGCAAAATTCCTGGAAACTTTTGCCGAGTATCCGCCTCGTCAAAAGGCGGCCAGCTTCACCATTGATCAGATCATGGAAAAAATGAGCAACGCCGCTGGCTATGCCCATCAGGATTCCACAGGAAAAAACATCAAAGAATCCCCCGAGTCCCATCGCGAAGCGGGGCAGGGCATGCCGCCTGTAAAAGGCAGACAGGATGAAGGTGAGCAACGCAGAAGTACTCATTAGACCTGAGCAGGAAAAGGGGCCCTCGGCCCCTTTTCCTGATATGATCTGGATCCCCGGTGGTATGTTCACCATGGGCTCCGATAATCATTATGCAGAAGAAGCACCGGCCCACCGGGTGAAAGTCGATGGTTTCTGGATGGACCGCCATCCCGTGACCAACCGGGATTTTTTGGCCTTTGTTCAGGCCACGGGCTATCGTACATTTTGTGAAAAAGAACCCGATCTAAACCTGTATCCGGGCGCTTCTGAATCCATGAAAGATCCCGCGTCGGTGGTGTTTGTTAAGCCAGCTTCACCTGTGGATCTGCGAAATCCGTATTTATGGTGGCAATTTATTCCCGGGGCGAACTGGCGCTCTCCGCAAGGCCCTGGCAGTTCTATTGAAAGCCGGATGGATCATCCGGTGGTGCACGTATCGTGGCAGGATGTTCAAGCCTATGCCAAGTGGATCGGCAAAAAGCTGCCGACCGAAGCTGAATGGGAATTTGCAGCGCGCGGGGGGCATGAGGGGCGCGAGTTTGCGTGGGGTGAAGAGCTTGAACCCGAAGGCCGTCATCAGGCCAACATCTGGCAAGGGGAATTTCCCTGGCAGAATCACAGCGGCGATGGTTTCGAGGGGACTTCCCCGGTCACAGCCTTTCCGCCGAATGACTACGGATTGTTTGATATGATCGGCAATGTCTGGGAATGGACGGTGGATTGGTACAGCCCGCGGCATCCCGATGAAAAACTGAAAGCCTGCTGCATTCCGAAAAATCCCCGCGGAGGGGCCGAGGCAGACAGCTTTGATCCTCGTCAGGCTTTAAAGATCCCCCGTAAGGTGATGAAAGGGGGATCGCACCTGTGTGCCCCCAATTATTGCAAACGCTATCGGCCCTCGGCCCGCATGGCTCAACCCGTGGACACTTCGACATCTCATCTGGGCTTTCGCTGTGTTGTTCGAGGAGAACGAAGTTAAAGGAGACTTTCATGGAAGAAGCCGTCCGGCAATGGACTGAAGTCATTTCAATTTGTCTTGAGTTCTTTGCGGCTTTGTTGATTGCCGTGGGCGCATTGGAAGGTCTTTTCAGGCTGGCCAAGTTTTCCATTTTTGGTCAAAGAGGTCTGGGCATCAGAAAGGACATCTGGCTGGGGTTTGCGCGGTGGATTGTTCTGGGGCTGGAATTCATGCTGGCGGCAGACATCGTATCAACCATTGTTTCGCCGTCGTGGGATGCGATCGGCATGCTCGCCGCTATTGCGTTGATCCGGACTTTCTTAAGTTATTTCCTGGAAAGAGATCTGGAGGCCGCCTCCAGAAAGGAGTTGGGCGATGGAGCCTGAACGTTCATCAAATGAGATGTCGCAGGAAAGAACAAATCTTTCAGAACATAGAACCGATCTGTCGGAACATCGCACCGGACTTTCTGAGCATCGAACAGAATTATCCGAACACAGAACTGACCTGTCCGAGCATAGAACCGAGTTGTCGGAAGGTCGCAGTGATCTGTCGGCAGTACGCAGTCATTTGGCGAATGAGCGCACACATTTAGCTTACATGCGCACTGGAATTTCTTTGGTCAGCTTGGGAATCACCATGAACCGATTCAGCTGGTTTTTGATGGAAAACAAAGCGATCTCCCGGCACGGGGGGCGTCCTTTTTTGGATGACGCCAAAAATACGGGTCTGGGAATGGTGATTCTGGGCAGCGCCATGCTGATATGGTCGCTGTATCGTTATTCGCACACGGCCAAGCAAATCGATGCGCATCACTATTTGCCGGCGCATCGGTCGGTGCGCGCCTTCACGCTGGCTTTGATACTAATTGGTATTGTGTCTGTATTATGGATGATTGTGGGGTAAGTAATATGGAAGGCACTTATGTTTTAGGGGCAAGTCAGCTCTTCACTGTTTTCTTTATCATGCTGGGGCCTTTTCAGGTGATCCAGCCCTTTGCCAAAGCGACCAAGGACATGTCCCAGCCGCAGGTGGTTTCGCTGGCTACGAAAACCACCTTACTGGTGATACCGATTTTAATAGTGCTGGGGCTATCAGGCCGAGTTCTGATGGAAAACTGGCAGATCCCCCGTGCCGTTTTAGAGCTGACGGCCGGATTGATCTTTGCCTATGTGGCTTTTTCCATTGTCCTGGTGGGAAAGCAAAAAGCAGAACCCAAGTCTGAACAAGCCCAGGATCCCGTACCGGTCACGCCGTTGGGAGTGGCTATGAAAATGGTGGTCAGCGCCCATGGACTGGCAACGTTGATTGTGCTGCTGGCGGTAAGTCAGGATCACCAGCGAACGCTCTTGATTTTCGGTGTCCTGATTGCGGTGATGATTTTGAATTTACTGGCGATGATCTATAAGAAAATATTCTTGGGTAAGACGGGTGTCGTGGCCATGCAGGTCTTTGGCGTCGTTTTGGGCGTGATGCAGGCGGGGATGGCGCTGGCGATCATTCACATCAGCCTGATGGAGCTGCATAAAGGGTTTCTTTAGTTAAAATCCTCAGGCTTAAAAATTCGATGACTTGATCGTCTGAATGATTCTTTTGCTGACGGTGTTGTTGTGCTTTTCGGGACGGTACACCAGACAGATTTCGTCTTTGAACACCGGGGCTTCTTTTAATTTTTCAAGCTGCTTGTATTGGGCGGCGACTCTTGTCGGCAAAAGACCGTACCCAAACCCCAAAGACGTCAGTTTCGCCACGACCTCAAGGTTGCCTGAACTTAGCACGCCATTGAAGCTGGTCCTTTTGCTGATCTTTTTCAGAATGTATTGGGACTGGGCCAGGTTCTGATCATAAATCAATTTGTCCTGGGCGTTTTTGGTGTGGAAGATCGTGACCTCATCTGTGCACAGCTTGTGAATAACAAGATCCGGGTGCTTGATGGGATTCACGACAATGCCGAAATCCGCTTCCCAACTGATGACCTTTTCAGTCATTTCCCTGGAAAGACCATGAATAAAATTGAAATCAAGGCCCGCAAAATCGGACTGCAAAGTCGGCATGAACGCCGCTAGGGTATAAAGCGCGACCGAGGGGTGAACCGCAATGGTATAACTTCCCTGAATAAGACCCGAATCAGGATTTGCCAGATTCTGGGCCTGCTCCCATTCATAAAGCAAACGGCGAGAGCGCTGTTTGAATTCTTCCCCCAGCTTGGTCAGCTGAATGCCGTTTTTAAGCCGGATCAGCAGATTTCCGCCCAGTTCAGTTTCCAGTCGTTTGATGGAATAGCTCAGGGCCGGCTGGGAAATGCCAATGATTTCCGAAGCCCGGGTGACATTCAGGGTTTCGCAGACAGTTACAAAGTATTTTATGTCATCCATCATTAAAGACATAAATAGTTTTTATCACAATGAACTAAAAGGGTCATTTTATTTATTTCTAGAAATTCGCTAGTTTCCGCTTTAGGAGGAAACCGAGTTTATGAAGCCTGCAGCCCTTGAACTAATTTCAATACAGAGTCATTCCCTTGAAAGTTTTGATCTAAAAAGGTCCCCCGCTGCCGACACAGCCATGGAAACGGCCCGAAGAATGTTGGCCGAGGTCATGAACTATCGCCGTGTCCCGGGGGCTCATGACCGGTGCGACAATTCCGAATGCCAGGCTTGCGCCTCTGTTCACCTGCCCAAGATCATTTCGGCCGTTCGCAACAATATGCCTGTCACCTTTGTACTTCCGGCTTTTCCCGGTAAATCTCCGAATCCGGAAAAGGTTCTGGGGCCTTTGCCAGACTATGCAGAACAGCTGGCGCTGGAATTCCTGGGCCGCCTGGGTCAGAGGATTAAAAAGTACTACTCTCCGGGGATTAAAATCATCCTGTGCTCTGATGGAAGGGTTTTCAGCGACCTGGTGGGTATGAAAGAAAGCAACGTGACGGCTTACCAGTCCGAACTTTCGGTGCTTAAGGACAAACTATCCCTTGCAGATATTGAGACCTTCAATCTGGATGATTTTTATGGCGAGCTTAGCTTCAATCAAATGCGTGATGAGCTGATGAAGCGCTATGGCAGTTCCTTGGATTTCTTAAAGCACAAAGTTCGCAATGGTGCCGGGGATCAGGCGACCGCCGACGAACAAGATGCCCATCGTATGTATTGCGGAATCACGCGCTTTCTGTTCGAGGATTCTTTGCACTCGGGGCAGACCAAAAGCCGTTCTGCGATTCAGAAAGAATCCCGTTTGAAGTCCTATGAAGTCATTCGCCGAAGCAACGCCTGGAGCGATCTGATCGCCGAGCGCTTTCCTGAAGCCGTCAGGCTGTCCATTCACCCACAAACCTGCGGGGCTGCGAAGCTGGGTATCCGCCTGGTTGGAAATGAAAGTTGGATGACACCATGGCATGGAGTGGCTGTTGAAACCAAGAACGGCCCCGTTCTGCTGAAACGTTCTGAAGCCGAAGCACTGGGGGCCGAGTTGATTTATTCATCGGACGGACGCCCCAGCCACTACAAAATGGGAGGTGTCCTGTGAATTTTAAAGCAACTTATATGAAGCCCTTTGGCGTTATTGTTGAACCCTTGGTTCAAGGCACCAGTGTCAGGGATCTGGATTTGAAGTCCTTGCACGACTTTTTCCTGCAGGAACAAATCGTGGTGCTAAGAGGATTTTCCACCTTCAGGGATTCTGCGGATTTTGCTAAGTATTGTGAGCTTTGGGGCGAAATCAGCATCTGGCCTTTTGGAAAAGTGCTGGAGCTGATCGAGCAGGACAATCCTCAGGATCATATATTTGATCACCGCTATGTTCCGATGCATTGGGACGGAATGTATCGTCCTCAGGTTCCGGAATATCAGATCTTTCATTGTGTAAAAGCACCACTGCCGGGGCATGGCGGGCGAACCACTTTTTCAAATACCGTGCTGGCCCTTAAAAATGCGACGCCCCAGCTGAAAGATCTTTGGAGCAAAGTCACAGGGATCTATCAAAGAAAGATGGAGTTTTACAACAGTAAGACCGTGTCGCCGATTATCACGAAGCACCCGCAACGAGATTTTTCTGTAATTCGTTACAATGAGCCTCCTTGTGAAGGTAAAGAATTTGTTAATCCTCCGGATCTGGAGTTCGCTGGTGTCGCGGGCGGAAAAATGAAGGAATTCCATCAGGGGTTGCAAGACGCCCTTTACTCGCCCGAAAATTTCTATGCGCACGAATGGCAGGACGGGGATGTGGTGATTACGGATAATTTCTCTTTGCTGCATGGACGGGAAGGTTTTACTTCAAAATCGCCACGTCATCTGCAGCGTGTGCAGGTGCAAAGCAGTCCGCCCTTTAACAACCCCGGTCTGGAGTCTTACAAATGACGCCTCAAGTGGTGGATCTTGTTGTTGTCGGGGCGGGGCCCGTGGGGCTGATGTGTGCCTATCTTGCGAATCTTTGCGGGATCAGCACCGTGATCGTCGATAAATCCGCGGCACCATTGCAGGTAGGGCGCGCCGATGCCCTGAACGCCCGAACTTTGCAGCTGCTGGAAGTCGGTAAGTTATTTGACGAAGTTTACCCTTTGGGAAAGTCCTGCAACACCAGTTCCGTGTGGGCGGATGGAAAGTTTATTTCGCGCCAGTCTTCGTGGTGGGACGAGCTGGAAGGGTGCCTGCACAAACATTTTCTGATGCTGGGGCAGTCTTATGTGGAACAGCTATTGGACGGGCGGCTTGCCGAACAAGGCGCTGCGGTTCGTCGTTCGACCGCGATTGCGAATATTGAGATTATTGAAAACGGGTGTCTGACCACTTTGGCGGACGGTCAGGTGATTCAGTCCCGTTATGTTGTTGGAGCTGATGGTTCGCGGTCTTTTGTCCGTGAAAAAATGCAGGTGCCGTTTGAAATCGTGAGGCCGCAGATTATTTGGGCGGTTATTGATGGGGTCGTTGAAACGGACTTTCCAAAAGTGCCTGAAATCATCGTCTTTCAGGCGGAAACCTCGGACGTGGCGTGGATTCCCCGGGAAGGAAATATTGATCGTTTCTATGTTCGTATGGACGTCAGTGATTTCACCCTGGAAGAAGCTGTTGCGAAAATCAATCGCGCGATCAAACCCCATGTTTTGGGGTTTAAAGAGGTCGTGTGGTTTTCCCAGTTTTCGGTGAAAGAGTCTGTGGCGGAAAAGTTCTCAGTGCAGGATCGGGTGTTTTTGGCGGGTGATGCCAGCCACATTCATTCGGTCAACGGCGGACAGGGACTGAACACGGGCCTGGCGGATGCTTTCAATCTTATTTGGAAAATGCATATGACTTTGCATCACGGGGCTTCGGATGGCCTTTTGCAAAGTTATGAATCTGAACGGAAACCCGTAGCTTTAAGTGTCATTGAGTCTTCAGGAGAACTTGTTCGTTCAACCAAATATTCTGCGAAGGGGACGCATGCCGAAGATTACGTTCGGATTGTGCAGAAGCGCGCGGGGAATATTACCGGGATGGGGATTCGTTATGCGGGCGAAGGTTTGGTGGGATCGCGACTGTTTGATTTTGAGGTGAACAGCGGGGCGGGGACAGTTCGGCTTTATTCTTTGCTGGATTATACGAAGTTTACTTTGTTTGTCTTTGGGGATGCGCAGCTGGAATTTGAGCTGCCGAGGTATGTTCAGCTTGTTGTCGTTGATGCTTCTGATTCTGTGTATGCGGGGCAGGCGGTATTGGTGAGACCGGATTCTTATATTGAATTCGTGGTCCCACTGGCGCGGGTTGGGGAACTTGTGGAATTGGTTTTTGGTTAAAGGTCTATTTCCAGTTCGTAGATGCCTCTTGCGGCGAGGACTTGTTGGGTGGAGTTTAGTTTTCTTACTTCGGTGAGTTCCCAGGAATAGTAGCCGGGTTCCCATCGGGTTGCGCAGGCGGCGGGGATGTCTTTTTCTTCGAAGGGGCGAACGGATTTGATTTTTACGATTGCGACTGGGATGCCGATGTCGGTTTCGCCTTCTTTGAAGAGGAAGTTTTTGTTTTCTACGATGAGCAGGTCACCGGTGAGGTCGGTAGGGGGAAGCCAGCGGCGGACTTCGATGGTTTTTTCGCCGTTGGCGATGCGGGTGCCGTTGGGGTGGACTATGGAGAGGGTTTTGTGTTTCATCATTCTGTTCCCGGTTTTGACTGGCTTGTTTCTCGCGTTGCTTGAAACTCGCTTGGGTTCTGGGTTTGCGGCGGGGGGTGGGGCTCGTCGCATCACGCTCCTCGGGGCGTTGCCCTGCGCTTTCGCGCACCCTCGCGCTAGCATCCTGCTAGGGCGAGGAACCCCTGTGCCGGCGTCGCCGCGTGCTGCGAGCTTTGTAGGATTGTTTTTGCGCCGGCGCTCTAAGTTCTAAGCCCCTTGAAAACTAAGCTGTGAGTAAAAATAAAAACCCGAATCTTTCGATTCGGGTTTTTTATTTTTAATTACAAATTGGCGTTCGCTGGTGCCGGGTCTTAGAACTGAATTGGTTAACAACGGCCAATGATTCTTACGGCGCTTTGTGTCACTATCTCGGGATTGTTTACATTAGTTGCAGCCCAATATTCTTGGGCTCTTTGAAACATACTAGCAACGGAGTCTGCTTGAGTGAAGTTCATATTCCAGTCCCCACGGTGGTAAGCAGCTTTTTTATCAAGAATCTCTACTTTATATAGGATATCAAAGCCCCTTTGTCCTTCAATACGGAAGCGCTCGGCAATAGTTTTATCTTCGCAAAGAAAGATAGAATCCCACCTGCTGGGTTTGTTTTGATAGTTGAGGACGCGTATTTGCTCAAATATGGCTTCTCGCGCGACTAGTCGCAGGTCGTTATGGGCTGAATATAGTTTAAGCATTCTTCCCCAGTTGCCCGGGAGGACAACGCTCCCTACATCGAGTGGATATGAACTGTTCCTGACCCCGATTTTATTTGGACACCCAACCCAGGGGGTCTTTATGGAAACAACGTCTAACAGACGGAAAGTATTTACACAGGAAAAGAAGCAATTAATCATCAAAGAGCACAATTCCCAGGGAATTTCTATCCCAGTGCTTGCCAGGAAATACGGGGTTCATGCTATCACTCTTTATAGTTGGAAGAGGCAAATGAACCACAAAAAAGACGAATCCCCAATCAGTGCGGAATACATTCAAAAGTTGATCGAAGAAAACGACAAACTCAAGGCTGAGAATCAGAATCTCAAAGCTAAAGTTGGCGATTTGACGATCAAGAATGACATCTTAAAAGATGGCCTGGAGATCGTTCAAAAAAAAGCGATATTAAAAGCACTTCAACCGCCAAAGAAGTCAAAGCGCTTAATCGGTATGAAGTAAGTCAGATCGCAGAAGTTTTCGAAATCAGCCGAAGTTCAATTTATTACGAACCAGTTTCTCAGGAGGAAATTGGCATGCCTCGCCATTACCAAAAATCAGACGATCAAATAATTTTAGAAGAAATCAAAGCCGTTATTGCAATTAGAGCCACCTATGGCTACCGCCGGGTGACAACGATGGTGAATCGCCAAAGATCCCTTGATGGTCGCAATAAGATCAATCGCAAGCGTGTTCAAAGAATCATGCGCATGAATGGTCTTTCATTGCCACAAACAATGCCACAGCCAAAAAGGCCACATACGGGAGTTGTTATGACTATGTTCCCGAATCTGCGTTGGTGTTCAGATGGCATGGAAATCCGCTGTTTTAACGGCGACAAAGTTTTCGTGGCGTTTGCTTTGGATTGTTGTGATCGCGAAGCATTTGCTTACGTCGCTAGGACTGAGCCGCTATCAGCTACCGACATAGAGGAATTGATGGTTAAAGCTGTTGAAGCGAGATTTGGTGAGTCATTGAGATGTCCTCGCGAAATTCAGTGGTTGTCAGATCGAGGGTCAATTTACCGTGCGAAGTCCGTGAAGGATCTTGGCAAAGAGTTAAATCTGAATTGCTGTTACACCAGAGCCTACAGCCCAGAATCCAACGGCATGGCTGAAGCATTCGTTAAAACAATCAAAAGGGATTACGTTTATCAGGCTGACTGTGACAGCGCAGAGACGGTTCTCAAGCTTTTGCCGCAGTGGTTTGCAGATTATAACAATATTGCTCCGCACTCAGCACTTGGCATGAAGAGCCCGGTCGAGTACAAAGGGTCCGTGAACTTTTAAACCGTGTCCAAAAAATCGGGGTTCACTCCAGAACAAAAGAGATAGTACGATTGATCAGCTAACATTTATCGATTTCCTTACTTTATTTAATTGGGTTAAGTACTCATTGATTTGATAAGATCTCTTAGATCTACATTTCCCATTCTTTCAAAGATCTATCGATGTAGGACTTGAGACGTTTATATCTTTGACCTAGCTTTGGATGATCTTTGAACTTGTCTTCACAGTCTAAGACAAATTTTTTAAGGGGTTCGAGGATCTCAAGCGTATAATTGAAATCATCTGGCAAGGTGGATTGAAGTTCTCGGGCGGATGCGCCAAAAAAATGAACCATTGGTCGCCCATCTTCGTCCACAATTATCCAGCCATTACATCGTTCCGCCATCATTTGACAGTATTTCCCTATGGCGGCATCTCTGAACTCAATGTTTACAATGCTTCTTAAAAAGTTTAGTAGGCCTATTCCAATCAGAACCCTAGGATATTCAGCTTCCTTGCTTTCTAAAGTATAGGCTCGATTTAGTGCTGGTCCATAAAGTTCATTGCTCCCTGGATACAGAGAAATACCACCTTCAAGATCGATACCTCCACGGAATGGTACTTTTTTACTTAAATACAACGGAGCTATCGTACCAACTGAAGCTAAAATTCCGTGAATGCTATTCAGTACTTTGGCGTAATCCAGGTCATTTTTAAGGTAGACTGGTGTCCATACGATTGTAGAGTCAGAGAAACTCTGAAAGTTTATCTTCGAATGACTTAGCATTTCCTTAAAATGAGTTTCAAATTTTTTCGGAATTTGAAACGGTGGCTCATGCTCTAAATAGCTGTCGAAGAAGTCTAAAAACTGCTTTCTAAAAGCCCAAACAGTGCCTACTGTATGCTTGAGGGTCTTTTGCAGTTTATCTCGACTTATCTCCGGATTCTCAGCCTCTAGGATCCCTTCAATTTCGCAGATTCGATCCTTCTGTCCAAGTAAATCTAGGAAAGCTACAACGTGATGGCCGTAATATAAGTCTGGCTTGCTCTCTCGATCTGTCTTCGGGATGACCATAATTTATCAGACCTTTTTCTTTGCTACTATCAGAAGACACATGACTAGCAGGACCATTAGGTTGAAAGAATATTCGGGTTTGTATGATAGGCCATGGGCTACTTTATGACGCCAGTTCTGTCCGGATTTTTCAATTAGAACAAAGCGCAGATAAAATAGTTGGTCTTCAGAGAATAGATTTTTGATGGTTTTGGAGTACAACAAAGCATTGATGTCTTGTTCATTTACTACCTTGCGTCTACTTTTATCGTCTTTCATGAAGAAGGTAGCCTCTTTGTTCTGCTCACAGAGGTCTCTGAGAAGGCTTTCGAACTTCATAGCAAGAGAGTCGCAACAGAGGACAAAGTCGGGGCGATAGTTAGCATTTGCTAGAGCTTCGTTAGTTTGAGTGATGAAATATTTCAGTGCCGGGAGCACCAGGTCCAGAAAGGATTCTTCTGTTTCAACTGCTGGTGACCAGATGTTTCTTTTCTGGGAAAGCCAAGTCTCATTCGTCAGATATGATTCAAAAAGCTCAATAGTAAATAGTCCGCTTTTGATGCCGTGTAAGAAAATAAATCTGAGCAATAGAATTTTATTACATTGAAGATGGAATTCGTATGTATGTAACTCCCATCTTCTTTTTATTTCTTCAGGGGTTGTGAAGTGTTCAATTGTGTTTCCTCGGTGATCCAAGACAGATTGAGGCATATCACTTTGGAGAGGCATTTTCTTAAGTCTAGCCTCATTTTCGGTGCGAATGGCGTTGACGTTTGGAATGAGCTCGGGAGTGTCCCTTAAGAAATTTAGGACTTCTGCTCCGTGTTCTTTGAGTAGCTCTTCGGCGTATCGTGAAGCTGAATTTGCGGACTCTGTTAAATCTATTGTTTGACGATATGACCCTAGACGGATTGATTTTTTTGCTTCGTCGTACTTTCTTTCTAAATCTGCGACTTTGTCCGTGTTTTTCATAGATTTATAAAGCTCCAAGGCTTCAGAAATATATTCCGCCGATGCTGGATTACTCTTCCCAAAAGAATCTGCAATTTGTTCGTAGACATCTGCCAGTTGATGCTTCCAATCAATGGATTTTAGTTTGGACTTGTTGCTCACTTTTCCGAGAGCAAGTAGCCAGTCCATTTTACCAAATAGATCCGTTTTATCTTTCTGATGAGTATAAACATTTTCGATGTGTGGGAATAAGATCGAACCAAAGGTTTTCCATTTTTCTATTGAAAGATCAAGTATGAATAGTCTTACTGAACTAGACGCCGGATTGTTGTAATCGTATGAATTAAATATTCTGATTAGTAATTCCTGAGTCTCTTGTTCTTTGTAGGACACTCTAGTCGATAGGACCCAGAGGCTTTTTAGTGAGTCAATAATTCTGTGTCCTCGGCTCTTCTTTGGTTCTTCCAATTCGAAATTCAGTAGTTGGGAAGTTGAGTCTAGATACGAGTCTATTGCAGATTTCACAAAATCAATATGCTTTAATTTCGATTCCCAGAGAAGATGTGCGTAGCGTGCTTTGAGGGTTGGATTTTTGGAAGTCCAATGGCGTTCCTTCAGATAGTCCAAATCTGAATCTGAGTAGATGGATAGGTCTGGGAATGGACTAGCCAGCACAAACTTTGGATTTACTTTTCCATCGACAAAAACAAAACTCTGAAATTCTAGTTCAAGTTGACACTTATGAAGAGACTCTCTGTCGCCAGCATTTTTGTATTTATCCCGTAGTTTTTGAAACGCATTAGCTAGGCTATCTTCGTATTTTACTTTATGCGCAAAACTCTCTAGTATATTGAAGCCCTCGTTAAGATCCTGAAGGTCAGGTATCTTGGGGTTTCTTTTCTCATCTTCTTTTTTCATCTTTTCTCCATAAATGAAGATCACTATACAATGACTGCTGGTATTAGTTGACAATTTTGTGTTTAGCGTCATGATATATTTGTCGGATTGATTACACAAGTGGTGTGAGTACCATTCTCGGAAGGGTAATGATGGCTGCATTGGTGCTGGAGTTGCAAAAAGAAGCATTGGGGAAAGATGTTGGATTAACCGATCTGTTGCGGAAAGCATATTTTGTTGCTCGCAAGCTTAAGGTGAAGGAACTTGAGGAGTGGGTAAGTCACGAACTCAATGGTTATCCTTCGGGTACTGATTTGCCTCCATATAGAACGATTTCTGGAACAATGAAGGTCTGGAATCCGTATCACGGATGGCAGACCGTAATGTTTGAGAGTTCTAAAACTATGGATGCGCTATCTACTCGTCAGTGTTCTCAGGCGGCATCTGAAATTGAGCATATACTTCAAAACTCTAAAGATGGTGGGTCAGCCACAATGGACTACTCTGCGGAGGTAGCTGGTCAAATAATGAGTTCAATCGGAATAGACTTGCGGCCATCTCTTCACATTCCACTATCAGCTCTCCATAGAATCCTGGACTCAATTAAGAACTTAATCTTGAACTGGTCATTGAAGCTTGAAGAGGACGGGATTCTCGGTGATGACGTTTCCTTCTCAGATGAGGAAATTAGAAGAGCGGCGCAGGCAAATTATAATATCACTAATATTTATGGGAATGTCGTTGATTCGCAACTTCAGCAAGGAACTCAGAGTTCTAGGCAGAAATCGAGGAAGTAGTTATGGTCGATATTAACAAGAAGCAATTGCAGAGATTGAGGTATCTGAATCAGCTTTTTGACGAGGTTGGGGGTGACACCGGTCCAAATGTTGGGAGTTTGGTAGTTGGGCGATCTATAGGCCTTACTGATCATGAAGTTGATGTGATTATTCGCTACTTGTCAGATGAGGGTTTAATTGAAATTACGACGATGGGCGATGATGATGGGCCTACCGTCGAGCTAACTCATCAAGGATTGGTTGAGATTGAGAGAGCTAGAACCAACCCCCAGTTAAGGACTGAACATTTTCCGCCAATGGTAAATATTATCAATATTAAAAACATGAACGGTTCGCAAATTCAACAGGGATCTGTTGGCAGTAGTCAATCGCAAGTCAACAAAAATGCAGATCTTGAGATTTCTATTCGCAACTTGATCAGTAAGATTGAATCCTCTAATGCGGCTTCAGAAGATCAAAAGGAACTAGCCCGGACTTATGCTGATGTCATTATCTCTCAGGCTAAAATTTCTGCTGAATCTAGAAATAGTGATTTGGTAAAGAAGACGTGGGAGAAGTTGAACAAACTTAGTGTGGCCCTTTCTCTGATCGATTTTACCGCCAAAGCAGCACCTGTTATTGCAAGTACCTTTGGATTCCTATGAGTTTGAGCTGATGATTTCAGTAGAAGCCTGATTTTAGGTTGATGATAGTAGTGTAGGAGTTTCTAAAGTTCCCGGTCTAGTATGTTACTTTAGATCTTTAGTTACAACAACGGCAATCCCCCTACCCTAAGAAGAGAGCTGCGCACTCTAGAAATAGTGATTGCTAGCGCGATACTTCAAACTTAACCCTCTGGCCAGCGCTACTCATGGAACAACGGTCAGTAATTCCATCAGTAGAACTCGCCAGTTAATGGTGGTTGCCGTTACCCATCCACCAAAGTATTCAGTCGTTACCTGAAGGCGAGGAGTGATCCTCTATATTCAAGATCCCTTATTGGCCGGTTTGAGAGTAAATCCCCCTTCAGTCTTGATCGTCCTGATGCTACTGAAGCCCAACTGTGTCACCTATGAATGCGTCCGCATCCATCCCCAATGACTACCTGACACCTAAAAGAAATAGCGTTGAAGATTCCCAGTAGATTTAAGACTTCTTCAAGAGCCTTTGCCAGTCCTTATTAGGTAACTGAACCTTGCCTAATTTTACGTCTGATAGGCTACGCGTTGACGGAAAGCTTGCGCCTTCTCAAAAAGCAAACACCGCTGGTCGAAATAAAAAAAGGGAGAAAGCGTCGAGTCGTGAACAATTATTCAGCCTGGTTTGGGGTTCCGGAGGAAAGGAGGCTTTTCACAAGGAAACGACGCTGTAATAAGCTCGTGGCACAATAAGTACAGGTCGCCGCGGCCAACCGGCGGGGGCAGTCACTGAGCCGCTCCTAAGACGGATCTGGAGTTTACTCTAATAGCAGCTGAAGAGTTTTCCTTCTTGGAGGTGTTATGTCCATTCCGTCCACAAAGAAGATAGATATTGAAGCAAGCAAGGCTATGAATAGCTACAGAGCGGGTAGGTCGCTCAGGGCAAAGGTAACGAATGCGTCAGCGTTGATGCTGTTAGGAGTCTTGCCATTGGTTACTGATGACACCAAGGCGGCTAGGCTTCTAAAGGTGATTTCCCAGTTAACGAAGGATAAATAGCAAGCCAGCGTTTTCCAATGCGGGGTAGCGGTGCTATATGGCCCTCTTCTTTAAGAATTTATATACCTACTTTATTCTTCTGACTGAGTAATGCCGTTTTGGACAGCCTGTTCTCTCTGTCTTAGGGCTTCTTCTTGAGATTCTGCTTTGTACTCCATTAGCCGTGCAGTAATGGGCTCAGACTTGAAGTCCTTTGGGTAGGCATCAACTAGTTTTGTTACGGCCTCATCCCAGGAGGCGACAGTGCCCCAGTCTGTTTTTACAGTATTCTCTACAGCGGTAATAACTTCCCCTGTGGAAGTGTCCATCAAGTTAATGGATTGCTGGCACTCGTGTCCCATTCCAGTCCAATAAGAAATATCTCGGCATTGAACATTGGCCACTACGACGGCACCTGCTCCATACAGTTTGCCATAAAGTGCAAACTTTTCTCGATCTTCAAAGCGATCAATAGACTTCCGGTGAAGCATATCTTGTTCTTCTTTGATTGCCTTCAATCCTTTTGATCTATCAAGAATAATGAAAGATCCATTTGCCACTAGAGCTGTTTGGAGTTTCGCATACTCTTTTGCTGAAATAGAAGCACTATCAATCATGATCCTCATGGACTTATCTGAAAATTTAGTTCGCTTCTCTTTTGAGGAACACCCAGTAGCCAAAATGAACAAAGAAAGTATCAGAATAGCATTTTTCATAGAATCCTCCTGGCCTTGATTGAAGTGCCTATTTACCTTTTGATTTCTTCATATCCATCAGTCCCTTGCTCTTAAGGCCTTCTTTTAGAGGATAGAGAATATTGGGAAACAGAATTTGTGGAATATCCTTTCCATCAATAACAACTCTCTGAATATCCAAGATGTCTTCTTTCTTTACCGTCTTTTTCTTAAACAGAAACTTGGAGACCGTCACGTTGTCCGTCATTTGATCCACGGATTCATTGGTTAAGATCCAACTATCGCTGCCCACGGCAGTCCATGAAGTTTTACCATTTGAAAAGAGCTTAACAAAGGACTTCAGAGATGTTTCAAAATTAATAAGTCCTCCCTGCGAATCTGAGATGACTCTTAGGGACTGGTTTGGGCTCTCAGCATTTGCTGTAGATGCGGTTAAAAACAACGCTAATAAGATGGTTTTTAGTGTATTTGACATAATAAACTCTCACTTCCCTGATTTTGTCTTAACTTTCTTAATAGTGATTTCATATAGGCCGGTGTGAACCTCTGCCTTGTCGATGAGGCTTATAAATTCCTCTCGTGGATCCTGCTCTCCGAACAACAAGTAATGTGTGCTAATGCCAAAATAGTTCGATAGTGACTTGATTGTCTCAGCTTCCCGAGGAATTCGCCCGCCGGCGCCCAGCCACTCTTGTACAGTTCGATATGGAATGTTGAGATCTCTGGAAAGATCTTTTGCTGTTAGGCTCTTTTGGCTTAAAAGCGTCTTTAATGTATTTCCGAAAATATTCTTTATTTGTTTCACGCTATTATCCTTCGTCAAATAACAGAATTTGCTTTAGATAGTTGCTTAACAGTGTGTTCAATGCGCGTAACAGCGTGCTTCGGATGTACATATTCATGTGTATTCATCCTTTCTTTCAAATTTAAGATCTTTAACTTTCCCAATTGATAGCTGAATAGATGATTTGCTGGATGGAGATTCTTTAAGTAGAGGGTTCTGTTTAAGAGTGGTGATGAGATCATAGTCTAAATCATCCAGAAGTAGGTAAACGTGCGACTCTTCCGAGATCTCTAGTAAGTCAGCGCTTCTTATTAGTGCTTCATGGGCTGATTCAGCAATCTTTCTAAGTTCACTTGAATCTATTTGAGCGCAATATCTGCGAGCTTCGCGTAGCAATATTGAAAGATAGATGCATTCTTGTCTGGCTCTTGAGGGAACTAGTGTTGAAGCGGCTTCATGAATAATAGACTCAGTGGTCATGCCTTCTCTTATCTGTCCGTATCCAACACTAATGATGGGGGAAGCTTTGAGTGTAATATGTTCTTTCCTAATCTGGCTGAGAATCTTGTTGGCATTTTTAAAGACAATTTCAAGATCTCGTATCTTCAATCATTCTCCTCTGTAACGAATTTTAATCGGCCGATTTCGTTCTCTCGAAAATGACAAAAATCCAGAAGCCGTAACCCTTCGTAATCACTTGTTGTCATTACCCTCTGAGGTGTGTTTTTCGGAAAACGATTTAGCTGCGCCCTTCAAGACACGTTTTATGACTGTATTGGAACAGCCTAACTGCTCTTCGATTTTCCGATAGGACATACCCTGTTCTCTTAATCTTAATATTTCTTGATCTAACTTAAGCGGTGGTCGTCCTAAAGTTTTTCCTTGGGACTTGGCATAGGCAAGACCAGCGATAGTCCGTTCTCTAATGAGGGCTCGTTCAAACTCAGCAAATGAGGCAAGTAACTGGAATTGCAATTTACCGATCGCCGTTGAAAAATCTATATTGTCTTCAATACTGATGAACTTGACGTTATGGTCATCGAAAAGAATCATCATATCCAATAGGTGCTTGAGAGAGCGGAACATCCTATCGAGTCGAACGACGCATACGACACTTACGACGTTACGACGTACAAGTTTTTGGAGTTCAGCAAGGCCAGGGCGAATATCCGTTCCGCCGCTGTAGCCTTGATCCACGATCTCCACTGTGTTATTGAGTTCTACATGGTGGGCGTAGTCCCTTAGAGCTTCAAGCTGCACTTCTGGCTGCTGTAGCTCTGTCGAACATCTCGCATAAAGAATAGCTTGCTTGTTAGTTTTTTTATTCTTTTCCACCTTTTTTAAAATTTTGCCTGCGTGAATCAAAATAAAAAAGGGAATAAGTTATGAATGAGAACATTAATTTGCCGTTGGCTCTGCCATTTGGTCTTAAGAATAAGTCCCATGCCGAGGAAACTATACTAGATAAGTTTAATACCCTCTACAATAACAGAGCATTCTCCGAATATATCAAGTTTGGAAAGACCCTTGAAAAAGAGGAACAGGATGCAAAGAAAGAAGGAAAATGTCTGGATCTAATTCCTGACTTTCATAGAGGGCTTCTTTGTCTTTTTCAGAAGATGCTTGAAAATATAAATCTACAAATAATCTGTGATTGTCTTGAGAAGGATCTACAATCTAGACAGCTAATTTATGACATTGTTAATGCACTTCAAGTTTTCAGAAGCCCTTACTTTGGAGAAATGTTTGGCGAATATACAAATCGTAGGCTTGTTAATTATGTCGCCAATAAAAATGGAGACCCAAGACTATTCAACAACGCCGGTGATGTTAAGCCTCCAAAGGAGCTCAATGGTATAAAAAATATTTTTTGGTACTTATTAAGAAATCTTCAAGCGCCTGATAGTACGTTCAGAAGAAGCATTAAGAATTCTGCATACATTAATGAGAAAATGAAAAACGAGATCATTAATTCATTTAAAGTGTCGTCTCTAAATACAAAGTCTTCTAAACTTACCTTGGCAGATCAACTAAATGATTTTTTTAGTAAGGACAAAAAGTCACAGGAGATGCATTCAAGAATATTGGCAAATGTTGAACAGGAAAAATTTAGATTAAAACATGAAGTCATTGCTGACATCTTGAACTGGCGATTCAACTTAGATATGGAGTATGATCATGACCTCCAATATCCTAAGTTTAAGCCGTTAATATATTTTTCGAAGGATAACATTGAGGTGTACCTTAACCCTCGAAAAAAGTAGTCTCAAATCGAATATATGCGACTTTCGGCCCCCTTAGAGTGCTTTTTTAAGGTATGACATAAGGATCTCACTTAAGCGGAATCAACCGCACAAACCCTTGAAAAGGGAGAAGGTGAGGTCCATCTTGGGCATTCTAAAACCAAACTACAATAATTCAATAGAGCAAGTGCCTGCGGGCATTTATACAGCCGCCATTGTTTCTGCAACTCCGATTACAACTAAGTCTGGCACTACGGCTGTCAAAGTTGAGAGTAAAATCACAGAAGGTCCTTATAAAGATAAGGTCATTCCAGTAACTCTTCCTTTGGAAGGAAAAGCTGCCGGATTCTTTAAGAACTTTGTTTTAGCTGTCAAGCCAGACTACCAAGGTCGTGAAATTGCAACAGAAGATCTTATTGGGAGGCCTCTAAAAATCAAGGTAATGACTTCGACTTATCCAAATGGTGCAAGGTCATATCTAAAGATAGCAGCCTTCCCTGCTTCTTTCGATGAGGGTCAAAATACTACTCAGTCGCAAGAGGGGATTCGCAATGAAATGTAATGCGAAAATCGTTGGACTTAAATTCCTTAGTTCAAGAGCCATTATCTTAGTACTCCATCTTCGCAGTGAGGATGGGATTGAGACAACAAAAACAGCCTATTGCCCAATCGATAGCAAAGGCTTCTTCCTGATAACACGTCCCATTTTGGAGAAATACCTCTGCGATGCAGATGGCTGGATCAATGGGAGAAGTTTTGAGACTGAAATTCAGAACATGGAATTTGAACTGTATGCCAACAATGACAATTACATCAACATCAAGGGATTTGAACGTGGCATTAGTAAATAGTATTAACGTATCTGGTTTTGCGTTTCACGGACTTTGGAGAAACTCGAGTGGCGAAGGAATTGTATCCATCGCCCGTGGTAGTGCGTTGGATGTTTACCCCACTCGCTCAATAGAGTTGCGTCGGTATTTAAGGCAAAAAGCATATCTAATTGATGGTGAGAATGAAAGAAGTCGAATCCTGAACGACAACGCCTTGGATTCGATCATTGGCACTATTGATGCCCTTTGTGATCTGTCTGACAATGAAGTTAATTTATCTGTTAGAGTCGCGACTGGAGCTGGCGGCGAAATTCTTGTTGATGGCATTAGCAATATTTATTCTATTACTGCTGATGGCTGGAATATAACTAGTATTGACAGGCCTATTTTTAAGAGATCTTCCGGAATGAAGCCTTTGCCGGAGCCTGTTCCTGGTGGAGATATTCACAAAGTGTTTGAATATCTGAATATTAAGGACAAGTCGGATAGGCTGCTATTCTTGACGTATTTGGTTTCGTCATTTGTTGCGGATATTCCTCATCCATTTGGGAACTTCTTTGGATCTCAAGGCGCTGCGAAGACTACAGCGATGAAAGTCTTTACAGCTATTGTTGATCCAAATACGGTGACTGATATCCACTCAGCCTCGGAGAATGACTTTCAGATTGCGGCCAGTCAAAGATGGGTTGTTTGCTTGGATAATGTTCCGGATTTTACAAGAAAGTTTTCCGACTACATCTGTAAGGTAGTAACTGGGGCGTCTTTTATTAAAAGACGTCTCTACACAGACGACTCAATGATGGCCGAGCGATTCTTACGTGTTGTTGTTGCTAACGGAATCACAGTCCCTGCTCAACGCGCTGATCTTTTAGACAGATGCCTCTTATTCCAGTTAGAAAGGATTGAAAGACATCTGCGCAAGGATGAAAAAACTCTTTTTGCAGATTTTGAAACTGACCGAGCACAGATTCTTGGTGGGTGTTTTGATGCGCTATCAAAGGCCATGGCGCTCCTGCCCACAATTGAAGGATCTTTTAACACTCGAATGGCTGACTATGGAAAATGGGGGTGTGCGATTGCTCTTGCTCTTGGATATTGCAGAAGTGATTTCGAGGATGCCCTAGAGAAAAATAATCAGAGGCTGAATGAAGAGTCCTTGGATGCATCACCTATTGCAACAGTGCTGGACTATATTTTTCTCAAAGCAGGAAGTTCTGGTTTTAGAGGTTCTGCAAGTGATTTGCTTAGTGGAATAAGAAGTTGTGCAGAGTCTGCGGGAATAGAGCCAAGGTATTTGCCTTCGAGTCCTCATGCAATGGGAAAGAAGCTGGTAGAAATAAAAGCAAACCTTCAGAGTTCACAGTATTTTATTGAATTTGTCAGAGGGAAGGAGCGCATTTGGACAATTTGTCCTCCTCCGAGCTACGCAAAAGACCGTAGTAAATATTTAAACAATTCTTTGTCGTCTATATCGTCCGGAGTCACAAGAGCTTTTTCTTACAATGATAAGATGACCGATTTGTAGGTAGGGCATGACAAAATTAGTAGAGTCATTAAAGAAAGGTCTGAGTTGTTCGGACTCCTGTTCTGATGATGAGTTTATCGAAGTTGTCACGCTCTTCAAACTTCTGGTAGAGATCAGTAAAAGAAAAAGACCGCATGAGTCTCAAGATGGCTAAGATCTTCTCTTTCCGAAGCCATCGAGTTAAAATTATGTTTGGGGTATTAAATGTTACCAAAAAAAATAAGAAATAGAAAAGCCATCGCACTACTGCGTGTATCTAGCAAAAGGCAAGAAGGCAATAACTCTCATCAAGTTCAAGAAGAGAAAGTTGTAGAATATTGTGGGGAGTTTGACCTTGAGTTGGTCGACACAAGAAGGATTGTTGAATCCGCGAAAAGATCGGATCTTCGAAAGAAATATGCTGATGCTATTCAGACGGCACTAAGAAATGATATTTACAATGTTCTTTTCTATATGAACGATCGCGAGGCTCGTAATCTTACAGACAATGAGAACAATGAAAGGCTGGTTAAGGAAGGAAAAATCTGTATTCACTATGTGAATGACCGGAAGGTTCTTCATTCAAAAAGTCCTGCTTCTGATTTTTTAATGAGAGACTTCTATGCTGTTCAAAATAAGAACTACAGCCGTGTCTTGAGTGAAAAAGTGAATGATGCCATGAGATTCAAAGCAGAAACAGGCTGCTTTCCTGGGAATCGTCCCCCATTGGGATACATTCATCAAAAGATAAAAAGCGCTTGCGGAAAAGAGATGAAACGAGGGACTGTTGTTGTTCCA